>CAYFQD010000001.1:0-6443 GCA_964345275.1 uncultured Oscillospiraceae bacterium
ATAGTACTGCATATAATACAGGTTCTGCGCCAGGGTCTTCGGATTGCATGATATATAGACAATCTGGTCAACTCCATAACCGATAATCTTGTCCAGGGCGTCATTACTTATGCCCATCCGCGGCGGGTCAACAACTATTACTTCCGGCTTATCATCTATTGAATCGAGAACCTCAAAACAGTCCCCGGCAATGAATCTGCAGTTCTCAAGGCCGTTGATCACGGCCGCCTCCCGTGCGGCTTCCACTGCCTCTTCGACTATTTCCACACCAACAACTTCCGATGCATGCCGTGCCAGCACCTGAGAAATAGTTCCGGTTCCGCAGAAGAGATCAAAGACCTTTTTACCTTTGAAATCATCAATCAGCTCAATCGCATAGGTATAGAGGTTTTCCGCGGCTTCAACATTGGTCTGAAAAAACGAAAAGGCGCTCACGCGAAACTTCAGTCCCATAATCTCTTCGTTGTAGTAATCGCGGCCGTGCAAAATCCTCAATTCATCGCAGTAAACCGCATCCGCCAGCCTGTCGTTGATGGTGCGCAAAACTCCCACAACTTTGTTCTCAAGAGGCAGGCTCTTAATCATTTCAACAAATGCATTCTCATCGAAAGCATCCTCAGTGCCCTCACCTTCCGAGCTGGTACAGATATTGACCAGCAGTTCACCGGTTCTGACACCGCGTCGAAGAATCAGATTCCTCATTAGCCCCGTGTGCCTCTTCTTGTGATAGTGGACATAGCCTCTATCTGTTACAAAATCCAAGACAGCCTTTAGTACCACATTGAAATCCGGATGAACCAGCTGACATTCATCAACGGTGACAATGGACATGAACCGCCCCTTCTGGTGCATGCCCAGGGTGGTCGGACCGTCCTTGACCATATCACCGAAGGTGTACTCCATCTTGTTTCTGTATCCGAAACGACTCGGAGCAGGCTCGATGAGCAGAAGCTCATCATAATGAATCTCTTTACCGTTTAGGAGAGCCTTTACCTCATCATATTTGTCGGTGAGCTGCTCCTCATAGGGAACACCCTGATAAGTGCAACCCCCGCAAAATTCCCTGTGAATGCAGGGGCCTTCAATTTCCGGCTTAAAATCTTCCATATTTATCATAAAACTCCTTCTTGTATTCAGGGAATCTGTCTTCATCTATAGCTTTCCTTATATTCGTCATTGTGGTGACCAGAAAATGCAGGTTGTGGTTGGTCATCAGCATGGATGACAGTATTTCATTGGCCTTGAAAAGATGCCGCAGATAGGCCCTTGAATAGTTTTTGCATGTATAGCAGTCGCACTCCGGATCCAGCGGTGAAAAATCACGCTCATACTTTGCGTTCTTGATATTGACTCTGCCATGTGAAGTCATGGCCATTCCATGTCGTGCTATCCTTGTGGGAAGCACACAGTCAAACATGTCCACTCCCCTCTCAACTCCTTCAAAAAGATAGTCCGGGCTGCCGACACCCATAAGGTAGCGCGGCTTCTCTTTCGGAAGATATTCCACACACTCATCCAGAACTTCGCACATGAGTTCTTTGGGTTCACCGACAGAGAGACCGCCAATGGCATATCCGGGCAGATCCATTTCAACTATCTGCTCCGCACTCTGCCTGCGCAGATCCGCGTACATGCCTCCCTGCATTATACCGAAGAGAGACTGGTTAAGACCCTCGCCCGGTACCGGGCTCTCACCACCCAGCTCTGCAGCATATGCATCATGATATTTCTTGCATCTCTCCAGCCATCTGGTGGTTCTCTCAAGAGAATTCTTCACATAATCTCTATCAGCCGGGTAAGGAGTACACTCATCAAAAGCCATTATAATATCGGAGCCCAGCGAATGCTGTATCTCCATGGATTTTTCCGGTGAAATCATGTGTTTGGACCCGTCAATATGAGAACTGAAGGACACACCCTCCTCCTTGATCTTTCTCATTGCACCCAGGCTGAAAACCTGGAATCCTCCGCTGTCGGTGAGAATCGGCTTGTTCCAGTTCATGAACTTATGCAGACCACCGGCCTGGCGTATAACATCATGGCCGGGTCTGAGGTACAGATGATAAGTGTTGCTCAAAATAATCTGAGCACCCAGCTCCTCCACCTGCTCCGGTCTCATCGCCTTGACCGTGGCCGCCGTGCCCACCGGCATAAAGACCGGTGTATCTATTTCTCCATGAGGTGTTTTTAATGTTCCGCGGCGGGCATTGGTTCTTATGTCAGTCTTGTGCAGTTCGAATGTAATTGCGTTCATTTATTCCTCCGTGGGTCAAAATATAAAAAAGTACTTGCACTAATTATATAATGCAAGCACTTTTTTACAACAATAATTGTGTCATTCCATTCTATTTCCCGCATTCCCCAAGGTGTTGATGACAAATGGAGCCTGTCGATTTTAAGGTTCCCTGCATATAAGCCTCCACGGAAGCCTTTGCATCACCGGAAGCTCCCAGAACGACTTCCACATTCCTTTCATTGAAAATATCAACAGCGCCTCCTCCCATGCCGCCGCTGATGATAACATTTACACCGCTGTCTGCGAGAAAATTCGGCAGAAATCCGGGTCTGTGCCCCGGATTGGCAACGGTTTCGCTTTTCACTATTTTGTTTTCTTCAACATCAAAAATCATAAAGCCTTCGCAATGCCCGAAGTGTTCTGTTACCTTTCCGTTTTCGCTCGCTACTGCAACTCTTAACATATCAATTTTCCTCCATCTTTAAATTATTATTGTTCAAAAAGCAATTTCATTGTCTTTTGATAAACTTCTTTTACTGCTGCCCCCGATATGCATTCTATATCCACTATCGTATGACCGCTGTTTACGGCTTTCACCGCATCACTGTCAAAGGGTATACCGCCTGCATAAGGCAGCCCGGCTTTTTTACAGTATTCTTCAATCACTTTTGACTTTTCTTTATTAGTGTCATATTTATTAATACATACGGCTATCTTCGTTCCGAATCTATTGGCCGTATCTATAATTCTCTCCATATCGCTTATACCGGACACGGACGGTTCTGCCACTATGAGAACCATATCCACCCCGCTCAGGGATGCTATTACCGGACAGCCTATGCCCGGTGAGCCGTCGATTATGGCCAGTTCCGCATCAACGGGAACCGAATTCATCTGCTTTTTAACCTCGGTTACAAGCAGACCCGAAGTGCCGCTTCCCATCTTGAGCTGTGCTGTTGAAAAAACCTTTTCCCTATCGGAATACAGCATCAGTTCGCCGGCAACTGCCGGTACCATGGTTATCGCTTCCACCGGGCAGACATATTCGCAGACGCCGCAGCCTTCGCACCCGTAATCATCAACTTTATACTTGTCATTTAGAATTATGGCATCAAATCGGCAGTTTTGTCTGCACTGATCACACCCGATGCAGAGGTCCTGGTTTATTTCTGCCTTTGGCAGTCCATAATAGTCCGTTCTTACAGGTTCGCTGTCCCACCCTGTAATGAGGTGCAGATTCGGAGCATCCACATCACAGTCTGCATAAGCTCTGGCTTCGGCAAGTCTGATAAAAGCACTTGCAATGGTTGTCTTTCCGGTGCCGCCTTTACCGCTGAGAATCAACAGCTGTTTCATGCTGCACCTCCTTTGTTACCATATCAAGCAGAGAAACAAACATTTCCCTGTACTTTTCATTCATGTTAACGGCAATTTCTCCGTTTGAATTCAATTTTCCAAGTTCACTGTCAAATGGAATTCTGCCCAGAATCTTTATATTTTTCTCCATGCAAAATCTCTCAGCCGGGTTTTCTTCCTCCAGACATTTATTGAGAACAACTCCAAATGGCTTACGGAATAGCCGAACCAGTTCATATACCATATTCAGGTTGTGCACACCGAACAGTGTGGGCTCAGCCACTAATATACAATAGTCCGCATCTTTGATGCTCTCCATTACTATACATGCACTTCCCGGCGGACAGTCGATCACGGTATGCTTCTCCCATTGCAGGTTTTCTTTGGAGATAAGATTTTTAATTATAGGAATTCCGGAGGCTTCTCCGGTGTTCAGTATCCCTGTATGCACATCCACCTGCCCCGATACTCCCCTCTGGATTCTGCCTATTGCCTTGTCCTTCTCCGACAATGCACTTTCCGGGCAAACAAGAAGACAACCGCCGCAGGAATGGCACACCTCTTCAAATACAATCAGCTCACTGATGTGGGCAAGGGCGTTGAAATTGCAGAACTCAACACATTTGCGGCATCCATTGCAGAGTTCACTGTCCACTTTGGGTATCTTTACCGCTACTTCTTCCTCCTGAACTCCTTCAGGTTTAAAAAACAGATGCCCGTTTGGCTCTTCCACATCGCAATCTATATACGCGGACTCTTTCAATGCTGCCGCCAGATTAACAGATACCAGTGTTTTCCCTGTACCGCCCTTGCCGCTTAACACAGCTATTCTCATTTTTATCTGCCCCCGTGTCTGTGAAGTCCCGGTTTTATTTCATCCAGCAGAGACAGTTTCCCTGCTGCGAAAGCATCAATATTATCCTGAACTGATGTATTTACGGTTTTGTAAACCTTGATGCCGGCCGGCTTTAACACCTCCGCTGCATTCTCTCCTAATCGGGGAACGATTACAGCTTCTGCATTCTTATCCGCTATTATCTGTGCCGCCTTGATTCCTGCACCCCCCGTACTTGCCGCCGCACTGTTATCGATAAATTCACTTTTCCCGGTATCCGCATCATAGATGAGGAAATACGGAGTGCGTCCAAATGAAGCACATACGCCTGAATCAAATGTTTTTCCTTCTACAGGAATAGCTATTTTCATAAAAATCCTCCATTCTTTATGTGAGTGTCTAACTTAATCAATCTGCATCTTCAGCAGAGAGCCTGTTGCGCCTATTTCTATGCCTGTTACAGCCTTTCCCGCGCCCGCAGCCGTTTCCTGTCCCGTCACAAAGCCTGTACTCACCGCCTTCAATGAACAGCACCCTTCCGTTTACCAGTGATTCTGCCAGCTTTCTTCTGGCTTCGATATAGATACCCTGAACGGTACTGCGGGCAATATTCATCTGTCCGGCACACTCTTCCTGTGTGAAACCACCCAAATCGATAAGCCTGATTGTCTCATATTCATCGACGGTCATGTTTACAAAATCCTTTGCATCTGCAGGCGAATCAAGAGGCCCGAACTTATTGCTCTCAGGCAGACAGCAAACTTTTCTCCACTTTACCGGTCTGGCCAAAATCATCACCTCCCGCTTAAATTAAAGCTCATCTGACTGCCTATCGATGCTCTGATTCCGATTCCTGCGTGCTTTTGAAGAAGTCTGATTTAACGCAGCACCCCTGCCAAAACCTCTGCCAAAACCTCTGCCGGAACCTCGGCCGGAACCGCGTCTGCAGAAAAGTCCACGACCTGAACCCATTCCGCGACCTGCTCCACGCCTTGCTGAACTATCAGCTTCGCAAATTCCCAAACCTCTTCCGGTCATTGCTCCTTCGCCCATAGGGCCTATTCCTTCTCTTCCTGGCATATTTTTCACCTCCCTCCGTTTATGGCATATGCCATCTATTCATATTATACATTATTTCTGGCATATGTCAATAACTCTTTTCCCCTTCATCTTTTCTTTTCGGTGTCTTTTCTCAGTATTTTTTGTATAATAACTTTCGATAGCCTTGCTAATGCAATAGCTGCTGCATGCAAAACAATAAAAAACACCCCCGGGTAATAGTTCCCAGGGGGTTTCTATACTTCGAGTTTTGCCTTCAATGCTTCTTGCAGTACTCCGGATACATTTAAATTTGCTTCTTCAGCCGCAGCGTTCAACCAATTCGGAAGCGTGACATTTCTGCGGACCATTTTCTGATCAATCTTTTTCCTGTATGTATCAAAATCAACATCTACTAAGGTCAACATCCCGTTTCCTTCTTCGGCAAATGTCCCCTTCGAAACATCGATACTGCTACATTCTGACGGCTCCGGTATTTCATCACCGTGATCTTGCATCGATATTCCTGCAAGACAAATTGCATCTCTTGCCATTTCTATGGCATTACTTACATCCGTTCCTTCAGTAAGCACTGTCATATCAGGTACTTCGACAAGAACTGCACCATCTACTTTCGTCAGAATTGTTGGATATGCTCTTTTCATTTCTATCTCTCCTTCATGCGTTCCACTTCTTCAGAATGGCTTTAGCCAGTCTCTCATCTATTTCAGTATGGCGTGGCACCATCTCAATATCTTTTTTTCTTTCCCTGATAACAATATTATCTCAAATCAGAAACATAGCATCCCCGTAGGAAAAAAATCTGTACTTTTCCTCAACTGCCTGTTTGTATATCTTTAATATTTTATCCCTGTCATACATTGCGGATACAAGCATTATCAGAGTGGATTTCGGCAGATGAAAGTTGGTTATGAGGCTGTCTGTAATCCTGAATTCGTAGCCGGGATATATGAAGAT
>CAYFQD010000001.1:6543-29883 GCA_964345275.1 uncultured Oscillospiraceae bacterium
TTTACCGGTCTGAAGGTCCCTATCCCCACATGGAGAGTAACATATGCGAGCTCTGCTCCTTTTGCCTTCACCTGCTCCAGCAGCTCCTCCGTAAAGTGCAGACCCGCCGTAGGTGCGGCAACTGAGCCTTCCCGCCTGCAGTAAACTGTCTGATACCTTTCTTTGTCCTCTTCCGATGCTGCTCTTTCGATATACGGCGGAAGGGGCATGCTGCCGATTTCCTCCAGCCTTTCCATAAAGATGCCATCATATTCGAATCGGACTATCCTCGTCCCGTCAGCTCCGTAATCGAGGATATGAGCTTTGAGAAGCTGTCCGTCAGGCAGATCGCTTCCGGGCCCGCTGAAGCAGACCGAATCTCCCGGCTTCAGCCGCCTGCCCGGTCTTACCATGGTTTCCCACATATCAGCACATTCACCCTTTACTCTCTTAATAAGCAAAAACTCCGCTCTCGCTCCGGGCTCCTTAGCTTTAGTGTCTTTCTGCTCTTTATTGCCATAGAGCCTGGCGGGCAGAACTTTGCTGTCATTAAGAACCAGACAATCACCCTCATGCAGATATTCAATTATATCACTGAAGTGTCTGTGCTCCACCTTGTCATTTTCCCTGTGTACGACAAGAAGCCTGGAACTGTCCCTATGGTCAGCAGGCTTCTGTGCTATTAATTCTTCCGGCAAATAATAATCGAAATCTTCTATTCTCATGGTGTCAACACTCTATTTCCAGCTGGTCTTCGTAATTCTCAGGTTCCTCATAGTTGAGCCCGAGATGTCGATAGGCTTTTCCGGAAACAACACGGCCCTTCATGGTCCGGTTGAGAAAACCGATCTGAATCAGATAAGGTTCGTAAACATCCTCAATGGTGATTTTCTCTTCGCCTATGGCAGCAGCTATAGTATCGATTCCCACAGGGCCGCCATCAAAGCGATCAATTATCGTCATCAGTATTTCCCTGTCCAGATTTTCCAGCCCCATGTAATCAACTCCCAGAGCAGAGAGCGCCTCTGCAGTAATGTCTGTATCGATTGAACCGTCTCCGCGCACCTGTGAAAAATCCCTCACTCTCTTCAGAATACGGTTGGCAACTCGAGGCGTACCTCTGGATCTTCTGGCCATTTCAAGCACTGACTGTTCATCCACATCTACCTTCAGCAGTCCGGCCGTTCGTCTTATTATCTCTGAAAGTTCTTCCCTGTTATACATTTCAAACTTGCAGCTGACACCGAAACGGTCTCTCAGGGGCGCGCTCAGACTGCCCGCCCTTGTGGTTGCTCCGATTAAAGTGAATTTAGCTATATCAAGCCTGATGCTTCGTGCCGAAGGTCCTTTCCCTATGATAATATCCAGAGCATAGTCCTCCATAGCTGAATAGAGAACCTCCTCCACAGAACGGTTAAGCCTGTGTATCTCATCTATAAAAAGTACATCGTTCTCGTTCAGGTTGGTCAGAATGGCCGCCAGATCTCCCGCTCTCTCGATTGCCGGTCCCGAGGTTATTCTGATATCCACTCCCATCTCGTTGGCAATTATACCTGCCAGCGTTGTCTTCCCCAGTCCGGGCGGACCATAAAAAAGCACATGATCAAGAGGTTCCTTTCTCATCTTGGCCGCCTTGATAAAAACCTTAAGATTGTCCGTGGCATTCTTCTGTCCTATGTATTCGCTCAGATTCCGGGGTCTTAGTGAAAACTCGCTTCGTTCTTCACCGCTCCCCAGCTCTGCTGCAGTTATTCTGTCTTCATAATCCATATCGGGATCTCCCATTCTACATATTCTTCAGGGCTCTCTTGATATACTCCTCAACAGTAATGTCGTCACCCTGAATTTTCGCAAGGGCACCGGTCGCCTCCCCACGGGAATACCCCAGGGCAACCAGCGCATTGACCGCCTCGCCTCTGCTGTTCTGTACGGTCTGCCAATCTCCTGCTCCGGTCGCAGCGGCAACCGCATCCGACCCATAAGGGTCTCCGATGCCTTCTGCAGAAAACTTGTCCTTCAGCTCCAGTACAATTCTTTCTGCAGTTTTTTTGCCGACTCCGTTGGCTTTCTGCAAAGTCTTTGCGTCCTCAAATACGATAGCCTGCTGCAGCTGTTCCATGGTAAATGCCGACAGGATGGCTATGGCAACTTTCGGTCCTACTCCGCTTACACTGATAAGCTTTGTAAAGGCTTCCTGTTCCCTCCTTCCGGAAAATCCGAAAAGACTGATGTCATCCTCCCGGACAATCATGGCTGTATAGACGGTAACTTCCTGTCCTTCACCTCTTAGATAGGCACTTGTGTTTGAAGGAACTATTACCTGATAGCCCACGCCGCCAACATCGATCAATATATATCCATCGCCTTTATAGGCGAGTTCTCCTCTCAGGAAACCGATCATCTGATTTTCTCCTTTATCGCTCTCATTCTTGCTATTGTATCCGCAGAATTCCCGTGGCAGATGGCAGCGGCCAGAGCATCTGCTGTATCATCAGGCTTAGGAACCTCTTGAATTCCCAGCATGGTCTTAACCATAAACTGAACCTGCTTCTTATCCGCCCTGCCGTATCCCACCAGTGCCTGTTTGATCTGCAGCGGAGTGTATTCCTCCACCTGAAGCCCGCCTTTAATGCATGCAAGAACAGCGACACCTCTGGCCTGCCCCACATTAATGGCGGTCTTCGCATTGCTGTTAAAATAGATCTTCTCGATTCCCGCAACCTCAGGTCTGTATTCGTCTATAATATCCCGCAGACTGTCATAGATATATTCAAGCCTTGCTGTCATGGACATGTCCTTGTCCGTGGTAATTGCACCGTAAGCTATAACCCTGAATTTGTTTCCGATTCTGTCTATAACTCCCCAGCCCAGAATGGCATAGCCCGGGTCAATTCCGAGAATTCGCATGACTATATACCTCCGTACCAATTATACCATCAAGAACATATGTTTGTAAACCATCAGTTTTTTGTCGCAATTAGCATATCCGTATGTTATAATATTTCCTACAGATTATACCCTGATAATGTATTAACCGGGAAGCCGGGAAGGAGATTTTGCGATGCGTATATCCAGACAGAATAAAATTCTTGAAATTATCGAACAGTACGAAATCGAAACTCAGGATATGCTTGCGGCCATGCTGCGTGAACACGGCTATGAGGTTACTCAGGCCACTGTTTCCAGAGATATCAAGGAGCTTCATCTTATAAAAATTCTATCTTCGACGGGAAGATACAAGTATGCAGTCCCAACCACCGATGACGGGCCGCTCTCTGACAGGCTTAAAGACATATACCGAAAATCAATTCTGTCCATCAACAGTTCAGGAAACATCATACTTCTCAAATGTCTTTCAGGCTGCGGAAGCGCCGCCGGCGAATCCCTTGATCTTCTCAATCTCGAGCATGTTATTGGCTCTGTTGCCGGCGATAACACAATCCTGCTTGTTGTAGACGATCCCGCCAATTCCGAAGAGGTTGTAGAGATTCTCGAGGATCTTCTGACCGGCTGAAAGGTGCTGAAATGATAAGACATATCAGAATCAGAAATTTTGCTATCATTAAAGAGGCAGACATCGACCTTACTGATGGCCTGAACATTATTACCGGCGAGACAGGCGCCGGTAAATCTATTATAATTGAAGCAGTGAGCCTTGCTCTCGGAAGCCGGGCAGACACTGCTTTTGTTCGTTCGGGCACTGACAAGGCCACCGTTCAGATGATTGCTGATTATGAAGGCGAGGAATACATCATCACGCGCGAAATTTCGGCATCGGGCCGCAATACCTGCCGGATAAACGACGAGATTGTAACTCTCGGAACTCTCAGCAGCCTTTGTGCGAAACTTGCGGATATCCACGGACAGTACGACCATCAGTCACTGCTCAATACGGATAATCACATTCGCCTTGTGGACCTGTATCGCAAGGAAACCATCGGGCCTGCAAAAGCACAGGTCAGCGTGCTCTTTGATAATTACACAGCTCTCCGCTCTGAACTGGAACAGCTGAAATCCGCATCAGCGGAGAATCTGAGGCAGAAAGATTTTATGACCTATGAACTTCAGGAACTGAAAGATGCTGATCTCAGACCGGGTGAAGATCGTGAACTGGAAGAGGAGATTTCTCTACTTCAGAACAGCGAAAAGATTTTTGCCGCTCTTGGCGGCGCCTATCAGTTGTCATCTGACGGAGACCGTAACATTCTTTCTGCAATGAAGCAGGTCAGCGATATGCTGACCGAAACTTCCGGTTTCACGGCCGATCTGTCAAGCCTTTCCCGGCGAATGACGGACCTTTACTATGAATATGAAGATATCTGCAGGTCAATTCGTGAGGCCCGTGATGCAGTCATATTTGACCCGGGTGCTCTGGATACGGCAATCTCCCGTGCCGAGGTGCTTAATAAACTAAAGCACAAGCACAACATGGATATAGATGACCTCATCTCTTACATAGACCGGCTGGAAAGCAAGCTTTCCGGAATAGAGAATTCCGACAGAAATATTGCTGAACTTGAGAGGCGTATTGCTGATACAGAAGCTGAACTTCTGACAGCGTGCGATGCTCTGTCACGGGCACGCCGCGACGCAGCTCTGCAACTTGAAAAGCTTATCGGGAAAGAGCTGTCTCAGCTTAATTTCAGCGATGCGGAATTTGCAATAGATTTTGCAAAATCTTCTTCCTTTACTGCCAGCGGAAACGATGTAATCGAATTTATGATTACCACAAACAGAGGTGAGCCTTTAAAACCGCTCAGCAAGATTGCTTCCGGTGGCGAAATGTCCAGAATAATGCTGGCTTTCAAGAAGATTATCGGCGATTATGACCGGATTCCTACAATGATTTTTGACGAAATCGACAGTGGCATAAGCGGTGTTGCGGCTTCAGTAGTCGGGCGCAAACTGCGGGAGATTGCAGACAGCCATCAGATTGTCTGCATCACCCACCTGCCGCAAATTGCCGCCTACGGTACATCCAACTACCGTATATCCAAACATTCCGATGGCAATTTGACCTATACCACCGTCGAAGCATTGACAGAAAAAGAAAAAACCAGTGAAATAGCACGACTCTTAGGCGGCGAAAACATTACGGAAACCACTCTGGCTTCTGCCCGTGAGCTTATAGATGCATCACAATAATGTTTATTGCCGCAAATGACTGCTATTCCGGCTATTCTCTTATTCCGCGCACATCCAGAACCGGCTCTACATACAGAATTCCATTGCCCGGTTCGTCCAGTTTGAGCTCTCTGGTTAAATCGTTAACCACTTTTTCTGTCATTTCACTTGGCAGAATAACTATAACCACTTCCTTCTCCAGCTCTATTTCTATACCGAATACTTTTATGTCTCCGGCTGAACCGACTCCGTGCCCGTGGAGAATTGTTCCGCCTTTCGCACCCGCTTTTCTTGAAATATCCATTACATCATCCGCCATGCCTCGATTGACAATTACAGTCAGTTTGTTGAGCATAATCTCACCCTCCATCTTTTCTGCTTTATCCCAAACGCTCTTCTTGTTGCTGATTATCTGGTCTCCTGTTAATACAGGTCTTGTAAATACAATTCCATGACCCGGCTTATCAAGTTGAAACTTGCCGGTCAATTTATCCATCACTTCGGAAGCCTTATCCTTTTTAAGCAGGATATTTGTGACTGTTCTTTTTTGGTTTTTTATGCCTATAAAGTTTAATGTGGCACTCTTTACGGTCCCCTTGCCCAGTATTGTTATTCCTTTGTTAATGCTATCTTTGTCTTTGACAATATTCATAAATTCATCATATTGATCATCATTAAGAATGAGTGTCATTATCACATACGGTTGTTCGGTTCCCGAATCATTTATTTGCTTATTCATCATTACCTCCAATTGATTATTCTTTTAAATTGGCATTTCTATTTGCTATTTTTTCTTTTGCATGAAAACCTGCACCGAGTATCTCCAGTGCAATAATAGGCATCATGGCAACAATTGCTATCATGCCAAATCCGTCTACAACAACATCCGCCGACGGAACTGCGGCAGAAATCCCCTGAACAAAGGCAAGGGAAAAGGTTGTAGTCATCGGCCCCGAAGCAACACTCCCGGCATCAAAGGCCATGCCCACAAACAGGTCCGGCACAAAGAATGCCAACAGTACGGCAAGACCGAATCCGGGCAGCAGATACATCCACAGCTGAATATCCGGTATAAGAACTCTCAATGCAGACATGAATATAGCCAGACCTACAGCAATAGATAAAAATATGAGAACCAGACTGCGCTTTACAGAGCCTCCGGTCACATCCTCTACCTGATGCGTAAGCACGTATACCGCCGGTTCAGCTAAGACAGTGGTCAGACCCAGCAGCAGAGCTACAATAAGAACCGGAACGCTTGATTCCATCGAACCCAGCTGCCTTCCTATCTGAGCACCTACTTCCATAAATCCGCCGTTAACACCCAGCAGGAATATTACTAGTCCCAGATATGTAAAAGCTAAACCCCGTGAAATATCTATGACTTTGCTTTTTTTATGTTTAAAGAAAAATATCTGAAACAGGATATATGCTACAACTATCGGCAACAATGTCAGAAGAGATTCCCATGAAATGGTCGGGATCTTTGTACTATATGTATCTAAAAGAGTAGAATTTAATATCTTTGATTCAGGCAATTCCCCTTGAAGCTTACCCGTATCAAGAAATATCCCTGCCACCAGAATACTGATACACCCTCCTGTAGTTGATATGCCTACCAGCCCGAAGCTGTCGATCTCACTCATCTTGCTGTCTTTTTTTACAGATGATACACCTGCGGCCAGTGCCAGTATGAAAGGAACTGTAATAGCCCCTGTAACAGCTCCGGAAGCGTCAAAGGCTATGCCCAGAAAATCAGATGTTGAAAATAATGCCAGTATAAACATCAAACCATATGCACCTGCAAATACATATTTCAATCGAACCTCTTTAAGGATACGTAACATTCCAAGAGTCAGCATAACTCCGATTCCAATGGAGACAACCACTACCATCAGCATCTTACTTAACTGTCCGGAAGTAACACTGTCTACCTGATTAGCAAGAATGTGCAGGCTCGGCTCTGCAAAGGAAATAAAAAATCCCAGAATTAAACTTGTTGTTATCAGTATTGCATAGCTGTTGGAAAGCATAATGGCATTTCCCACATTATGACCTATGGGTTCAAGACCCTGGTCAATTCCAAAGAGAAAGATTGTCAGACCAATAATTACCAGTGCCGATCCAATCAAAAAAGCATACAGCATGTTTGATTCCAGCGGACTGATAGTAAAATGAATAATTACAACAATAATAGTAATCGGCAGTACCGATGTCAGAACCTCTTTAAATTTCGATTTTAATTCACTCAATTCATCACCTCTCCAGTCTTTTCAAAACATACCACAACTTCTATAAAAAATCGGCATGGCGGGTTATCCAACTATGCCGATTTTTTCAAGACGCAAATACCTTAGTACACTTATGCTTCTTATGCTTCAGCTTTTTCTTCTGACGGATCTGCAGATTCTTCAGCTTCTTCAGCAACAGATTCCGTAACTTCTTCCGCAGGAGCTGCCTCTTCTGTAACAGGCTCTATCATTTTTTCAGCAGCAGGTTCGGTCGCTTCTTCTGCAGGAGCAGCCGCTTCTACAGGAGCTGCATCTTCAGGCTGTATAGTCTCCCGGATGCTCAGGCTTATTCTCTTTCTATCCTTATCGATTTCAAGAATCTTAGCATTTACTGCCTGTCCGACTTCCAGTTCATCATTAATGTTACCTACTCTCTTGTGGGCAACTTCCGAGATATGTACCAGTCCGTCAAGACCGGGTTCAAGCTCTACGAATGCACCGTATTCCTTAATCTGTACAACCTTGCCCTCAATAACCTGTCCGATTTCATACTTTTCATCGATTACACTCCAAGGTTCAGGAGTATTCTGCTTGAGACCCAGGGAAATCTTTCCCTTTTCCCTGTTCATGGACAGAACCTTAACATTAATCTCTTCACCAATGCTCAAAACTTCCTGAGGATGCTTCAGCTTGCCCCATGAAATCTCTGAAATGTGCAGCAGACCGTCGATTCCACCGATATCTACAAAGGCTCCGTAATCGGTAAATCTCATTACTTTGCCTTCTACAACATCATCAACATTCAGCTTATCCCAGATTTCCGCAATCAGCTTTTCCCTTTCTTCGGCCAGGAACATCTTGTGTGAGAAGACTGCTCTGTTCCTTCTCTGGTCAACGCGGGAAACCTTAACTTCCATTTCCTTGCCGACAAACTCCCCGGCGTCCTCCACATAACGATCCGACAGCTGTGAAAGAGGAATAAATCCGGATACTTCCTTGTATTCAGCGATAACACCACCGTTTACCGTTCTCGTAACCTTAACTTCCAGAACGGTTTTATCTTCAAACGCCTGGATAATTTCTCCCCAGTTCGCACTGATTTCTAACCTTTTCCTTGAAAGTAAAATGCCGCCGTCAACTTCATCAGTCTTGATAACCTTAGCCTGAATTTCATCGTCTTCTTTAAAAACATCCGCTAAAGTCTGTCCTTCTTCAAGGCTGACTTCATTGATAGGCAGGATACCGTCTTTCTTGCATCCTAAATTAACAATAACTTCCTTTTCGTTCACCTGGTGAACCTTGCCAGTTACGATTTCCCCATTTCTCGGGAGTCTGAGGGACTTATCAATATCTTCCATCAGATCGTCCATCGTAAGTTCTTTGTTTTCAAGTGTAGTTTCACTCATTGTGGCAATAACCTCCTTAATTGTGTAGTCCGGCGTCGATGCACCGGCCACTACTCCTATTTTATTACATATTTTTACCATACGCAACGGTAAATCTTCGATATTTTCAATTAAATACGACTTTTCGCAATGCTTTTGGGCGATTTCAAAAAGCTTTCTCGTGTTAGAGCTGTTACTTCCTCCTATTACAATCATCAGGTCGCTTTTCTTTGACAGATTCTCACACTCCGCCTGGCGTGAAACCGTGGCACTGCAGATAGTGTTATGCAGCTCATAATCCAGACCCTTTTCTTCTATCTTCTCCAGAACATTGTCCAGCACTTCCTGCCTTATTGTGGTTTGTGTAACAATGAAATACTCTGTATCCTCACGCAAAGTCTTTGCACTGCTGCCGGAATCCAGAACGATTGCCGGTGTGCTGCACCATCCCGCAATACCTATTACCTCGGGATGAGTATCATCGCCTACAATAATCACCTGCTTTTCCGTTTCGGAAACCAGCCTGTGAATCTTCTCAACGAAAGGACATGTGGCATCCAGCAGGACTGTTCCTTTAGCCTCGGCCCTGTCATATACGGACTTGGGAGCACCATGGGATCTGATAATTACCCCGGCACCGGCATCCGCTTCTTCAAGGGAATCAATCACATGCACTCCTATGCTCTCCAGCTCTTCAATCACCCGGTCGTTATGGATAAGAGGACCAAGTGTATATACATGTCCCTCCGAAGATTTTGCGGCTTCCTCTGTAATATCTATTGCACGCCTGACACCGAAACAGAACCCTGCTGTTTCTGCAACTGTTATTCTTTTATCTGCTGTTTTTCCGGTCAATTTCCTTCAGCTCCTCCAGATACTTTTTAAATGATGCTTCGTTTCCGTTCGATGTTGGTTTATAGTACTGCACACCTTCATTGTACAGATCATCGGGCAGATACTGCTGTGTAACATAACCTCCGTACGCATGAGGATATTTGTAATCCAGTCCTCTGCCGAGTCTGGCTGCCCCGCTGTAGTGCGAATCTTTCAAATGTGCAGGGACATCATCGATTTTTCGCCTGTTCAGATCTGACAGCGCAGCATTAACAGCCTCATTGGCGGCGTTTGATTTTGGACAGCTGGCCATGAGAACAGTGGCATGTGCCAGAGGAATCTGAGCCTCCGGAAAACCGATCATATGTGCCGCCTGAACGCAAGAGGTGACTATGCTTATGGCATTGGGGTATGCCATGCCCACATCCTCGCTGGCCATAACCATCAGTCTGCGCCCGATCATCATCTCATCGGCACCGCCCTTAATGAGTCTCGCCAGATAGTGTATCGCCGCATCCGGATCCGAACCTCTGACCGATTTTTGCAGTGCGCTGAGTAAATTGTACTTATCCTCTTCCTTGTCATAAAAGGTGGTCTGCTTCTGCATGGCTTCAGCGACCACTTCCTTGCTTATTTTTTGGGGCAGCTTTTTCCCGGTGCTGTCGCAGCTGTCAAAATCCAGATTGTCCACGATGAAACCCAGAGCATCAAGTGCCACTCTGCAGTCCCCGCCTGCCATGGCGGCCAGAATATGCAATGCCTCTTCATCGTATGGAACATTTAAACCGCCAAAGCCTTTTTCTGTGTCCTTCAGGGTTCTGTTAAGGATTATCTCTATTTCTTCGGCACTGAGGCGCTTAAACTCATATATGTTTCTTACTCTGCTTAAAATAGCATTATTTATCGAAAAATACGGATTCTCCGTTGTACTTCCTATGAACTTGATGATGCCCTCTTCTATTGCCTTCAGCAGCGAATCCTGCTGAAGCTTGTTCCATCGGTGAACCTCATCTACATAGAGAACCGTTGTCTCCTTCATCAGACCGTATAGCCTGTCGGCTGCATTCTTCAGAATCTCCTTAAGTTCCTTAGTCCCTGTTGTGGTTGCATTTATCTCAACGAAATTTCCATCCAGTTCCCCGGCAATTATTCTTGCCAGCGTGGTCTTTCCCGTACCGCTGGGACCAAAGAATATTGCCGACTCAAAAGTCTTGTTCCTGATTGAATTATAAAAAAGCGAACCCTCGTACATAAAGTGCTGCTGTCCTACAAAATCCTCCAGCCGGCTCGGTCTCATTTTTGTTGAAAGTGGTATCATAATCTATCCTCCCGGTGTGCACGGATATTATACACTATAGCCACCTGCATGACAAAGGCACAAAAAACCGCCATGCACAACCCGGCACAGCGGTTTAGACAATTTGTCATATTCAGTCAAAGAAAGTCTCCGTCTTCTCTTCCATCAGATACTTGTTAAGGGTTGCCTCAACATCCAGCTTACGCTTAGGAAGCGGAGCGTCTTTTTTCTTGCCTACAAAGACGAGAATAATCCCCAGAGCGATGCAGATCAGACCGCCGATGAGCAATCCTGTCTGAACCTGAGGTATAACATTTGAAAACACATCGTAGTCATCGGGACCCCACTCGCCCCATTCTATTTCATACCATCTCAGCCAGAACTGGCCAAAGAATGCAAGTGCGCCGGCGCATACGGCAAATATGCCCATTCTTACGGTGTCGCCAACTGCCAGACCGAATCCGTTGACCGGGTTGTTCTCGGGATCCCTTACTGTCAGACCGCCGCATATCTTCTTAAAGAGGATATACGCTACAGGACCTGATGTCAGAGCCATCAGACCGGTGGCCAGATAATCTGTGCCGTTTATAAGCAGTGCGATAATGGATATCACTATCGGGAATCCGCAATAGAAGATCAAAGCCTTCTTTCCCCCCGGGATTACATACAGATTTCTCTTTCTTCTTTCTTCCACAGGAAGTTTATCACGCAATATTATTACCGCAATAGGCAATATGATGTACATCGCCAGAATGAACACAACTTCCATGGACACCAGCGTTGTGAAGTCTGACTGCGCCAGGAAGAAAGTTACTACTGCCAGCGACAGAATACCTACATACGGAACTCCGCGGTTTTTACTTATCCTGACCAGTATCTGCGGACAGAGGTTGTCATCGGCAAGCACGAAGAAGCCTCTGGAACCCGATGCCAGATAGGTATTAAAGATGGCGCACTGTGATACGATAGCAATTACAAGGAACATGTATCCCCATGCTGTCCCCATGTGTTCTGTAAGAACTGTTGCATAGCCAACTGTTTCGCCACTGAAACCGCCGTCTGTCGACCAGTTGCCCCAGCTGCCTTCAGGCAGGGAGGCCATGCCGAAGAATGTAGGCAGAACATAAGTAAGGGCAACCAGAGGCATGGCAATCTTAAGTCCCTTGGGAATAACCTGAGGGTTTTTTACTTCGCCTGCCATGTTTGAAATACACTCATATCCGCAATACATCCATATACATATACAGATTCCGCCGCCCACACCGTCAATGAAACTATAGCCTTCCGGCATTAACGGCTCCATAGGGCTGCTCTCCCAGTTGAGTGCACCCACAATTGCCACCAGTGCAAATGCGGCAATTATAAGTATTGAAAGCACAGTACTTACAGCTCCGACCTCACGAAGTCCGAGAAGGTTGATAACTGTAAATATGGTAATCATACCGATAATGAGAACCTGTTTGCTCAACGGGGTCATAGGAATAAACTGACTGACATAGCCGGAAACCAAGGCAACATACACACCGTTTGTTATGTAGGTGGATACGGTTGCCCACCAGCCTGCCTGGAATCCCCAGAATTCGCCGAATGCCTCCTTTATCCAGACATATATACCGCCCTCGGACGGCATCACAGATGAACACTCAGCTACAAGACTGCTGATCGGATAGGCCCATATGAACGGAAATATGCATAATAGCAATATTGTCATACCGGGGCCTGCCTCCGGAATCATCTCCTCAATCCCAAAAGCTCCTGCCGCTACCAGACAGTAAAGCATGAACACTATACCCGAAGTTTTAATATCATGCTTCTTAAGACCGGCAACGCCATGGACTCTTTGCTCTTGCTGACTCATTACAATTTTCCCTCCTAATGAATTAGTTAAAAGCAAAATGATATTAATAGAGATAATTTCGCATTTTTATTATATCAAAAAATCGGGCAAAAGTCACTTGCACTTTCACCCGACTCATTTGTTACCTGACAATCGGCCTGACCATTACCTGACAGACTTCAGTTTTCTGTCCGGTTTTTTGAACTTCATCCTGCCCGGCTCCGGTTTTTTATATGCCGCCCGCCCTGTCTTCTTGAGCTCCTCTGCAACATGTCTCAGTTCGACGCTCTCGGTCCTGCCATTTTTAGCTTTATTCTTTGCAATTTCAGTGTCATCAAACTCTTCTTCGCCTACCCCGTAATACTCTATCTTAATATTCGGGTTCGCTTTGGCTGCCCAGTCAAAAATCTGCGGAACAGCTCTTCTCTCCAGAATATAATTTCTGTTTTTGTTGCCTCTTCTTATTGTGACCATCACATCAGGTGCAACCTTTTTATAGTTTCCGAACATGTAATCACATTCTTCCCACTTCCACATGTTATGCCTTTTCATTCCGAAAAAAGAACCTATTTCATCTGCACCTTCACCGGTAATCACCTGTATTGTCTTATAGAAGGTTACAGTAAGAAACAGTAATCCGCATATGATAAAAACAAAAGATTTTGATGTTCCTAACTGTGTTATTCCGCTGTAAAGAGACAGACCTGCGATTACCAGTCCGAATATCATCATGAACCCTTCATTTTTCCTTGTTTTACCGTAGTAGTACTTCATATCACTTCACCTTCGTTTTATCAGCATCATTATGTTCTTTCTCATTATTATAGCAAACCGAAAAGAACAGTTCCAGCTCCTTTAGAATACTTCTCTCATATCCGGGCTTCCCCGGTTCTTTCGCCACCGTCAGACGGATATAGGGACCTGTGCCTCCGAAAAATTTAACCCGGGCACCATAGGCTTCGGCAATCCTCGGTATAACTCCTTCGGGCATGCGGACATTTTCCCATAATGACAGCTTGACCTTAAGCCCGTGCTGCGATATTTCTTTAATTCCCATACGCCCCGCCATGTTCCTTATCTTTGAAATTCGAACCAGACTTATTGTTTCAGCTGGAATATCACCAAATCGGTCCGTAAGCTCATCTATGATTTCAGACTGATCCTCATCGGAGGCCACCATGGCAATTTTTTTATACATCTGAAGGCGCAAAACCTCATCATCTATATATTTGCCCGGAATAATTGCCGGAACCGGCAGCGCAAACACAGTCTCATCAGGCGATGGCATCGGCTCACCATCGGTACCCAGGTTCTCGCCTCCGCGAAGTTTTGATACTGCCTGGTCCAGAAGCTTGCAGTAAAATTCATATCCTACGCTGAGCATATGCCCCGACTGCTCCGCGCCTAAAAGATTTCCGGCGCCTCGGAGTTCCAGATCCTTCATTGCAATTTTGAATCCGGAACCGAACTCAGTAAAGTCCCGTATGGCCTGAAGCCGCTTCTCGGCAATTTCCGTCAGATTGCGGTCACGCCTGTGCATCAGATATGCGAAGGCGATTCTTGCTGCACGGCCGACACGCCCCCTCAGCTGATAGAGCTGTGCCAGCCCGAATCTGTCCGCATCATAAACCACCATTGTATTCACATTGGGGATATCCATTCCCGATTCGATTATCGTCGTCGAAACCAGTACATTGTATTCACCGGCAGCAAAGTCCATAATAATATCTTCAAGCTCCGATTCGCGCATCTGACCGTGACCTACAGCCACCGCAGCATGGGGCACCAGCCTCTTTATATCGGCCGCCACTCGATTTATTGACTCCACTCGATTGTACAGAACAAACACCTGTCCGTCACGTGCAATCTCCTTTTCTATAGCCTCGCGAATCAGAAAGTCATCCTGCTCAACAACATAGGTCTGCACCGGGTATCGGTTCTCGGGCGGTTCATTAAGGATACTCATATCCTTAATTCCGGAAAGGGACATATGCAAAGTCCTCGGAATAGGTGTCGCCGACAGAGTCAATACATCCACATTGCTGCGGAGCTGCTTGATTTTTTCCTTATGTCTGACTCCGAATCGCTGTTCCTCATCCACCACAAGAAGACCTAAATCCTTCAGTTTAACATCTGAAGAGAGCAGCCTGTGTGTGCCGATTACCAGATCGATCTCACCTTTTGCCAGCTTTTTCACTATTTCCTTCTGCTGGTTCTGAGTTCTGAATCTGCTGAGCATCTCCACCTTGAAAGGAAACTTCTCAAATCTGTCCTTCAATGTATAATAATGCTGATTGGCAAGAAGTGTTGTGGGAACCAGAACAATAGCCTGCTTTCCCTCTGCCACACACTTAAAGAGTGCCCTTGCGGCAACTTCCGTTTTCCCGAAACCTACATCGCCGCAGAGAACCCTGTCCATAGGAATATCCCGCTCCATGTCCGCCTTTATTTCTTCAATACATCTGAGCTGATCTTCCGTTTCCGTATACGGAAATGATTCCTCAAACTCGGCCTGCCACGGCGAGTCCTCTGAAAAAGCAAAGCCTTTTTCCCTCATTCTTTTTGCCGAAAGATCCAGAAGTTCCTGTGCCATGTCGGTAACCGCAGCTTTTGCACGGGCCTTTGTATTCCTCCACTCGCTGCCGGACAGTTTGTTAAGGTTCGGAGCAACCCCGTCACCTCCTATATATTTCTGCAGCATCCCCAGCTGATCCACCGGAATGTACAGAGAATCCGTACCGGCATATTTTACCTTCAGATAATCACGCTTGATCCCCTGAATCAGCAATTGTTCAATACCTGCAAACTTGCCTATTCCATGGTTCTCATGAACCACATAATCTCCGGTCTGAATGTCCGCAAAGCTCTTTATCTGCTGTCCGCGGCTCTTTTTCTTTATACCCGCCTGAAGGCTTCTGCTCCTGCGACCTCTCCCGCCTGTGCCGAATATGTCCTCATCCCGGAACCATACTCTCCTTTCATCGGTCATTTCAATACCGGCGGTTATCTCTCCGATTATAAGGGAAGGCATGGGCGAAATATTATATCCCTCAATGAATTCTTTCAGATTCTTCAGCCTGTCCCCGCTGCTGCAGACAATAATAACTTCAAAGTCTCTGGACAGGTATCCCTGAACATCGGATCTGAACATATTCATATTGCCGTTATATGCCGGCAGCTGCCTGCTGTTAATCTGTCTGAGCTCCGTCAGGAACGGCGCATTCTTTATAGTGCTGACAAAAGGCGTGAAAATATATCCGCCATTTTCCATTTCCCCGGCAAAAGAATACAGTCTGAAGTAGTCAGCCTTTCCTGATAGATTCGCAAATTCATCAGAGACACCTCTCCCTGAAGAAAGTATGGAGTCCATATCCTCTGCCGCTTCTTTCTCGAAAACATCCAGAGTCTCAAGGATTCTGGCCGGGTCATCTATTATAATCCGGGGATCGGTCATATACTCCCACAGATATTCTGTTTTGTCATAAAAATAATTAAGAAAGTTCTCCATATACCGGAGATTTATCTGATTATCCGCATATTCAAGCAGCTGCTCCTTGCGTTGAGTAAGGTTTACGGTCAGCTCCGTTTTTCCTCCCGCATTTTTTTCCTGCTTTTTTATCTGCCTGTCATAAGTCTTTGAAATCAGTTCCGAAGCCTTTGCAAAAACCTTTTCGTCTCTTATTACCCGGGAGCATGGATAGATTGTTATATCCTTAAGATTTTCGGCCGATCGCTGTGTTTCAGAATCAAAGGTTCTGATGGAGTCAATTTCCGTGTCAAAAAACTCCACTCTGTACGGCATATCCGCATCAGGCGTAAAAACATCCAGTATTCCGCCCCTGACACTGTATTCACCTCTGCCCTCTATCATGGCCGCACGCTCATATCCCATTCGGTTGAGCTTCATGACAACTTCTTCCATGTCAATATCTTCGCCGTGTTTAAGCCTGATGAACCAGTCCTCATAGACTTCCTTTGGCGGAAGCTTCTTTACGGCAGCCGTTACCGGTGCGATTACTATACAGCTTTCCTTTCTCAGCAGTGCTTTAAGCACCTTCATCCTCACAGGGAGGTAATCATTGCTCCTGGCCTCAAACTGTATGAGTCCGTTGTCATCGGGGGGCATAATGTATATTTCATCTTCATTAAGACCGCTAAAAAAACAAAGGTCAACCTGCATTCTCTTCGCCCTTGCAAGCGAAGATACAACAATCAGATTTTGACCTTTTTTTTCCTTCAATATATCTGCAATAAGGGCTGCAACACGTCCATCTGACGCACCTGCAATGTTAATCATCCCTTTGTTCGACAATTTCCACCTCGTTTGGTTTCTTTTCTTTTTTTGTGTTAAAGCGATTCATAGCTTCATCAATACCATCTTCAATAATACAATCAATTGCCCTGGCCGCATTTCTTATGGTTTCTGCCAGAAGCTCCGCCTCGGCATCTGCAACTTTAGCAGTAACAAAATCCTTGCGATCCAGCCCGCCGCTCTCTCCTATTCCGATACGGATTCTCGGAAACTCATCGGTCTGCAATTGATATATGACAGATTTCATGCCATTGTGACTGCCTGCACTGCCTTTCTTTCTGATTCTCAAAGTCCCCGTTTCCAGATCCAGATCATCGTAAATCACTATCAGATTCTTATCGGGCACATTATAATATTTCACGACCTCACGGAGAGATTCGCCGCTGAGATTCATATATGTCTGCGGTTTGACCAGCACAACCTTTTCTCCGGCAATTCTCCCTTCGCCAATCAGGGCCTTATGCTTGATTCTGCCTATTTTAATTTCATGGGCAGAGGCCAGTTCATCGAGAACAAGGAATCCCATGTTATGTCTGGTTTTTTCATATTTTTTACCGGGATTCCCCAGCCCTGCGATAATATACATAAACTCTATGCCTTTTCAACATCTGCAAAAAGTTTGCTTACTGACTCATTTGTGTGGACTCTCGTCAGTGCTTCCGCAAATATCGGGCCTACCGACAGAATTTTCATGTTGTCCAATCTCTTTTCTTCAGGAACCGGCAATGTATTGAGAAGAACCAGCTCTTCAATTACCGAAGACTTGATCCTGTCTATTGCCGGGCCTGACAGAACACCGTGAGTGGCACAGGCTCTCACACTCCTGGCTCCCATCTGCTTTAGCACATTGGCAGCATTGGTGATTGTGCCTGCAGTATCTATCATGTCATCTATGAGAATACAGTTTTTATCCTCAATATCACCGATTATATTCATAATCTCGCTTACATTCGGTTTAGGTCTTCTCTTGTCAACTATGGCGATAGGTGCATCCAGCGGCTCTGCCAGATTTCTTGCTCTCGGCACACTGCCGTGGTCAGGAGAAACTATCACAACATCTTCAAGATTCTGATTGGCATAATATTCTATCAGAAGAGGCATACCGATAAGGTGATCAACGGGTATTGTAAAGTAACCCTGAATCTGAGCGGCGTGCAGATCCATGGTTATGATCCGGTCTGCTCCTGCCGCTACAAGCATATCTGCTACCAGCTTGGCTGTAATCGGATCACGGGGTTTGGCTTTTCTGTCCTGTCTGGCATATCCGTAGTACGGTACAACGGCACTTATTCTGCCTGCGGAAGCTCTCTTCATGGCATCGATTGTAATAAGCAGCTCCATCAGGTGATCATTTACCGGAGCACATGTGGACTGTATTACGAAACAGTCACTGCCTCTTACAGTTTCATTAAGGTTGACAGATATTTCACCGTCACTGAATTTTCTCACTTCGAGATTGCCCAGAGGCTTACCCATGATCGCTGCAATTTCTTCTGCCAGCTCGAGGTTGGAGTTGGCGGCAAAAACCTTGTAGGTTGCAAATAAGCTGTTTCTCATTTAACTTTCTCCTTTACCGATGTGTTGTGTTTTGTTCAATAAATATAGCTTAATCCTCGATCTTTTTGTATTCTCTTACCCGTCTTGATGTACTCATTCGTGCTTCCCGCGCCTTCTGATCCATTTCAAGTATCATCTCGCCCACCTTGTAAATGTCTCCGGCTCCCATGGTAAGCACCAGATCACCTTCTTTAGCATTTTCATATACATAGCGTGCAATGTCTTCAGACTCTTCGAAAAAGCTCACCTCTATATCCTTGCTGTGCTCTCTGATTTTTTCCGCCAGCGTATTTGAACTTATTCTGTGAATGTTTTTCTCCCGTGCGGCATAAATTTCTGCAAGAACTACTTCATCAGCCTCATCAAAAGCCTCTGCAAAATCATCCATAAGTGCCATGGTTCTTGTGTATGTATGCGGCTGGAAAAGACACCAGAGCTTATTATGCTTCATTTTCTTTATGGCAGCAAGGGTGGCTTTTATTTCCGTCGGATGATGTGCGTAATCATCAATTACTTTTACATCCCGGTCAGTCCTGCCGAGAATATCGAATCGCCTGTGTATTCCCTTATATTTTTTTAGTGTATTTATTATGACTTCAACCGGAACTCCCAGAATATAACTGCACGCAAAAGCGGCCAGGGCATTTAAAATATTATGCTCACCCGGCACGCTCAATTTAATATTGCCAAGCATCTCTTCTCCATGATATACATCGAAGCTTGGCATTCCATCGTTATCGAAGTTTATATTGCCGGCATAGAAATCATTGCCGCTGTTTAAACCAAAGGTTATGGCATTAGGCAAATGCTCAATTACGCTATGTACAAAGGGGTTGGCATCATAGGCTATAACCACGCCGTCTTCCGGTACCAGCCGGGCGAACTTATCAAAGGAACTTACTATATGCTCCAGATCCTTGAAGTAGTCCAGATGATCCGAGTCGATATTGAGAATTATCTCTATGCTCGGTCTCAATTCAAGAAAGCTGTCTCTGTACTCGCAGGCTTCAGTAACGAAATAATTTCCGTCGCCTACATAGACATTTCCGCTGATCTCATCAAGATTGCCGCCCACCAGGATAGTAGGCTCCTTCTCTGCATCCTTCAGAATAAGGGACAGCATAGATGTGGTTGTAGTCTTTCCATGAGTTCCGGAAATCGCTATACTGTGTTCATATTCGCTCATCAGTGCACCCAGCACCTGGGCTCTGGTTGCCGTTCTGATTCCCAGCTCTCTGGCTCTGGCCAGCTCCGGATTGTCATCTCCAACTGCAACCGTATAAATGACCAGATCCGCATCTTCAACATTCTTCGCTCTGTGACCCAGAAATATGCTGGCTCCGTTTTCAATAAGCTTTGCTGTAATATCGCTTTCTCTCATATCGGATCCGGACACTTCGTACCCTCGGGACAGAAAAATTTCGGCAATAGCCGAGAGTCCGATACCACCTATTCCGATGCAATGTATTTTCTTATAATTTGCCAGATCTATCAAATATCCTGCCTCCCTCATAAAGCTATTCCGATTATAACATAAAAATATAATACATAAAAGCACCTCCGGTCTAATACCGGAAGTGCTTTCTGTTTGCTATTGCACAGCAGAATAGTTCCCGGCTATTCTTCCTGAGCAGCCTCCTGAGCAGCCTCCTGAGCAGCCTCTTCTGCCTTTTGTGCCAGCACCTTCTCATACTCTTCAAAGATTGCATCTCTGATTCTGTTTCTCGCCTCGGAAACCAGCGGATGAGCAATGTCTCGGAAATCGCCTTCACCCATCTTTCTGCTTGGCATTGCAATAAATAATCCGTTTTGTCCTTCAATAATCTTGATGTCATGTACAACAAACTCGTCATCAAAAGTGACTGAAACGACGGCCTTCATCTTGCCTTCATCATTAATCTTGCGGATTCTTACATCGGTAATGTCCATCGTTTACCGCCTTTCATACAATATAATGAAAAATAAATGCTCATACAACGACATATTACTACATTAAAGTTATATTGGCAAGATAAAAGCGCCTAAAAATTCAGAGTATTCTCCTTTTTTATTTGTTGCAATAAAAGTATAACACAATTGTTCCTAAAGATGTTATTATGTTGGAGTGTGGCACATGCCACACATTGAACTATTATCATAACGCCAATTATTGGGGGAAAAAATGAAAGATTTTTTTAAACGCAAGGAGATAGAAATAAGCTTCAAGCGATATGTCATGGACGCCATATCGGCCATGGCTCTTGGGCTCTTTGCCACTCTGCTCATCGGAACCATTCTGGATGTTCTGGGTGTACAGTCGGCTGCTATTTTCGGAGACAACATTATATCGTCATTCCTTACGGAAATTGGCGGAATAGCTAAAAGTATGATGGGCGTCGGTATTGGAATTGCCGTAGCTCATGCTCTCAAAGCCCCGCCTCTGGTGCTTTTCTCCAGTGCCGTTACCGGTTATATGGGTGCCACCATGGTTGGATTCGGCATAGATTTCCCCGGGGGACCGGCGGGTGCTTTTATAGCCGTGGCTCTCGGTGCCGAATTCGGCAAGATGGTTTCAAAAGAAACTGCTGTTGATATTATCGTGACACCTGCCACAACTATCATCATGGGCGGCATCGGTGCTAAAATATTCGGTCCGGCTGTAGGCTGGTGCATGATGAAAATCGGTGAATTCATTATGATGGCAACGGAATGGCAGCCATTTGTGTTCGGAATTGTGGTTTCCATAGTTGTGGGTCTGGTTTTAACCGCACCTGTCTCCAGTGCGGCACTCTGCTACATGCTCGGCTTATCCGGTCTTGCCGCCGGTGCGGCAACGGTAGGCTGCTGTGCGCAGATGGTAGGCTTCGCGGTGGCCAGCTGGAAGGAAAACCGCATAGGTGGTCTCTTCGCTCAGGGAATAGGAACATCTATGCTGCAGGTATCTAACATAATTAAAAACCCCTGGATCCTGGTTCCTCCCACACTGGCTTCGGCTATTATAGGTCCAATGGCTACCTGCCTCTTCGGCATGACTAACACGCCTCTCGAGTCGGGAATGGGAACCTGCGGACTGGTCGGTCAGATAGGAACCTTTAACGACATGGGGTTCTCTGTGGATGTCCTCTGGAAAGTTCTACTGCTGCACTTTGTACTCCCTGCGATACTTGCATGGGCAATAGACAAGGTGATGAGAAAAACCGGAAAAATCAAGGACGGCGACTACAAGCTGGATCTCTGATTGCTGAACAATTAAAAAGCGGCATTTCACTGTGTGAAATGCCGCTTTTTATGTTTTTTCCTATAATCTTGTCAGGAATTCGTCCAGCGAGCAGACCTCGGCTCCATAAGTAGCTTCAAAGTATTTCAGACCTGCCTCATAGTCCTCCAGCGTAAAGGAGTCGGTTGTTTCCCTTGGAACCACCAGATCGAATCCATACTGATATGCATCGGCTGCTGTGTGCCTGCAGCACATATGTGCATGCAGTCCTGCAATAACACAAGTATCCACATCCAGATCCTTCAGCAGAACATTCAGATCTGTTCCAAAAAATCCACTGTAATGTCTCTTAGGTACGATGTAATCTTTCTCAGGATCAGCCTTTAATTCGGAAATCACCTCGGCACCGGGAGTTCCCGCAATCGCATGGTCTCCCCAGAATTCCAGTTCCTTATCAACACCTTTTATGTGACAATCGTTGGAGAAAATAACGGGAATACCCTTTTCTCTGGCCGCATCACAAAGCTTGATAACCGCCGGAACTATTGCCTTACCTCTGTCACATGCCAGAGCTCCGTTAACAAAATCTTCCAGCATGTCCACTACTATAACTGCATACTTTGCCATTTTTTAACCTCCGCTTTTATATAAAATCATATTAGAGCTGTATCCAGTTAAAGTATATTATATCTTCCGTTTCTTTTCAATGATATTTATTTTATCTGGTTATTACTCTTTTCTTTCCGCTCCATGGCGAGTAATAAGTAGCGCCATCATCACCTGCACTGTAGGTCCTGATCTGTACATAATAATACTTCTTCTTTGCTTTCAGACCTTTAATAACAGTGTTTGTCGCTGCCGTATCGGCAACCTTGACTGTCTTGGCCTTTTTCATGTTTGACTTAAGGCTGTATCTTACCTGGTAGCCCTGACAGTCATCAGATACATTCCAGTTTGCCGTGATGCTCTTTTTACCCGCAACCAAAGCAAGATTTCCCGCCGATTTCGGTACAACTCTCATTATTAATAGCTGCAACCGCTTCATTGCTGGATTTGTACTGGAACGGACTCAGGCTGTCTGCAGGAGCCGCATTAATGTTAATTTCCTCACCTACATTGATGAATGTCTTTGCAGGCTTAAGGGACAATGCCAACTTGCCCTTCCTGATAGTGAATTTCATATTGAATTGTCCGTAATAATAGAATCCGTCTCCTGTAATCGTAGCTGTAGCTTTTCCGGCATCGATATTATCTGCATAGACAATCTTGTAATGCCTTCCCGATCTGAGCGTGGTCCTCTTTGATTTAACCGTAGCTCGCGGCTTACGTACCTTGCCATTGTAAGAATAGGTTCTTTTCTTCAGTTTGGCGGATGTTATCTTTTTTAGGCACCCGCACCTTGATGGTTTTGGAAGTCGTCTTGTAGTGATCGGTTTCAAGAGCTGTTACGGTAATAGTTACAGTACCGCTGCTCCTGCCTGCCTTAACCATACCCGCCTCATCTACCGTAGCTCTTCTTTTGCTGCTGGAGTGGTGATTTTATCAGTTTTCTGATTGTATATCCTCTTTTTTATATTTGCTGAACAAT
>CAYFQD010000001.1:29983-37935 GCA_964345275.1 uncultured Oscillospiraceae bacterium
AAAAAAAGTTCTGTATATTCTCCATCCTCTTTTGCAGCTTCCAGTAAGGTTTCTCTGTCTTCATTGAGGATTTTCCCGACCTCATCAGTCTCTCCTTTCTCTTTCAGTGGAGTTACTTCATCTGCATTGGGTTTCTCTGCATATTCATCAATGTCTTCCGCTACAGATGAAGGCTCCGGTTCCACAGAGAATTCCTCATTTGCCCACAATATACTCGTTCCCATAGTGCATACCATACAAATAGAAAGAACCATTGCAAATATAAATCTGCTTATCTTACTTATTTTCATTTTACCGCCCCCACAAATCATAACACTAAAACATGCGCTACCTTTTAAGAAGTTCTTTATATAAAACCTTGCCCGATGCATTCCTTGGAATCTCATCAATTAAGGATATTATTACCATCCTTTCTTTTATTCCCCATCTCTTTTCAAACATAGCGGCCAGCTCGAGGGGCCGTTCTGTAACCGCGGCGGATGTTGTCCAGACATGTATCCCGCTATCATCATTTCCGGTACACACTATATCACTTATATCGTACTCTTTCTGCAATTCAGTCTGAATTTTATCCAGACTGAAGCGCTTACCGTATATTTTTACAAAGCGCTTCTTTCTGCCTTTGATGTAGAAGTAGCCATCTTCATCCGCATATGCCAGATCTCCCGTTTCCAGTCTGCCCCGGTTGTCATCACCCCGTGTCAGATCCTGCCGGCATGTGGCGTAACCCATGGACACATTCGGCCCGTAGTATATTATCTCGCCGTCATCCGCCAGCTCCATGCGGCCTCCGGGAATGGGGATACCTATGCTCCCGATTTTTTCAAGACATCGCGAAGGGGGTATATAGCTCATGCGCGCTGTTGCTTCCGTCTGTCCGTACATTACAAAAAATCTTCTGCCCGTTTCAGCCGCCCAGGAAGCCAGTTCCTTCTGCATCTCCGTCTTAAGATGTCCGCCTGCCTGCGTAAGGGTTTTGAGATGGGGCAAATCCATTTGAGTCAGCCCCATCCGCTTCAGCATCTCGTATGTGTAGGGCACTCCTGCAATGGATGTAACGGAATACTTCTCAAGCAAATCCCAGAACTCTCTGTTGAAAAGCGTGTGGTTTGTCATTATTATTGTCGCTCCCACGGCCACATGGCTGTGAATTACCGACAGCCCGTAGGTATATTCCATGGGAAGTGTAGTAATAGGTCTCTCATCCGCAGTAAGTTCCAGGTATTCAACAATGGAATCGCAGTTGCTCTGAAGATTTTTACAGCTGAGCCTTACCAGTTTCCGGTCACCGGTACTTCCCGAAGTGGAAAGCAGCAGTGCCAGATCCGGATGCAGTTCCTCCGCACCCTCATATGTATACGAAATCTCCCTGACTGCAGCTTCATCCGCATCTTTTCCAAGGAGAATTACCGGACATCTCTTTCTCAAGAGCGCCAGATATTCAGCCAGACTTTCAGCATCATTTGAGCAGATGAGAATCTTCAGCGATCCTTCCGGAAAACGGGATACCGCTGCATCTCCCATTTCCCATATTTCCCTGTAGGTAAAAGCCTTTCCCGAGTCATCAATACACATTATGTTATCAGCAAAGGCTTCGTTTCTTTCAAAAAAATACATTTCAACTCACTCCGTAAGCATGTCTATTATATCTTTTCTGTCCCATATGGTATCAAAATCCAGAGCCTCGCCAATGGCGACCACCCGATCCACCCCGGGGCAGCCGGCTCTGCGGATGCCATTATATATCCCCTCGAGGTCTTCACAGTTTGAAACTATGGTCTGGATTTTTCCATTCAGATATGGATATATTTCCTCTATTCCGTCTATGTTGTATTCATAGAAGAAGCCCATATTAGCTTCATACTCATTAAGGGGTTCCTCTATTTTTTCAATAGGAACCCGGTAAAGCCTGTTGCCGTGTCTTCGAACCTGTCCGAGACCCTCCTTCTGTGCATAGGCACAGCAAAGCATCCTGTACTTCTCCGTTGCCATCCATGGCTGAAAATCGTACCGCCGGGCCTGAAGGGATACAGCAATCCACCATCTTTCAACAGCTTCTTCAAATTCATTTCCCTTCAGCCAGAAAATTATCTTCGGGCTGGAGCAGGCATTCTGATCCGCACCATAAGTATCATTGTAGAAGAAATGAGCACTGTGATTCAACTCATCTTCCGTCAGCCCCGCTATAAGCTCCGCATCCAGCAGTGCTATGGAATATTTGTCAGGAAAACCTATATCGATGCAGCCGGGTGCCTTAGGCGTACTGCTTATGCTCCTTACGGTTTCATCTCCGCCCCATATTATTCTCGCAGCCGCCTTAAGGGATATCTCTTTTAGAAGGTCATGCCCTCTCGGGAAGGATACAAAAGCATTTCGAAGTTTGAGATCGCGAAATTCCGGTCTTTCAAGAACAGTCAATATGCCTGTAAGAATAGTATTGCTCAAATCAGAATCCCTGCCGGACATACGGACAACATTGGAACATCCCGCAAGAAGTGAAGTTATCCAGGAATAGGCAAACATGGTCGGCATATTGGACGGTGCAATATGAAGTACAAGACCCTTTCCTTTACAGTTCTTCGCCATACCTTTCCCGATCTGCCTTCTCATGAGACTTTGCATATGTGCAGTTCTGCACCAGAATCCCAGTGCATATATATCCGGATACTGTCTGTAAGCCGGATTTTTCATAAACAATACTGACAGTTCTTCAAGGAATGACAGTGTCAGTTTATCAAATGCCGGCAGGGGATCTCCCTCCGGCGGCCATGTCCCGCCCGGAACTCTGAACAACTCACAGCCGGACTCTCCCGGCAGGTTGGTTCTCTCTGCCGCAACTCCTTCAAAGGTATCGCTGCAGCCGCGAACTTCAGCTTTCTTTATTCGACCGCTGATTTCAAAATACTTTCCTTTCCGACCGCATGGACAATCATCCTCTCCTAAAATTCTTCCCTGATCCTCCGTAAGCAGCTTATGTCCCGGATAGGATCCGGGGAGAACCGACGCAAGAGCGATAAGTCCTTCATCTCCCTGAACACAAGCAGAAAAATCCTCATAATCCAGAATAAAGATATCCGAATATATGCTGGCGTGAAGATGTCCCTCTTCGCATTGCATAAATATGCTTCCGGTCTGTTCAGCCATTCCGTAATAGTCGCTGACCCGGCTGATATTGAAAACCTCTTTCAGTCCCGCCTTGAATTCCCTGTCTGATACCTTTTCATTCTGCAGCTTTTTCCAGCCGCCTCCGTGAATCAGCATGCAGTCACCAAAGTCAAAGCTTCGTCCCGCCTTCTTCAGCTCTCTGTAGAGACAGAACCATATGATATATGTGAATCCGAAAGCGAAGCATGGTCCTTCTTCGGCTTTTTCAGCGAATGCCTCAAGGGCTTCCCAGTCGGGTTTCATTTCATTTGTAAGTGCATAATACCGTCCGGATGACATCATGGAGAAGCCCATAATTCCCGCTCCGCGGGCTGTGAATTTGCTTCTGTCCCTAAGCACGTCCGGTGAGTCTATTATCAGCATCGGGATACGCTTATCGCCTATGAAGTCACCGGTAATCATACAGAGAGCTCTCTGCTGTGCCGCAGATGTCTCACCGTCAAGGAAAATCTGCGACACCTGCTGTCCGCTTGTGCCGGAAGATGTAACCCGACGGACAACTTCTTCATCTGGTATACTCTTAAGTTCCATGCACTTGAATATGGTTACGGGGAGAAAAGGACTGTCATGCCCCAATCCCCTGCAGATCCTGTCGTACTCCGGGCTGGCATTGCGGTGATGCTCCGTAAGGCTGTCCATTTCCCATTTGAAAACCGCCTTTTTCTCTTCCTTGTCCAGAATGTACGGCATTTCCTCCATACCCGCATAATAAACAGGCCCATGACCCGGATATATGCGCGTTCCTTTAGGGATAGCAGCCAGGATGGGCTTTGTGTATTTGTCGAAGTCTTCCTGACTCCCGCCTTTAAGACGAAGAACCTCCTCTTCTTTGTATATCAGGTAATCTCCGGTAAAAACAATATCCTCATTCATTTTTATGAGGACACTTCCCGGCGAATGTCCCGGAACCCTTAAGAATCGGAAGGTATGACCTCTCCACTGAAATTCAAATTTTTCTTCAAAGGTAATGTCCGCCTCTTCGCAGGTGAATCTCTCGTTTTCAACTTCCGGAATCTCGCCGGTTTTGTAATATGCCAGTATATCGGCAATGGCCGAAAGATTGGTTGTGACATGCTTAATACGCTCACTGCAGAGCTGACTTGCCACAACCGGGACATTAAAGGTACGGCGCACCTCTTCCAGATTCTCAATATGGTCGAAGTGTTCATGGGTCAGAAAAATATATTCAGGAACATATCCCCGTTTATTTAACTCCTCCATTAGAGCTCCGCCCTGACCCGGATCAATTATAATAACATAACCATCCTTCTCAATCAGATAAGAATTAATGTCGCTTTTGTCCGATGGAATCTGTATAACCACACCGCACCTTCTTACTTTCTTACTCGTTAAAGTTTACTCCGTAGTTCTCTGTGAGAATCTCCAGACCCTTTTCGTATGTTGAAATGTCAAGAACATCCTTCATTCCGATCTGAATACTGTAGGCCATTTCCAGATCCGCAATCAGATCCATATGTCCTACCGAATCCCATTCAAAAATTCCCTGATACTTGAGCCCCGGAAGATCATCTTCCTTAACCCTGAAGTTTGATACGAATGCATAGTTGTACTTTTCCAGATTAGTCATTTTTTTCCCTTTCTTTCTCTCGGATTATTAGTTGTTAGTGTTAAAATATATTCAGCACGCCTGATGTTGTACCGTGTTGATACTGTTATCGGATCTGTCCGTTACCCCTCACTATATATTTGAATGTGCAAAGTTCTTCCAGTCCCAGAGGTCCCCTGGCATGCAGCTTCTGCGTCGATATTCCCATTTCGCATCCCTGTCCGAACTCACCGCCATCGGTAAAGCGTGTGGATGCATTAATATAGACTGCTGCCGAATCAACAAGTGCAGCGAATTTTTCGGCCGCCTCATTATTTTCGGTGATTATGCAGTCCGAATGTCCAGTAGAATGTGCATCTATGTGTGCGATGGCATCCTCCAGACTGTCAACGATACGCACTCCCATAATGTAATCCAGAAATTCCGTGTCCGCATCCCCTTCTCCCGCAGGTGTGCCGTCAATTATTGCGGTAGCACCTTCGTCCAGCCGTAGTTCAACGGGAGTCAGATCTTCGGCTATTCGTTCTTCAACCAGTCTGCTCTGACATTGAGGTAAAAATTTCCTTGCTATGTCCCGATGGACTATGCACATTTCCGCAGCATTGCACACGGATGGTCTGGAGGTTTTGGCATTCTCTACAATATCTAGAGCCATATCAATATCCGCATCTCTATCTATATAGACATGGCATATTCCCGTTCCCGTTTCCAGAACGGGAACTTTGGCATTGTCCACGCATGAGCGGATAAGGCCCTTGCCGCCCCGCGGTATGAGCAGATCGATTATACCCCGGGCTTCCATTATTTCCGTTGCCGAGGCTCTGGTTGTATCCTGTACAAGCTCAACCGCTTCACCCGGCAGACCTGCCTTCTCAAGTCCGGTCTTCAAGGCTTTGACTATTTCAGCAGCCGACCTGTGAGCTTCTTTGCCGCACCTCAATACGCATGCGGATCCGGCCTTTATAGCGAGAGCTGCCGCATCAGACGTTACATTGGGACGACTCTCGTATATTATGGCGATTACGCCCATTGGAACCAGCACCTTGGATATTTCCAGCCCGTTGGGTCTGGTATGGGTGCTTATGACAGTACCCACCGGGTCCGGCAACAGGGCAACCTGTCTGATAGCGTCTGCCATTCCCTTTATTCTCTCTTCAGACAGAGCCAGTCTGTCCAGCATTACATCGGAAATAACGCCCTTCTGTTCTTCCATGTCAATAGCATTTGCTTCGAGTATTTTTTTGGTACAGCTTAAAAGCTCATCTGCCATAAGCTCCAGTGCTCTGTTCTTTGTTTCGGTTGTAGCGGCGGCCAGGCTGTTCTTTGCCGACCTGGCCGACATCATCAGCTCTTTCGTATTCATTTACCTTTCCCCCTGAACAATGTCACGGACATATGTCCGTCCTTATTTTCCCACGGTTTACCTTCAACAACATCATAGAGTTTTTCCGGGGAACTGCCGTTTATTATAACCATATGGCATCCGTTCTCCGTAACCCGTCTGGCTGCATCAATTTTTGTCATCATTCCTCCCGTTGCAAATTTCGAGCCGGCACCGCCTGCCAGAGCCTCTATTTCCGGTGTAATCTCATCAACCACAGTAAGAAGTCTGGCTTCGGAATCTTTTCTGGGATCCGAGGTGTAAAGGCCGTCAACATCTGAGAGAACCACCAGCATGTCCGCATTGGTGGCAACGGCAACGATGGCTCCCAGAGTATCATTATCGCCCACCTGAATCTCAGCTGTGGCAACAGTGTCATTTTCATTTATTACAGGCAGTGCCCCCAGTTCCAGAAGCCTCTCAATGGTATTTTCGAAGTTGGTTCTTCTCTCACAGTCATCGATATCCTCCCCTGTAATAAGCAGCTGACCCACTGCATGGTTGTAAACAGAAAAGTATCGGTCATAGGTATACATGAGCTCACACTGACCTACTGCGGCTGCGGCCTGCTTGGAGGGCATATCCTGCGGCTTTTCATTAAAGTTGAGTTTCCCGGCTCCCATTCCGATGGCACCCGAAGATACCAGAATAATCTCGTGACCTGCATTCTTCAGATCCGACAATACCTTAACCAGTTCCTCCATATGTCTTATGTCAAGTCTCCCCGACGGATGTGCCAGTGTGGAAGTCCCCACTTTTACCACAATTCTCATTTCATTACAACCTCAAATAATCTTTTAAGCATTAGCTCCTTACTTACCGCCTTTGCGACAGGGACATCGTCCTGATTGCAACAAACGCCGTCAAGAGTCGCAACATAATATTTATCATGTTCTTCAATGTCCGTAAGAACCACTTCAGCTGTTACCGTATCTCCGGGATAAACCGGCTGCAGGTACTGAATGTCCTGACTCTGCAGTATCGTCCCATGTCCCGGCAGTTCCATTCCCATCACCGACGATATCAGACTTCCAACCAGAACACCATGAACAACCGGCCTTCTGAACAGTCCTATTTTCGAAAGCTCTTCGTCCAGATGCATCCCGTTAAAGTCCATGGTCAGTTCGGCGAACCTCTTTACATCCTCCATGGTAAACTTCTTCACTATGGAGGCTCTGTCACCGATTCTGCATTTTCTCTTTTCAATTTGACTCGCTGCCTGATTCATGTCCTGCATCCCTTATATTACGATATAACTATACAGGTTAAATTATAATACAGATTAATCTAAATAACAAAGGGGTCCTGCACTTTTTCTCATTTTCGGACAAATGTTTTCGGGCTGATGTTTTCAGGCAATTAAAAACTGACCCGGAGGCCGCTGTTGAACCACCGGGTCAGCCTGTCTTTTTCTTTCACTACCAGATTATATATGGTTAATCTCCATATATTCTTTCCATAAACTCCCGAGCTGTTTTTGAAGGATCTGATTTCATACTCCAGCCGTCCTTTTCTATGACCATGGTATTTCTGTCTGCTGTATTGTAATTTGTCCAGTCAACACCTTCAATTGAAGGATCACCGGTCTTTGCGAAATTAATCCATGCACTTTGCGCCTGAGCCGCAATATCGGCATCAACCTCACCGGCATAAATGTCATTATCAAGATTGTTGAACACATAAGCAAGTTCAATAGCATGTACAGAACTCTTATACATGCTGTCTAGAGTTGAAGGGACCTTCCAGAGATACATATATGCATCCCCGCCTGCATCAGCAAATTTATCAATAAAGCAGAAATGTTCGTATCTCCAGGTTTCCGTTATAAATGCCGACTTT
>CAYFQD010000001.1:38035-101298 GCA_964345275.1 uncultured Oscillospiraceae bacterium
TATGGTCTCTTATTCCCAGATTTATGTCTGTATACTCTTCCCCGCCTTTCACTTTGGAGAAATCTGCCCATGACATAAGTCCAAGCCTGTAATTACATGTTACGAGAATCACATCATCATGAGCTTTTATAAAGTTATGTCCGTTTCCCAAATGTTCAAAGTTAGACAATCCTCATTTTTTTCGTAAGATGAAGCCGGCTCTGTCGGCCATTCATACTGAAGAGCTGTATATCCGAAATCTAAACACTCGATTTCCTCTTCGCTTGGATCCGGTGCTTCGGGTGCTTTCCACCTTAGGTCTCCTACAGGAGGCTTGGCAAAAGGTACACCCTTGAATGAAGTCACTCCCTCGTCCGTTTTCCCCACCATCACGCCGTTTTCGCATTTTACCTTAACGGCATCATCACCGCACCCGCTCATGATAACGGTCATTCCCACAATCATAACGGTTGCTGTCATGAGCAATAACAATTTTTTCTTCAATGAAATCACCTCTTCTCTCAGCAACGTATAATTTAAAAAGATGTACGAGACTAAGTCCCGTACATCTGAAAAATTTATTCTGTTGGATTTGCCATCTTAGGCAGTCTCTCGGCGATTACATTCATCAGGCTGTCCGTACAGGCCAGCTTGTCTGCAAAGATGTTTCCGCCCGGAACCACCAGTTTCGGCTCATCGGGAACCAGTACTCCCCCCAGAACTTCATCAACTTCGGCATACTTGTAAGTCGGAACCAGATCATCCATTTCCATGGATATATCTTCGGTATCCTCCCACTGGCAGTCGACTTCAAAGATGTGCGCAATTGCAGCTGCCACTTCCCAGTTGGAAAAGTAGATGTCTTCGTCGATTGCTGCCAGAACAAGCTGAAGTCTTCTTTCCGTATTGGTATATGTACCATCGGTTGAAGCGAATCCCGTACCCGGAATAACAACATCGGCCTTAGCAGCCAGGGAAGTCATATGAGTGTCACACACTGCCAGGAACTCCAGCTGACCGTCAGCCGCCTCAAACTCCTCACCGAATACCAGCAGAGCCTTTACACCCTCCAGAGCTTCGGCACCATCTGTTATTCCCAGGTCAACAAGACCCTGTGAGTTGTTCTTCGCCTTAACCTGCAGGATACCGTCACGAGGTGAACCGATATGCCCCGACAGGAGAGCTATGTCAGCAATCAATGTGGCAGCATCGGTGCTGATGAGGTTCTGATTGAAAACAATCATGGCCTTCCTGGCATCCATATACATCTGAGCAATTTCTGCCGCATCTTCGCTTACGGTAACTCCTTCAAGAGATTTTGCAAATTCCGCAAAACCTTCCAGGTCAGCTCCCTTGCCCGCATCAACGATAGCCTTTGCAACTTCCTTAAGGAAGCTCAGGTCGTCCGCATAAACTTCCTTCTCGGCATTCAGATGCTGAGGGAAGCCGGCAGGATTAATGAGAGCCAGTTTAGCACCCGCTTCAACCGCCTGCTTCATCTTTACCTGGATGATCGGATTATCAACTGAGGTGTATCCCGCCACCAGAATGAAGTCTGTGCTGAGCAGTTCGTCAATAGTATTTGGAGATGCATCATGGCCGATAACCCCCTTAAGACCGCTGGCTCTGTTATTCATGGAGAAGATCTTTGCTCCCATGGCTTCTGCCATGGTCTTTATGGCATAAGCTTCTTCATTTGTATATCTGTCCGAAATTGCAACGCCAATGGCATTTCTGTCATATCGGGCCGCTGTGGCCTGCATCTTTTTGGCAATCAGGGTCAATGCTTCGTGATAGTCGGCTTCTCTGAAAGAATCGCCCTCTTTGATCAGAGGGATATCCAGCTTGTCTTCAAGCATGGAGCAGTCAAACCCCCACTTGCCCTTGCCGCATGCCAGGCCGGCATTTACAACGCCGTCCTTATCCGGATTCGCCTTAATCAGCATATCCCCGTATGACTCAAGTATCAGTGAACAGCCTATTGAGCAGTAGGAACATGTGGTTTCAGTTTCTACTGTCGGAAGAGGAACTTCCTTGACCATGGTGGTCTTTTCCTGAAGTGCTCCTGTAGGACATACAGATACACACTGTCCGCATGAGACACAGCCGGAAGCCGCAAGAGGCTTTTCCATATTCGGCTTAACAACGGTGTCAAATCCTCTCTGTACCAGACCCAGGGCACCAATGCCCATGACCTCATCGCACACTCTTACGCAAAGTCCGCAGAGGATGCACTTGTTGGAATCTCTCAGTATGAACGGATGGTCATCCTCGAATTCGATGTCGTTCTTGTCGCCCGCAAATCTGGAAGGTTCCACATCGTACTGATGAGCCAGATCAATGAGTTTACACTCAAAGTAATCATGGCAACCGCATTCCAGACATCTGTGCGCTTCTGCTTCTGCCTCGTCTGCTGTATAACCGTCAGGAATAATTTCGCTGAAATTGTCTTTTCTCTCCTCAGGTGACAGCTGAGGCATTTCAGGCCTGCACATCCTCTCTCTATCTTCAAAGGTCTTTTCAGTTATGTCATCTCTTTCAACAAAATAAGGTTCCTCGTATCTGATAGTCTCCCCGTCCAGGTATGCATCTATAATTTCGGAAACCTTCTTTGCGTCCGCAATGGCTTCAACGGCAATGCCTATCTTGTCGTTACCGCAGTCTCCGCCGGCAAATACGCCAGGAATTGAAGTCATAAATGTTTCCTTATCGTATGCGATAGCACCCTTTCTCGTCTTATCGCATTCAAAGATGCTGGCATCTACAGCCTGTCCTATGGCCAGAATCATGTTGTCAAGAGGGATAGTCTCTGTCTTGCCTTCGATCGGAACAGGTCTTCTTCTGCCGGATTCATCAGGCTCACCCAGTTCCATGCACTGGAGTATGACCTCTTTAATGTGTCCGTTTTCATCCTTGATGATTTCCAGAGGGTTGGTCAGATTCTTAAAGATTACGCCCTCTTCCTCGCCTTCTTCGATTTCAACAAGATCGGCCGGCATTTCATCCTTTGTCCTTCTGTAGATGTTGTATACTTCTTTGGCGCCCAGTCTGACAGCCGTTCTGCAGGCATCCATAGCGGTATTTCCGCCACCGACTATTGCAACCTTTTCACCAAGTTCTATAGTTTCATTTCTTACTACTTTTCTCAGGAAATCGATACCACCGATGATACCGGCGGCATCTTCGCCCGGACATCCGACACCTGTCGAAATCCAGGCTCCGATTCCCAGAAGCACTGCATCAAATTCCTCCCGAACTGTTTCAAAAGGAATGTCAGCACCGATCTTTGTATCGCAGATTATTTCAACTCCCATCATTTCGATGGTGGCAATTTCATCATCCAGTACAGCCTTAGGCAGTCTGTATTCAGGAATGCCGTATCTCAGCATGCCGCCTGCCTTAGGCATGGATTCAAATACGGTAATATCATGGCCCATCTGTCTGAGGAAATAGGCTGCAGACAGACCCATAGGGCCGCCGCCTATAATGGCAACTCTCTTGCCTGTATCAGGAGCACATTCAGGGATAAATCGCTCAACATCTCCCAGATCCTCATCGGCTGCAAATCTCTTCAGCCACTGAATTGAAATCGGCTCATCAATGAGCTTTCTTCTGCATTCATCTTCGCACGGATGAGGGCACACTCTTCCCAGGGATGCCGGAAGAGGAATCTTGTCCTTCACCAGCTCCAGTGCCGCTTCGTATTCTCCGTTGGCAATAAGTCCTACATAGCCCTGACAGTCGGTATGAGCCGGACATGCCAGCACGCAAGGAGGTCTGCAATCACCCGTATGATTGGACAGTAACAGTTCCAGGTTTGTCTTTCTGGATTCTATTACCCGTTCGGTATTTGTTCTTATAACCATTCCCGGGGCAACCTCTGTTGCACAGGCTTTGATAAGCTTAGGGTTCCCTTCAACCTCGCAAACGCAAATTCCGCAGGAACCGTATATTCTCGTTCTCTCATCGTAACAGAGAGTCGGGATGAAAATGTCATTTTCTCTCGCAACTTCCAGTACTGTCTGGCCGCGAACAGCTGTAACTTCTTTGCCGTTGATATTTAATCTTAATTTTTCCATTTTACTACCTCCTCTCTCTTATTCCTTGATGATCGCATTAAATTTGCAGGAATCTATACACTTGCCGCACTTGATGCACTTTTCATTATCTATGACATGCAGTTCTTTGACATTACCTGTGATAGCGTCAACCGGACAATTTTTCTTACAGAGAGTACATCCCTTGCAGGCATCGGTAATCTTGTAGTCAATCAGTGCCTTACAGGAACCTGCCGTACATTTCTTGTTGTAGATATGATCCTCATACTCATTTCTGAAGTATCTGATGGTTGTCAGCACAGGGTTAGGAGCAGTCTGTCCCAGCCCGCACATGGAACCGTCCTTAATCTTGGTTGCGAGTTCTTCCAGCTTTTCAATATCACCGTCTTCACCCTTGCCTTCGGTAATTCTCTCCAGAATTTCCAGCATTCTCTTGGTTCCGATTCTGCAATAATTACATTTGCCGCAGGATTCATCCCTTGTGAAGTTCAGGAAATATCTGGCCATGTCCACCATGCAAGTATCCTCGTCCATTACAATCATACCGCCGGAACCGACAATAGCACCCGTCTTATTAATATCTTCATAAGTAACACGAGTATCAATCAGGCTTGCCGGGATACATCCGCCGGAAGGTCCGCCCATCTGCACAGCCTTGAACTCCCTGTCATTCTTAATGCCGCCGCCGATGTCAAAGATAACTTCCTTTATTGTCATTCCCATAGGAACTTCAACCAGTCCGCCCTTCTTAATTTTTCCTGCCAGTGCAAATACCTTGGTTCCCGGAGATTTTTCCGTTCCGAATTTTGCAAAGGCTTTACCTCCGTTAAAGATAATCCAGGGAACATTGGCAAAGGTTTCCACATTATTTATATTTGTCGGCTTCTGCCAGTATCCCTTAGCTGCAGGAAACGGCGGCTTAAGCCTGGGCATACCTCTTTCACCTTCCAGGGAAGCAATCAGTGCTGTTTCTTCACCGCACACGAAAGCCCCGGCACCTGCCTTTATCCTTATGTCAAAATCCCAGCCGCTTCCAAAGATGTTCTTCCCAAGGAAACCCTTTTCTCTTGCCTGCTCCATGGCGATTTCCAGTCTCTTGATTGCCAGCGGATATTCGGCTCTGCAGTAGATTATTCCTTCACATGCGCCCATGGCATATCCGGCTATAACCATACCCTCCAGCAATGCGTGCGGATCACCCTCCAGAATGGATCTGTCCATGAACGCACCCGGGTCACCTTCGTCAGCGTTACACACCAGATACTTCTCCGTACCCGGAGCATTCCTGGCTGCATTCCACTTGAACCATGCCGGAAAACCGGCTCCGCCTCTGCCTCTGAGACCTGAAACCTTTATCTCTTCAATAACCTCTTCGGGTTTCATTTCCTTTAATGCTTTTTCAATTGCCTTATAACCGTTAACGGCAATATAATCATCAATCTCTTCCGGATTGATAACTCCGCAGTTTGCCAGTACGATCCTCTCCTGCTTATCTACAAACAGGCGATCCTCATCAGCAATTGCCTGCTCTGTTACGGAATTTCCTCCTGCCAGGTGATCTTCCACAATCTTTTCCACCTTGTCCGGCTGAACCTTGACATACCTGGTCAGCTCACCACCGTCATCGTAAATATCTACAATAGGCTCCAGATAGCAGGTTCCCACACAACCGGTTACGGAAACCGGAATGTTCAAGCCCTTAGCCGCAATCTGTTTCTCAAATTCAGCTGCAGTCTTTCTGGCACCGGTGGCAACACCACAGCTGCCCTGTCCAATTACAACTCTCATGCTGTTACCTCCTTACGCATTTGCTTTTATCTCATCAAGAACCTTTTTAACAGAATCCTTGGTCAGATTACCATATGTTTCATCACCATCTGCACTTTTAACCATCATTACAGGCGCAAGGGAACAGCAACCGAGACAGGCCACATTATTAAGCGTGAACAGTCCATCCTCTGTTGTCTCGCCATCCTGAATTTCCAGATGCTCACATATAGCCTCTTCAATAATGTCAGCTCCGTTCACATGACATGCGGTACCCTTGCACAGCATTATAAGATTCTTGCCTATCGGCTGGAGTCTGAACTGTGCATAGAAAGTTGCAACCCCATAAACTTTTGCCGGCTTGATACCCGTGCACTCAGAAATGTAATTTATTGCATCCACCGAAAGATAGCCATAGATTTCCTGAGCCTTCTGAAGAATAGTAATTAGACTGCCGGGTACTTTAGCATACTGTTCCAGGGTTGGAGCCAGTTCAGCAAACTGAGCCGCTCTTCCCCCGGCACAACCGCAGCTACAAGCTTTTTCACTCATGTTAATGATCCTCCTGTTTCTTATTTATAGTCTCTAATGCAACATATCGATTTTAGCATCCTGCATTAGGGCATACAACATTCGAACTGAATGTTCTTTGTTCTTTTTTGTAACCAAAACAAAACTACATATTATTTTACCAAATTTGAGACGAAAAGTCTATCCATACGAAACCCATTCTCTTCAGCTGCTGCTGCGTCCGAAAGGAGCTCTGAAAATTTTCTTCAGGTCAATTTCCATGATGAGAATACCTGCAAGCATCAGTACCATACCCGCATATGCTCTCGGAAGAAGTCTTTCCCCCGCAAATATGAAAGCGACAATGGCTGCGAGCACCGGTTCCAGTGCAAAAATAACACCCACATGAGTTGCCGTTGTATGCTGCTGAGCCACTGCCTGCATGATAAATGTGGCACCCGTGCAAAATACGGATAGGAATATGGCGTAAAGCCAGCACACGGGAGTCTGCGGCAAGCAGGGTGTCTCCAGGACAATTGACAGAATCAGCATAATCACGCCTGTAAATCCCAGCTGAAAAACTCCCAGCTGAAAAGCATTTACATCATCCCTTTTGACTGCAGTCTCCGTAATGAGAAGATCCACCGCATAGATGAATCCGCAAAAAAGGCACAACAGATCGCCAATAGCAATTTTCATGTTTGCATCCAGACTCATAAGTGTAATGCCTATAATACAGATTAACACAACAAACCCGAGTTTCTTTCCCGGCACTACCTTCTTGAGAAAGAATGCCAGAACAGGTGTAAAAACCACTGTAGTAGCACAGAAAAAACCGGCGTTGGACTGGGTTGTGTATTTAATTCCGTATGTCACACTGAGGTATGTAAGAACAAGTGCTATTGCTACAAAAAAAGCATATTTCAGCGTCTGTCTGTTAACCGTCTTTATTCTGTTGAAAGCCAGCAAAAGAACCACCCCGAAGGCTCCCAGAAATCTGAATGCGTTCAGCGATAAGGGATCCATTTCCTCCAGACAGGCGTCCATCATAAAGTAGGACACTCCCCAGAATGCTGTTACCATGACAAGCATCATGTCCGCCCTGAATTGTTTGCTTTTTAATTCATTTGTACTCATAATTTCCTATATCTGTGCTATGAAATATTCCAGTGCCAGCTGCCCGGGCATAATTCCCGTTTTAATGTTTTCTTCAATATCGTATGCAGAGGATAATATCCTTTCCATATCCCTGCAGCTGAATCTATTTCCTGCTTCAAGCGCTTTCTTTGTGCGAAATGCGTGAACATTATCCGACTTCTTAAGTGCCGCCTGTATCTGTGCAAGGCTGAGACCATGCTCTTTCATTTCACGGGCTTCAAGCATAATCTCAAGCTGTTTTGTAATCAAACCCAGCAGTTGAAATTCGCCGGTACCGTCTTCTAAAAGATTATGTAGGAGCCTGAATGCCTTATCCTTATTGTTCTGGCCAAGTGCATCAATCATTTCAAAAACATTTTTTTCGGGACTTATCGTAATAACCTGCAAAACATCCTCTGACATGATTTCCGTCCCGGCACCGCAGTGAGCAATGATCTTCTTCAGATCGTTCTCCAGGTTGTACAGACCGTAATCAATGCCTTTGCTGCCGTAACCCGTTTCTCTGGCAATAATGCCCGGGATACCCGGAGCGAAGATTTTGCCTGCATCTTTGAATCTCTTCCTGATAAAAGCCCTGAGCTGACCGGGATTAAGTGATTCAAAATCATAAACAGCACCGGCCTTCCCTATGGTCTTGCTCAGGGCACTCTTCATGATATTAGCCTGCTCCCGCTCATCCTTCTGTCCGGCATATGTGATCAGGAGCAAAACCCCTTCAGAGTCCCTTTGAAGATTCTGCTCTATGTATTCCCTAAGGTCTCGGACTTCTGATTCACTCTTGTTAAACGCCTCCGGCATCCTGCCTCTATCGTCATAGAAATTCTGGAGCCAGACCACCTTTCTCTCTGACATGAGACTGACCGTTTCCATGCTCTCTATTATCGTCTGAGCCGTTACGATATCCCTCTCCGGTTTAACCAGATCCAGGCTGGAGGAGGTTTCGCTGACGAATTTACGGATGAGCTTCCGGGAGTAATCATCCACAAGAAACTCCTCCTTACCCGCAAGCAAAACTACGCCGGGAATATTCCCGGCTTTTATATCGCTTTCTATTCGTATAAATGCATGTTCTTCTGATACCATGAGATTATTATATTCTTTTATCCCATGATTTTCAAGGTGGTACCCGCTCACATTATCAGCGATTCCTGCTCCGGAAAGCTTTTCTCCACAGATGCCTGTCACACCTCTGAGCGGGATCAGCTGCAGTTTGCTAAACGAGCCCCGGCCATGCAAGCTGAATAAAGTTCCACACCAGTTTGAGGCCATAAAAGATAATAATACATCCGCAGATTATGTTTATGGCCCGGACAACCTTGTTGCTGATTTTTTCGGAAAGCAGACTCACTGCAGTTGACATGCCGAACCACCATATCAATGACGCGAAACATACACCGGTGATGAACAGCATGCCTGCACTTCCCGGCAGCGAGGCACGGAATGCCCCAAGAAGCATTGTTCCGTCTATAAGTGCCTGCGGGTTAAACCAGGTTACTATCATAGCCTGCCAGATTATCTTAGGAATTGAAAGATTGGTATCCGTATCCGTGTCAAGACTGCCGCTTGAACGGACGAGACTTATACCTATCCAGATTACGACCAGAGACCCGACACCCAGTATGATAAGCTGCAGCCATGTAAGCGCGCTTATAAGTACACCGACAGCAAAGAAACAGGCGAATGCAAGTGTTATGTCATAAAAAGCCACTATTCCGGCTGTTGCCAGTACCCTGCTCCGTTTCTGTGTCAGTGCTGTATTGATAACAAAAATGTTCTGTGTTCCAATGGGTGCCACATATGCAAACCCTAAGATCAGACCCTGTATTAAATACTGCATTTCTTCCTCAATTTTTCTTTTTATTGAGTGTAATTATAGTCCCGCTCAAGGGTGTTGTCTACTGCTGTACAATATTTTTTAACTCTCCATCGGCAATATCAATTCCGACAGCTCCATGAAGATCGTTGCGATATACCAATATACTGCGCCCGGACAGCCTGTCCAATACCTCCTGAGTCGGATGCCCGAAGCTGTTCTTCCCCACCTGTATAACAGCCATTTCCGGAGCGACACGGTCAAGGAATTCATCGGATGAACTATACCTGGAGCCGTGATGCCCCACTTTCAGAATATCGGATTGCAGAACACCACCGTATTTCTCACAGAGCACCTTCTCGCCTTCCTCCCCCATATCTCCCGTAGTCAGCAATGTCAAATCATCGTAGCTTATATGAAAGACAAGAGAAGATTCATTTTCATCCTCTTCCTCCTTCTGCATAGCGGTATATTCCGCCTCCGTCTTTCGCTCAGGCCACAGCACTTTTATATGCACTTTTTGTCCCGGTGCCGCCCTGTCACCTGCATGTAGATATACTATGGCATCCCGGGTCAGCCCTGTTTCTTCAATGATTTCATCCTCCTTCAGCCTGTTGCCTTCATACACATATATTTTTTTAACCATCCCTTCCTGCGCCAGCTCACAGATGCCGCGATAGTGATCCGTATGCAGGTGCGTTACAAATGCTCCGTCAATACCCTTTACACCGTTCTTCAGCAGATACGGGCGCAAAACCTTTTTGCCCACATTGTAATCATCGCTGCCTCCCCCATCTATAAGATAGTTCCTTTCTCTCGAAAAGATTCCGTCATCAACCTTTAAGTGAATGCAGTCCCCCTGCCCCACATCGACGAAGACGATCTCGCATCTGCTGAACCCATCATCTGTGACAGCATGAACGGCAAAGGATATGACCACAATTACAGCAAAGGATTTTGTAATATATGCTGCTCTGTCTTTCAGACAGCTGCCGGCACGAATTGTTCTCAGTCTGCCTTCCTCTGAAAACAAAATCAAAAGACTCAGGTAATATGCCGCCATAAAGAATATGCTCGGACTTGTCACAGAAAATGTAGTTAAGCCCTGAATTTCCAGAATTTCATTGAGCATTTGAAGTGAATAACACAGCTCTTGGAGAATCCATGAAAGCGGCTCCCATCCAAGTATCATACTCATCAGACCCATTGGTACAATCAGACCTGCTAGAGCAATGACAGGAACATTTATGAGCACGGCTATCAGCGACAGATAGTTGAAGTTGTAAAGTATGTACGGACCAAGCCCGATTTGTATAGCCAGACCGGAAAGAAACACTCCCTGATAGAATGAGCGGAAGTAGGGTGTAATCAATGCCATTGTCAGAATGGCTAAAAAGCTCATCTGAAACCCCGCATTAAAAAGCATAAAAGGATTAAAAGCCAGAATAACCGTCATCACTATAAATGCTGCAGAGGGCATATCATATCTTCGGCCGGTCATCTTTGCAAATGTATGAAGAAGCACCATGAACACGGCTCTTACCACCGATGGTGAAAATGAAGACAGAATGGCATAGCAGCCGAAAAAAGCAGAAAGAAAGGTGAAAAAGATTTTGCCTCTCCTGAATGGCCAGAGTTTGAGGATAAATCCATAAATAATGCCTATATGCAGTCCGCTTACGGCAAGAATATGAGCTGTTCCGTTTTTCTGAAACATTTCCAGCACTTCCTCATCCAGCATGCCCTTATCGCCAAACAGTATGGCTCTCATCATGGCTGCCGTTTCATCTCCTGCCTCCTTTTCCAGCCTGCCGAGAAAGTTCTCCCTCTTCGTATGCAAAATTCCTGAAAGCGTCTTTTCTTCTCTTATGATATCCAGGCCGGTCACCGTCATGGTATACCTGATTCCAAGGGATTTCAGGTATAAGGCGTAATCAAAGCATCCGGGATTGCGCCTGCCGGGAGGACTTTGCAGTATTCCGCTGACCTGAATTTCATTTCCCGGAATTCCGTATTTACCAGCTGCCTCCACATTGGCATCGTAGCATTTCAGCAGAATCCGGGTATCTCCCGTCTCCAGAATAAGCTGAATACTCTCCTCACCGGTCGCATTCCTTTTTATGTCAGCATCCTTTACAGTGCCGGTAATTGTCCTGCTCTCCTCAATAAGAGATTCAGTATCCTGTCCAATTCCCAGACAGTAATATCCAATAAAAATAACCGCAGCAAAAACCACGGCAACATACATCATCGGTCTGCGCGGCATTCCCCGTTCTCCTCATTTACCTCCCCCTCTATTCAACTCTTGTTCTTGCGTTTATTTCCATATATTACCATTTAATTCACTGCATGTCAAGAACATACTGCTTTTCAAATAAATTCAGTTAAGCAATAAGCGAAAGGCAAGCCTGATGTCAGACTTGCCTTTTTGTTTAGTTACTTTATTCCCAGTGCTTTCACAACTTCCTCATGTCCCTTAGACGGGAACGCTGCCACAAATCCATTATGCCTGTATGAATTCTCGAAGCTTGAATAGAATCCATAAACCAGTCGTTCGAAACCATCTACATAATATCCATCCTGATTGTGATCTGTTGTATCATATGGATCCGCAAAGATCAAAACATCATCTTGTGTTTTATCCACTGTTCCCATATTGTCGTAGCCGATTATAGTCTGCCAGTGTCCGCCCCATTCATCCCATTCAACCATGATTGGAATGTCATTATCCAGCAGATAAGGAATGAGACCGTACCATTCTTCATGATCGCCGGCCTGCAGGCAATAGTCACCGATATAGGATTCTTCACCTTCCGGATCATCCAGATCACCGGTTGAGACATATACCCAGTCCTGATCATACTTGTCATTCATGTATTTAATCATCTGCTGCATATCTTCAACGGTTGTTCCATCAGACGCCTTATCCCTGCCGCGTGCATTGAAAAGTGAAATTTCGTCTTCATCTTCCAGCATTCCGAACCAGTTGGCTACAGTTGAGAATGCCGTTGCACCGCAACTGTATTCGGTTGACTGCTGAAGTGTCTCGTAGTTTGTCAGTATGTGAAGTGTATCGCTGTCCTCCATATTGTAGAAATCCTGGAAAATGTAATATGGCGAGTTATCGTAATCTCCCGCACGTTCTACACCCTTCGCAGCTGCTCCGGAGATTCCGTTTTCGTCCACAAAATCACCGTTTGCTTTGATTTCTGGCGAGTAGTACTTCTTAATTCCTTTAGCAAGATTCTTGCTGTAAGGCACCTTGTTTTTATCAGTAAAAATGCCTGTGTTATCTTCATTGTCTGCAATCCCGTCACCCATTTCCTGCTCATAGGTCCAGTCTTCAGGATATGCAACTGCATAGCGTATTGAATCAGGTTCCTCACCGAATACTGTACAGATTCCATAAGTCAGACGTTCATAGGATTCAATATAATATCCATCGTTATTGCCGTCTGTTGTATCATAGGAGTCCATCATAATGAGGACATCGTCCTGGATGGTTCTGGTACCCATATTGTCATAGCCAATGATTGTCTGCCAGTGCCAGCCGAAAGGATTCCATTCAACCATAATGGGGTGTCCCTCCTTAAGCTGCTTCTGCACCCACTCGGAATCAGAGAGTTTGTCCGGATCATCCATGGATGTTGTAACATTCCATTTGCCTGTGATACCGAGCTCCTCAAGATTATTGAATACATTAGGAACATATTTTACAGGTGTACCCATTTCGAGTTCGTCCGTATCTCTCAGCACTGCGAGATCTACATCATTGAGATCACCTCTGAGTCCGTACCATTCGAGAACAGTCAGTATAGAACATAACCCGCATGAATAACCGTTAGGCTGCAGATATGTCTTATATCCCGGCAAAATTGTCAGTGTGTCACTTGATACCGTGTTGTAGTAATCGTTGTTCGAGAAATACTTGATATCTTCGTTATTCGAGAAGTCAACAGTACCGGACCAGTCATTGACCCCCCATCCTGACAGCAGTCGCTCACCATACGGAATTGTCGATTCATCGTAGTAAGCTGCCACTGCAGTCTCGTCATCAACTGCCGGTTCACACCTGGCTCCCGCATTTTTAGCCCAGGCCATCTCCGGGTCCCAGTATGCCTGACTGTCATCGAAATCAACTACCTGAATTTTATCAGCTTTCTCATTTCCGTCTTCATCGATAAGTCTTACATAATTTCCCCGTATGGTCTTGTTATCAAACTTGGCCTTCTGGAATTCCCCGCTGTCTGCATCCAGCTTCTCGCAAATAATGTCATTGTCGAGTTCCTGGAAATTGGTCTTGCCGTCCTTCCCAATACCTTTAGTAATAGTGAAGGATGAAATCGTACCCTCCGGATCTTTCGTTACCTTCACCAGGTCATCTGCTGTCATTTCATTATCGCCACCGCACCCGGTTATCGTAAATGAAAATGAACATATCATTGCCAGGCATGCCAGTACCGCTATAAATTTCCTTAGCATGTGCTCCTCCTTTGCTGTCAAAACCAGGTTATATTACCTGTCATTGACCAATTAGATATGATGATGTAAATAATTATTGTCATAAATTTATCATTGTTTAATTATTCTGTCAATCATCTCCCGTATCACCGTGCGGTCAGGTTTGCAGTGCCTTCGTGTTTGCTTCCATTAAAACTTCCGATTTCCGCACAAAATCCACTTTTCACTGTGTTTTTGCAGAAAAAACAATGTGCATAGCTAAATGAATATTCATGCATATCTCATAACCCGACTTAAACAAACTAATTTGCTGTCCGCGAATTAACTAATCAGATAAGCTTGTGGTCGTCATGTTTTTCTATGGGTAAAGATGAAGAAAGTGATTTTTGTACTGAATATCTTTCTGTAAAAAAGCTCGGAAAAACATGATTTTTACAGAAATTGAAAATGACATATTCCATATGCTCATTGTGTTTAAATGTTCATGCGTAAAAAAATAACTAACAAGGTATAAAAATACAAAACCTTGGTATTCTCTGGCATTCATGGTCAGGATTGCAGTTGAATGATATTGCTCAGGTAGAGTATAATCATCGTAAGAATATTACAGGAGAATGGGGATATGAATTACGGAAAGAAACTTAAATACATTCTGATTGCAGGCGGCGGCATGTTTATTGCAATTACAGGAATATCCTTCAAAACGGGATACATGCCGGGACATTCGGATTTCAGTGCATATATCCTTCTTGTACTAGGAACTTTTTTTACTATTTTCGGTCTTATAAAGCTCAACAAATACAAATAGAATATATTACTAGCGGATTATTTTTTGTACATTAATATTTTGACTTACAAAGATTTATAGTAACTTTCAATCGTCTTTGCCATCAATTTCCGACATTTTGTCAAAAAGTCATCATAACCGGAAACATCCATGTCTTTTAGCGTTTCAGGAATGGCATTATGCCTTAATGTTGTGGTTAATTTTATTATTCGCTGCAAAAAAGGAACTGCCACATTAATCGATGCGGCAGCTCCTTTGCCTTATTCAAAACCCTTATTTCAGATACTCATCGATGGACTCTGCCGCAGTCTTACCCGCACCCATGGCCAGTATTACTGTAGCAGCTCCTGTTACCGCATCGCCGCCGGCAAAGATACCTTCACGGCTTGTAGCAGCTCCGTCATCTGTACCGATTCCGCCGCGTTCGTTGGCTTCCAGATCTTTTGTTGTTTCCAGAATCAGTCTGTTCAGCTTAGTCCCGATTGACATAATCACGCTGTCAACTTCCAGAACATAATTTGACCCTTCAATCACTACCGGGCGTCTTCTGCCTGAAGCATCAGGTTCTCCCAGCTCCATCTCCACACATTCCAGACCGGTTACATAACCATCTTCGTCTCCGATAACCCGCACAGGATTTCTCAGGAGCTGAAAGTCGATTCCTTCCTCTATGGCATGATGGATTTCCTCGGCTCTTGCAGGGATTTCCTCCATTGAACGCCTGTAAACTATATATACCTTTTCGGCTCCCATTCTCATGGCACATCTGGCAGCATCCATTGCAACATTTCCGCCGCCGACAACTGCAATTCTTTTGCCTTCGGGAACCGGGGTATCGTACTCATCCAGATAGCCCTTCATCAGATTGATTCTGGTCAGATATTCGTTTGCCGAGCAAACGCCCAGTAGGTTCTCTCCCGGAATGTTCATGAAGGATGGCAGACCTGCTCCCGTCCCTACGAAGACCGCATCAAAGCCCTCTTCTTCCAGAAGCTCGTCCACGGTTTCCGCTCTTCCTATAATAGCATTGTTGATGAACTTTACACCTTTCTCCTCCAGCTTACCTACTTCCGCAGCAACGATATCCTTAGGGAGTCTGAATTCAGGAATCCCGTAGGCGAGTACACCGCCCGGCTTATGCAGAGACTCATATACGGTCACCGCATAGCCTTTGCTGGCCAGGTCGCCGGCACACGTGAGACCTGCCGGACCCGCTCCTATTACAGCAACCTTCTTGCCCTTTCCTTCTACGGCTCTTGCGGCATCGGAGTATTCACAAATTTCCTCCGACTCTTCCCCATGCTCTGCATGCCAGTCGGAGACGAATCTTTCCAGTCTGCCGATTGAAACCGGCTCACCCTTGACTCCTCTCACGCAAACACCTTCGCACTGGTTTTCCTGAGGGCAAACTCTTCCGCAGATCCTCGGCAATGAGTTTGTCCCCGCAATAATCCGGTAGGCCTCTTCAAATTCACCTTCTGCCACCCTGGCAACAAACTCAGGAATCCTGACCATTACAGGACAACCGCCGGTACAAGGCCTGGTTCTGCACTGAAGACATCTCATGGCCTCATTTACAGCCATTTCAGGTGTGTAACCTTCGGCGACTTCCTCGAAGTTTCTTGCCCTTACCTGAGGATCCTGCTCAGGCATAGGGTTTTTTACGGGTTTCAGATTAATCATGATATCTTACACCTCCTGTCAGTCTGCATACATGAGCTCTGTCCCGAGCCTCCTGTTCTTTGTAATAAGCATTTCTCCTGACCATATCATCCCAGTCAATCAGGGCGCCGTCGAATTCAGGTCCGTCAACGCAGACAAATTTATTCTCTCCGCCCACAACACATCTGCAGCAGCCGCACATTCCCGTTCCGTCAACCATATATGCGGTAAGGGAAGCTACCGATGGAATTCCGTAATCCGTTGCCATCTGACAGGTGAACTTCATCATCAGCGGAGGTCCCACCGCCACTATCTCATCATATTTGTTGCCGGCTTCAATAAGCTCCCTGAGTTTATCTGTGGTAAATCCTTTTTCTCCATAAGACCCATCATCGGTTGTAATGTAGAGTCTGTCGGTTCCGGCTCTGAACTCGTCCTCAAGAATAACATGCTCCTTGCTCTTGTATCCGGCAATCATGTCAACTTCGATTCCGGCAGCATGCATTCCGCAAGCAAGTGGAAATGCCAGAGCATTACCCGTTCCGCCACCTACCACGCAAACCTTTTTTAACCCTTCCATTTCCGTCGGCTTGCCCAGCGGACCAACAACATCCATCAGATAATCGCCTTCCTCCAGCTGGTTCATAAGCATGGTGGTTCTTCCCACTGCAGCGAAAATCAAATCAATGGTACCGGCCTCCGAGTCATGCCCCGCCATAGTCAGAGGGATTCTTTCGCCATATTCATCAATTCTGAGAATAATAAACTGGCCCGGTTTAGCCTTTCTTGCCACCATAGGAGCATCAATTACAAGCCAGGTCATGTTTTCATTAAGAACTCTTTTCTTCAAAACTTTATACATTGAATCTACTCCCTTCTTTAATTATTCTCAAATTCTTTCTTCTGATTCTTCAGCTTTCTGTATCTTTCAATTGCAAAATCTTCGGCCTCTGCGAATAGTTTCGCTGCTATTTCCGGATTCTTAAGTTTAAGTGAATTATATCTCACTTCTCCCATAAGGAAATCTTCATACTTTTCCGTAGGAGGCGCACTGTCGAGAGACATTGGGTTTTTCTTTTCGGGAACTGCTGCAGGATTATATCTGAACAGATTCCAGTATCCGGCTCTTACCGCATTCTTCATCTGCAGCATGGACTTGTTCATTCCGGCATCTATACCGTGATTGATACAAGGAGCATATGCTATGATCAGCGAAGGACCGTCATAGGCCTCGGCTTCTCTTATCGCCTTTAATGTCTGCGCCGGATTGGCGCCCATTGCCACCTGAGCAACATATACATATCCGTATGCCATTGCAAGCTGAGCCAGATTCTTCTTTGTAACTGCCTTGCCTGCAGCCGCAAACTGTGCGACTGCACCGATAGGCGTTGCCTTTGAAGATTGCCCTCCTGTATTGGAATAAACTTCAGTGTCAAAGACCAGAACATTTATGTTTTCTCCGGAGGCCAGGACATGATCCAGTCCTCCATATCCAATATCGTATGCCCAGCCATCACCACCGAAGAGCCACATTGACGGTTTTGCAAGCATGTTACTGTTTTCTGTCACATACCTGGCGTCTTCGTCCGCGCTTCCTTCACATGCTGCGGCCAGAATATCACCCATTTTGCCGGCACATTCCGGATTTTCCATATTATCAAGCCATGCCTTTGCAGGCTCTTCAAACTCAGGCTTTTCCGCCAGCCTTTCAACAGCATGTTTCATCTGTGTTCTTCTTGCCTTTACAGCTATAGCCATACCGTATCCAAATTGAGCGTTATCTTCAAAAAGTGAGTTCCCCCATGCCGGACCCTTTCCTTGTGCATTGACGGTGTATGGCGATGACGGTGCCGACAGTCCCCATATTGAAGAGCATCCTGTAGCATTTGCAATATACAGCCTGTCGCCATACAGCTGAGTTATTAGTTTGGCATATGGAGTTTCGCCGCAGCCGGGACAGGCTCCCGAAAACTCCAGAAGCGGCTGAAGGAACTGTGACTTTTTAACATTTTCGTCACTTCCCAGTTCAGCTTTTATTCCGACTTTATGAAACAGATAATCGTAATCAGCCTGAGCAGCGTCCTGATTTGCCTCAGCATCTACCATGGTCAGTGCCTTCTGTCTGGCAGGACATACCTCTGCACATGAACCGCAGCCTGTACAGTCAAGAGCACTGATTCCAATTGCAAAGAATCTGCTCTCATCATCTCTGAACGGCACCGAAATACCTTCATATGCATGCGCTTCTTCAGCATCCAGAACAAACGGTCTTATTACAGCATGGGGACAAACATATGAACACCAGTTACACTGCATACACTTTTGGGAATCCCACTGCGGAATGTCAGTCGCAATTCCTCTCTTTTCAAATGCTGCTGTTCCTGACGGAACATGCCCATCTGCAAAATCCTTAAATACGGATACAGGAATATCGTCTCCATACATTCCGTTTGTAGGCTTAAGAATTTTGTTTATATAATATGTATGCTCCTGATTTCTGCCTTCTGCAAGTGTCTTGATAATATCCCCTTCGGCTTCTGCCCATGATGACGGGACCTCAACCTTATGAACACTGTTGACGCCGGCATCTATTGCGGCACAGTTCATATCGACTATTTTCTTACCTTTGCTGCCGTAAGTTTTTTCAATTGCTTCCTTCATGTATCTGACAGCATCATCTATCGGAAGAATCTTTGCCAGCTTAAAGAAGGCTGCCTGAAGCACAGAGTTGGTTCTGTTGCCCAGACCCATTTCCCTGGCAATCGTTACGGCATCGCAGATATAAAACTGCACATCATTCTGTGCGATATATTTTTTCACATTGCCCGGCAGCTTCTCATCCAGTTCTTCATCGCTCCATGGACAGTTGAGAAGAAAGGTTCCGCCCTTCTTTATGTCTTCTACCATATAGTACCTGTCAAGGTATGATGCCTTATGGCATGCTACAAAATCAGCCTGCTGAACATAGTATGTGGATCTGATCGGTTCATCCCCGAATCTCAGATGTGAAATTGTAACTCCACCTGATTTCTTGGAGTCATACTGGAAGTATGCCTGAGCGTATTTCTCGGTATTGTCCCCGATAATTTTAACGCTGTTCTTGTTGGCACCGACAGTACCGTCAGCTCCCAGCCCCCAGAATTTGCATGCAACAGTGCTTTCGTGAGCAACATCCGGGTTATATGAACCCTCAATTGAAAGGCCGGTAACATCATCATCTATTGACAGAGTGAATTCGGGTTTTGATTCTTCAGCCCAGAGATTTTCAAATACAGCGAGAATATCTCCCGGCTGAACATCCTTGGAGCTTAATCCGTACCTTCCTCTGGCAATATACCTTCCGGCAAATTCAGTATCCCGAACAGCAGACACAACATCAAGATATAAAGGTTCGCCAATTGATCCGGGCTCCTTTGTTCTGTCCAGAACCGCAATCTTCTTTACTGTTGACGGAATTTCTGCCACAAAATATTCAGCGGAGAACGGTCTGTATAGCCTCACAGAGATCATACCGACCTTTTTACCCTGAGCATTAAGATAGTCAACTGTCTCTTCAATACAGTCACAGACCGAACCCATAGCTATTATTATTTCCTCTGCATCAGGTACTCCATAATATTCATACGGCTTATAAGGTATTTCTCTTTCAACTTTTTCGTTTACCCTGTTCATGCAGTCAATTATTACTTCAACCTGCTCTTCATAGTTTCTGTTGCATGCTTCTCTATGCTGGAAAAAAGTTTCTGGCTGCTCTGCCGAGCCTATACAATGCGGATTGTCAGGGTTCAATGCATTAGCCTTAAATTGCTTAACAGCATCCATATCCAGCATATCCTTAAGGTCATCATAGTCCCAGGTATAGATTTTCTGCTGTTCATGTGATGTTCTGAATCCGTCGAAAAAATGCAGCACAGGCACTCTTCCTTCAATTGCGGACATATGAGCCACAGCCGAAAGATCCATAACCTCCTGAGGGCTTCTTGACGCCAGCATTGCGAATCCTGTCTGTCTGCACGCCATAACATCTGAATGATCTCCGAAAATGCTCAGTGCGTGTGTTGATATTGTTCTGGCTGCCACATGAATAACCGTAGGGGTTTCCTCTCCTGCCAGTTTATACATATTGGGAATCATCAGAAGCAATCCCTGTGACGCAGTGAATGTGGTTGTAAGAGCGCCCGCCGCAATAGAACCGTGTACGGCACCTGCCGCGCCGCCTTCGGATTCCATCTCCACAACCTTAACTTCTTCCCCAAAAATATTTTTCCTGTTCACACTTGCCCATGCATCCACATTTTCAGCCATTACAGATGATGGTGTGATAGGATAGATTGCTGCTACCTCAGAGAACGCATACGCAACATGTGCAGCAGCTGTGTTGCCGTCCATTGTCTTTCTGGATCTCATGTTTCTATCTCCTTTCATCTAACTTTATTGCTTCGCGCTGGAGGTAATTATATTCAGGAACTTCTCTTTCCCTGATAAGACCTCTGGAACACACATACTTGCATACTCCGCAGTTTACACACTTCTCATAATCTATATACGGATGTCCGGAAGTCATTTCTATCGCATCATTAGGACAGTTATCAGCACAGTCACCACAGTCAATACATCCCATGCCGCAAACTTCCATTCTTCTGTCGGGATCCGCCTGAGACTCACAGGCTGCCTGCTTGACTCCAATATACGGTACCATTTCAATTTTGTTTTTAGGACACTCTCTGTAGCAGTCACCGCAGCCCACACACTTGTCCGGGTCAACTTGAGCAAGTCCATATGTATTTGTTATTGCATCGTATCTGCATACCCGGGTACAATCACCGAAACCCAGGCATCCATATTCACATACATCCAGACTGTCAAGATCCACCTTCATATCAACCACGGCCCTGCAATCCACATATCCGGCCTTCTTCAGTTTGGTATTTCCCATTGCACCGCCGGTACACCTTACCAGTGCCACTTCTTCCTTAGCCTTGGTCAGGTCGTGCATAGTGTCAACAATAATCTTTTTACGGCATTTAACCGTACAGGTTATACAGCCCTCACACTTGCTGTAATCTATTCTGGCATATCTGCCATCTACCCTGTCGCCCACGACCATTTCAATTGCATCTTTCGGACAGGCCAGGGCGCAGTCACCGCAACCGATACACCCGTATCCGCATGTTTCCAGTGTTTCCTGCTCATTATCCTTCGACGAACAAGGAATAAAATTCGTTGCCTCTGCAGGAACCATTTCTATTATTTCACGGATACACCCCGTCAGACATGCCTCACACCCGGAACATTTCTCCTTATCGATTATAATATCACCGTCGTCCAGTGACATTGCATCAAATTTACACCTGTCGATACAGGTTCCCAGTCCGAGACAGCCATAGCGGCACTCTCCTTTTGCAAACTCCTCTTTATCCGCCGCGTCACAGCTCTCACAGCCGGCCGATATGAAGCGTTCTTTGCCTGCTGCATCACCCGCACACTTGATGAAAGCAATCTGCTCTTTCACCTCGACAGGTTCAACGCCCATAATCTCTGCTATGGACGCTACTGCCTCCGACTTTGCCGCGGGACAAAGTGTGATTGGACCCCCTGCCGCTATCGCTTCCGCGCAAGCAGCACATGTCGGATATCCGCACCCCCCGAATCCACCGCAATCAACGCCCGGCAGGAATGTCAATATACGCTTTGCTGATGCCATAGTCATTTGTCACCTCCATGTTTCGATATCTACACATTAATGTATTCTGTATACACTCTATGTTTTATTCTATCACTTACAGCTATTCAGTCAAGCATTGGTTTGTAAATTTACTCGTCCATCAATCCGCCCTGAATCAATTTATCAACCATATGATTGCCTCCCATAAGCCATATCAAATCCCCTTTTCGCAGAACAGTATCATTATCCGGATTAACTATAGGGAGATCTCCGCGTTCTATTCCTATAACTGTACCTGAAAAGCGATTTCTTATACCGCTGTTCTTTATGGACTTTCGTATGAATTCAGAGCCGCCCTCCAGCTTAATGGGCACACAAACAAGCTGATCCTTCTCCGGAACACCCTGGAATGTCTGCCCATATATATAGTCCTTCAGAATCATATCTTCCGTATCCGTATATTCAATAGACTCTGCTTTCTCAAGTAAAATGGTGCATCCATCCACTTCGTCCCAGCTGCCCAGCATCTGGAGCTTATCACCATATATAACAACTTCGTCTGCCCCCGGCATATTGATGAACTTGCCGCCTCTGATTATCCTTACTATGGTTACAAAGAATTCTTTTCTGCTGGTGAAATCGGATATGGTCATTTTAAATTTGGGATCAACTATTTCAAATTCCACGATATACATGGACTCATTAAGCCATCTGTAGTCATCCTTGTGCCCTCTTTCCCGTTTCTGCCTGTCAAGAGTCCTCTCGGAAAAGTTTGCTATGAATTTGTTCTCCATCCCGATTGTAACACCATTGAGCCAGCTGGATCTGATGATAAAATAAATTGGAATTGAAGAAACGAAAACCAGTACTATGAAAGGTATGTTAAAGATTGTGCGCAGGACCAGTGCCATGAAACAGGCAGCAATCAATATTTTTATCGCCTTAACAGTAAGCAGAGGCAGACGGTTTGCTCTGTGTTTAATCCAGAGTTTGACGAAAAGGGCGTTATTGGTTCCATGCATGACGTTCATGAAAGGTATCATTGCCGCAAGAATAATCGCCGCCGTAACAGCATTTCTTACATATACTGAGCTGATAAGACCCGGCATTGCCGGAGCCAGGAACTTAAAGCCCGTCCAGTATATTACAAAAAGCATGGCAGAGCAGATAAGGGTTCTCTGCATTACTTTCTTTATGTATTCATTCCAGTCAGCGTCTTTAGTATTTTTGCTCTGCTGCTCAGAGGTGTTTTTCTTTAAAAATATCTTTGTCTTTTTCGGCAGTTTGCGTTCAAGCAGCAAATATACTTTTTCTGCATTCTTTATGAACACCGGTGTCATAAAAGCAGTAACAACCGAAACACACACGATAATAGGATAGAGAAAATCACTTATTACACCCAGGGTCAATCCTAAGGTTGCAATAATAAATGAAAATTCACCTATCTGAACCATGCTGAATCCTCCGCGGACAGCGGTATGCAGAGTCTGTCCGGAGAGCAGTATCCCTATGGTTGCGAAAGTCAGCTGTCCCAATATAACTACAACAGTAAGTATCAGAATAGGAGCTATATATTCAATCAGAAGTGCCGGGACAATCTTCATGCCTACAGATACAAAGAAGATTGCACCGAAGAGATCCTTAACGGGCCTGATAAGATTTTCAATTCTTATGACCTGTACCGTTCCTGCCAGAACCGAACCTGCAAGGAATGCCCCAAGCGCAGAAGAAAACCCGATGTAGTTGGCTATAATAACCATGCCCAGACAGAAGCCCATCATTATGATGACAATCATCTCGTCGTTCATAAGAGGTGCTGCCCTTTTCAGGAAGCTGGGCACCAGATAGATACTGATAATCAGCCATATTACCAGATACATAAGCATAATGTCTATTTTCCCCGCTATTTCCAGACCCGATCCACCCTGACCGACGGATATTGTTGAAAGAACAACCATCATAAAAATGCCCGCTATATCTTCAAGGATAAGCGCGCTGAGAATAAGCTGTGTGAATTTTTCTTTTTTCAGATTATATTCCTCGTAGCTTTTGAGGATTATCATGGTAGATGACATTGAAATCATTCCGCCCAGGAAGATACAGTCCATCTTACCCCATCCCATAAGATCCCCGACGCCGGCACCTATAATAATCATAGCAGCCATAACGGTTACCGCAACAGTAAATGCACTTCCACCCACAGTTGCAATCTTTTTGAAACTGAATTCCAGTCCCAGACCGAACATGAGGAATATTACCCCCATTTCCGCCCAGACGGTAATGTCCGCCTGGTCTACAATGGTAGGCATATATTCGAAATTGGGACTTATTAAGAAACCCGCCACAATATAACCCAGAATAACAGGCTGATTCAGCTTCTTGAAAATAAGCGTTACGAACCCGGCTACAATGAGAAGGAGTGCCAGATCGGTAATAAGGCTGTCGAGATTCACAGTATTCACCTTTCCTTAAATAATTATCCCGGTAAATTATAACACATTTCCTGTTTACTAAATACAGTTTTGTTCCAGTAATTCCGCCGCCAGACTCCTGATATCCTCGCCAAAATGCTTCTCAAGCAGGATCTCTTTTTTGCCGTTGTCCGATATATCGTATTCCATACTTCTCACAACCATAGTCTTTTCCGGCCACGCTTCTTTATCGGTCTCGTCCTTCGCCCCTGAGAAAGGAGCTTTTCCGGGCTTAACGCCATTTATTATCTTCAGGGATTTTTCTATTACATTCTCCCCGGCACAACACACAACATGTTTGAGATACTGTTCTTCACGCCCCGTAGCATATCTGCTCCTTGTTACAAAGCAAACCCGGTCAGCCATCTTCAGTGCACCGATCCCGGCATCTGTAAGACACCCTGAAATATCCATTATTACCGCGTCATATCTGTTGCTGTCCATGAGAGATGCAATAAACCTCTGTATTTCAGTCTCGTTCAGTTCCCTTAAAGGGTTCTTGCCGTTTGAAGGGACAAAAGTTTCTATTTCATGGATATCTTTCACTATATAACTGTCCAGAAACGGAATTTCTTCGCCGGTGCTCAAGGAGCTGTTACAGTCATTAAGCAGCCTGTAAAGATACTCCCCTGTACTTTTTTGTCCCGGTGCAAAATCAAAGAATACGCTTGACGACTCTACATCCTCCATACTGAAATACAGCACTTTCTTTCCCTTGAAGCGCAGCAGTTCCTGTGCCAGAGCCATTGCCAGTGTCGTGCATCCGGCTCCCCCCTCCCAGGAGGCGAATCCGAAAAGCCGGACCATATCCTTCTTTACATAAACTGCCTTTCTTCCAGTAAGAAAAGTATATATTTCAAAAACAGAAGAAATAAGGTTTTGCGCGGGTGAATATTTGTAAAGGCTGAATTTTTTCTCTCTGTAATCGCTTCTGACCGATGATACTCTGTCCGTCAGAAATACAATATTTCCCCCGTATGCACTTTTAACCTCATCCCCCTCCCACAGAACAATATCAAAGCAATCGTAATATGCACCCCGGTCTTTGTACAGAGACCATTCAGTTATAAACTCTCTGCTTTCAAAGACTCTGATGGCTACATCCCCACATACTGAAAGCAAAGACATGCTCAGTGCCCTTCCGTATTCCCTGTCTGAAGATACTACTGCAATTGTAATTTTATCCATGGCAAATACTCCCTTTTCCTTTATTTGCCATTATTGTATGTTATTTGTAAATTAATGTCAATTAAAAGCTGTATGGCGGTCTGCTGATTCCATTCTCGGTAATGATAGCTGTGATAAGGCTGTTATCCGTTACATCAAAAGCCGGATTGTAGCATTTAATCCCTTCGGGAGCCACAGGCTCGGCAAAATACAGACTGCTGATCTCTTCCGGATTGCGTTCTTCAATAGGTATATCGGCTCCTGTTGCACACTCATTGTCTATCGTTGAGGATGGCCCTAAAACATAAAATGGGATTCCGTAATGTCTGGCAAGTATTGCAACTCCGGAAGTTCCGATTTTGTTGGCAGTATCACCATTGGCAGCAACCCTGTCACAGCCAACAAGCACAGCCTGCACAAGGCCTTTGTCCATAACTATTGATGCCATGTTATCGCATATCAGGGTCACATCTATCCCCGCCTTATTCAACTCGTAAGCAGTAAGGCGCGCCCCCTGAAGCAAAGGTCTGGTTTCATCTGCAAACACATGTAGGTTCATGCCCCTTTCCTTTCCAAGTAAAATAGGTCCCAGGGCGGTTCCATATTCTGATGTGGCAAGCGGACCTGCATTGCAGTGAGTAAGAATTCCGTCACCGTCTTTTAAAAGCGTAATTGCGTGTTCGGCAATAGCCTTGCACATGGCTTTATCTTCTTCGTGTATAGCCTCAGCCTCACGAAGCACAGCTTCCGCCAGTCTGGATGCTCCGGCATTGACATTAATTCTGCCCTGATGCTCATTTCTTGCTCTGTACATTTCAATCCTCGCTGCCTGTATCACTCTGTCGACAGCCCATGCCAGATTTACAGCAGTGGGCCTGGAGGATTTCAGATATTCGCCGTAATCTTTCAAATCCTGTATGAAAACATCATCGGAAGTCCAGTTGGCTCCACAGCAGCTTCTTATAGGCTTATATGCCAATTGTTTTTTTGCTGTCACCGCCATGGCATAGCCTGCGAATATGCCTATGGCCGGAGCACCTCTTACTCTCAGATTCTCTATGGCTTCATACATTTCCTCCGGGGTTTTCAGCTCAATATATTTTTCTTCATTGGGCAGCAGCGTCTGGTCAATTATGATGATTCCATTGCCCGCTTCGTTTAATCTGATATTATTTTTCATCTCTTTCTTTACCGTAAAACAAGTCTGCCGCGCCGAACTTGTCCCGGCACGGCAGACCCTTAATATTACCTTTATATCTTATTATCTTACTTGAACAGTCGGAGGAGGAGACCCAGGTCGCTGATTTCCTGGTTTACATATTCAGATATGTCATTCAGACATTCTTTATATGCTTTCTCATATGTCTTCTTTGCTCCTTCGTAATCAAAATCCGAATCTTCCGCATCTACTGCTTTGAACAGATCATATGTTGTCTTTCCCACATCAACGATAGGAATCTGCTTCTGATATCCCCATATACCCTTAGATCTGGTGAGAGTGTTAGGGTCGTACATAAATGTGGAGTTTCGAGCGTTTTCGTAACTGAAGTTATAATAGTTATATTCATGGACTGCATTCAGATTGTAAATGTAATCGCATGCTCCGTCACTTTCTTCACCCCAGTAGTTCTCTGCTTCAAGCCCTTCGATTGTACCCTTCAGAATACGGGCATTGTCAGCGATGCCGTAGTGTCCGTAATAAACTCTGAAATCATCATTCTTCATGAATCTGTCCTGAATCTCCCGGAAAATTGACAGTGAAGTCTTATTAAGAGCCTTACCTTCTTCTCTGAGAGCCGCTGTCGCTTCCTGATCTTCAGCTGCTACAGCTTCCTCATATGCCGCATTACACTCTGCTATTTTCTTGTTGTGTGCCTTTGCAGCTTTATTAAACTCATCTATTGCCTCATAATATGCATCGGTATCAACACCTGCTTCTTTTGCCAGTTCTTCATCAAATCCTTTCTTCAGATCCTTTCCTGCCTGAGAAAGGTCAAGTTCAAGAGCCGGCATTGTATCGATGTACATGGCAAGAGCTCCGTTCCAGTTGATGTTGGTCTGGTATACTTCAGCATCATAAGTGTCCTTGTTATCTTCAGAAGTATGATATCTCTGACTTATAAACGCAGCATCTTCAAAGTGATTTACAAAGTACGGAACCCCGTGCCATCTGTAGGAGATTCCGTCTTCCATTGTTGTTGCATCAGATGACTCTCTCGTCAAGGCGGATTTACCGGCTGTAACAACCAGTCCCGTATCATTTATCAGCTTCTCCGATATTGTCCTGAATTCAGGTACATTGCATATTCCTGTAGCTCCGGAATCCGGTGTAAATGCCGGCAATTCACAGTTGAGCATAGCCAGAGTTTTTCCGCTCCAGTCAGGATTCGCTTCAATAAGCCCCCAGGCACCTACTGTCCAGTCAAACATTGTTCCGGTCAGACCCCACTCTTCAGCTCCGTGACAGATAAAGAGAATATCATTTTCAGGCTGATAGCCGGATTCCATCATACTCTTGGCTACTCCGAACACCAGACCTACCGCTGCACAGTCATCCTGGAATCCATACCAGTACTTATCATAGTGTGCAGACACAATAATCTGCTGATCGCTGCTCTTGCCCGGAATCTTACCGATTACATTGTATGTTGTCCCCGGCTTCATAACCGCATCAAGCATGAGAGTGCACTCATTATTTCCCGCTTTAATCGCGGCTTTGATATCTTTGGCCTGGTTGAAACTGATTGCTGCCGTAGGAATAAGATCCTCACAGCATACATCCTGGACATTTATCGTATCCTTGTTGAGTTCTCCATAACCGCTGTCTGCGTAGGATACCAGTGCAGCAGCACCATGCTGATAGGCTTCATCAATGTACAGATCAATCCATGCCTCGTTTGACTGATCGACCTGAGCAAGAACAATCTTGCCCTTAACATCCTTGCCCTCATAATCGGCCTCGAATCCTGTTCCCACATCGACAATCTCCGCGGTCAGCCCCCGGGTTCCCGTACCGCTAAGCTGATACGATGCCGGCTGCAGCTTAATGTCTGTTCCTTTTATTGTGAGTGAGGAATCATTGAACTGGAAGGAGTCACAGGGAGTCCCTACCTTCTGAACATCCTGAAGTCCTATTTTTTCCATTTCTTCAGCCAGAAAATCGGCACAGGCATGCTCTTCTTCAGAGCCCGCCAGTCTCCAGCCAAGGTGTCCAGAAAGGTCCTCATCGTATGCCAGCTTGTAAGAAAGTTTGTAGGCATACTCCAGATTGTCAGCGACAGCTTCATAGTATGCAATAACTTCATCCGCAAAGGACAGGTCTGAGGTTACTTCGGCATTCGTATAAAAATCAGATGCCTTATCCTCTCCTTCACCTCCTGATTCCTTTCCGCATCCTGCCATTGTCCACATGGACAGTGACAAAACAAGAAAAGCAATCAGAAGTTTGATCAATCTTGTTTTTCTCATACTTCACCTTCTTTCTGAATAAGTGCAAAATTGTTTCTACTGTCAATTATACGATTGTCACAGATTAAATTCAATATATTCAGAAAAAACAAGCGAAAACATCTATTTCAGCTTCTCCACAGGCACTTCCTTCATCCTTGGCAGACCAATTAAAATAATTGCTGCAAACAGAATTATATAGTAGAAGCAAGCCATACCATGTGAGAATATTGCCGCAATTACCATGAATATGCTTCCGCAGATTGCCAGTACAGGCATAAAATATCTCTTAAATCCGTTCAGATCCTTTTCTCTTTTCATAAATACCAGGAAGATCGGAATGTACATAGCATATATTGTAATAATCGGCAGTTCGGATGTGTCAAAAGAGAAAGGGCCGAACCATGTGTCCGTCAGGTTTGCTCCATAAAAATACAGCAGCCACCATCCTGCCATAAGCAGACCTATAATGCTCGCATTTACAGGCATATTTGTAGCCTTGTCAACCTGACTCAGCATCCTCGGGTTGTAACCCTGTCCTCTGATTGCCAGAGAATAGAATCCCCTTACATTCCCCATCATGAGACCGTTAAGTACACCATAGCAGGAAATAACAATCAGTACAAATACACCGGTTCCTCCTATCTTGGAGAATACTGTCGTAAACGCAATCTTGGCAGCAGCTTCTCCCCCTGCCATCATGGTTTCATTATCAACAGCTCCCGCCAGACCTATATAGTAAGCCACATAAATTATAACTATGATAATCGTTCCCCAGAAGAGAGCTTTTGGAAGGTTCCTCTTGGAATCCCTTATCTCCGAATTGATTGATGTGGCAATTATCCAGCCTTCATATGCGAAGGATGTGGCACATACAGCTGTAAACAATGCGAGTGAAACCGGACCTGCGTCCACTGCCACATAATTAAAGTTCTCAAAAGTCATGCCCGTCTTAAACCCGAAGATTGTTCCGACAACTGCCATTAGTACAAGCGGGATAAACTTGATTACAGTACTGGCAACCTGCACCTTGCCGGCAATTACCGGGCTCAGTGCATTTGATACGAATGCTACAATAAGCAGGAATCCTGCAAGCACCATACACTGTGCACCTGTAATATCCCATCCGATCAGAATGCTGAAGTATCTGGCAGTAATCCATGCCAGAACCGAAGTAAGAGTCGGATAGTAAATGGTCGCCATAAACCAGCCGACAATATACCCGTACCTTTTGCCAAGCATCTGCTCAGCATAGTCAACGATACCGTTGCACTTTTCGTATCTGGACGCCATTACGCCGAACACATACGCGCATGATACCATGATAACGCCGCCGATTATCCAGGCCAGAATACCCAGGGAAGTTCTGCCGTCTGTGCAGACAAGAATCTTTTCAGCCTTAAAAAATACACCTGAACCGACAACGATACCAACTACCATGCTTATGGCCGTAAAGAGTCCATAACGCTTTTCAAGTTGATTTTCCATAATAATAACGCTCCTTTAAAATAATCATAACGTTAATATTATCACATAAGGATGGAATTGAGTCAATGTATAAGCCTTTTTTGTCACAAAAAAGAGACTCAATTTCCTGAGTCTCTTGTATTGAGTCTCTCATACAATGAGAACTACACCGTATGTAATGATGAATACCGCAATTCCGGCAACAATTACTCCCATAAATATAAGAAAAAAAGCCTTTTTTACAGGGAATTTAAACAGTGCAGCTACAAGGGATCCGGTCCATGCACCCGTACCGGGCAGTGGAATAGCCACAAGAATAAACAATCCCCAGGATTTATACTTTTCAATGGTCTTCTCATGCCTGGCAGCTCTTGTCTCCATCCTCTCCACTATGTGCCTGAACTTATCAAATCTGCGCATCCATTCAAATATCTTCTCAATGAAGAAAACAATAAACGGCACCGGAACCATATTTCCCAATATGCTGACCATTAGAGATACAATGGGGTCAAGCCCCAGAGCCACTCCGAACGGAAGCGCCCCCCTGATTTCTATAACAGGCACCATTGCCAGAAGGAAGGTTGCCGTCATCTGTCCAATATAAGTTGATGTAAGCCAGGTAACCATAGACAGCTTTCTTATTTAGCGCGTATAACGGCCTGTGCCGCAGACAGCCTGGCAATAGGAACTCTGAACGGTGAGCATGATACATACTGCAATCCCACTCTGTTACAGAAATCAATTGACTTAGGATCTCCGCCATGCTCTCCGCAGATACCCAGATGTATATTCGGTCTTGTCTTCTTGCCCAGATCAACGGCCATTTCAACCAGCATGCCGATACCGCCCTGATCAAGTGACTGGAACGGATCATCCTCAAGTATGCCCTTTTCCCTGTATTCCTTGATGATATCGCCGGTATCATCTCTGGAGAAACCGAAGCCCATCTGAGTCAGGTCATTGGTTCCGAATGAGAAAAATTCAGCTTCTTCTGCGATTTCATCAGCAGTCAGGGCTGCTCGAGGTATTTCAATCATAGTTCCAACCATATAAGGGAACTCAACTCCTTCGCGCTCGAACACCTTATTTATGGTGTCAATAACTATTTTTCTTACATAGCCAAGCTCTTCCTTTATTCCTGTAAGAGGAATCATGATTTCAGGAATGATATCGTAACCCTTTTCTCTGCGAACTTCCAGAGCTGCCGTTATTATTGCCTCCGCCTGCATCTCTGCAATCTCAGGATAAGTAACAGCCAGTCTGCAGCCTCTGTGACCCAGCATAGGGTTGAACTCATGGAGTTCTTCCGCCTTCTTGACAACCTGCTCATAAGGCTTACCCATAAAGTCTGCCAGTTCTCTGAGTTCTGCCTCAGTATGCGGAATGAACTCATGAAGAGGCGGATCAAGCAGTCTTATGGTCACAGGTCTCTCCTGCATTACTTCGAAAATTCCCTTGAAATCGCTCTTCTGGAACGGGAGCAGGAAGCTCAGTGCTTCCACTCTGTCTTCAACTGTCTCAGACAGAATCATACGGCGGATAGCCGGAATTCTCTTCTCCTCAAAGAACATATGCTCTGTTCTGCAAAGGCCTATACCTTCTGCTCCGAACTCAACTGCCTGTGCGGCATCCCTTGGATTGTCCGCATTTGTTCTTACCTTAAGAGTTCTGATTTCATCAGCCCAGCCCATAATGGTTGCAAAGTCTCCTGAAAGTTCAGGAGGAACAGTCTTGACTTCACCTTCCAGTACTTCTCCGGTTGTTCCGTTAAGTGAAATAAAATCACCTTCTACGAATGTCTTTCCGCCCACAGTCAGCTTCCTGCCGGCTTCATCCATCTTTATTTCCGAACATCCGGAAACGCAGCACTTACCCATACCTCTGGCAACTACAGCAGCATGAGAGGTCATGCCCCCTCTGGCAGTAAGAATGCCTTCCGCTGCGACCATGCCGGCCAGATCTTCCGGTGAGGTTTCAAGTCTGGTGAGGATAACCTTCTTGCCTTCTGCAACAGCCGCCTCAGCATCTGAAGCATGGAAATAAATCTGTCCGCATGCGGCACCCGGTGAAGCCGGCAAACCCTTAGTCAGTTTAACAGCCTTCTTCAGTTCAGCTTCATCAAACATAGGAAGCAGCAGCTGATTAATCATGTCCGGCTCTATTCTCATAAGGGCGGTTTCCTTGTCAATGAGGCCCTCCGCATGCATATCCACAGCAATCTTTACTGCCGATGCGGCAGTTCTCTTACCATTTCTGGTCTGAAGCATGAACAGCTTGCCTCTCTCAACGGTGAACTCCATATCCTGCATATCGGCGTAGTGGTTTTCAAGCACATCAGAAATTCTCATAAAGTCTTCATATACCGCAGGGAATGCCTCTGCCATTTCTGAAATAGGCTGAGGTGTTCTGATTCCTGCAACAACATCTTCACCCTGAGCATTAACCAGAAACTCACCAAATATTTTCTTCTCTCCGTCAACAGGCGATCTTGTAAATGCAACTCCGGTTCCGGAAGTATCACCCATGTTTCCGAACACCATGGACTGAACATTTACCGCAGTACCTATGTGATCCGGAATCGCGTTAAGCTGTCTGTAAAGGATAGCTCTGTCAGTATTCCATGATCTGAATACAGCTTTCACAGCTTCCATAAGCTGTTCTCTGGGTTCCTGAGGGAAATCGCTTCCTATTTCATTCTTATACAGAACCTTGTAACCGGCTATGATTTCCCGGAGGTCTTCTGTTGTTAAATCAACATCAACCTCAACACCGCTCTTTTCCTTCTGTCCGTCAAAAATTGCATCAAATTTGCTCTTCGGGATACCCATAACAACATCACCGAACATCTGAATAAATCTTCTGTAGCTGTCGTATGCAAAACGGGGATTTTCTGTCAGCGCGGCCATACCTTCAACGGTTTCATCATTGAGGCCCAGGTTCAGGATTGTATCCATCATGCCGGGCATGGATACTTTAGCCCCGGACCGTACTGATACCAGCAGCGGATTGGACGCATCACCGAACTTCTTGTCGGTAACACTCTCCAAATCGGCCAGTTTAACATAGATATCATCAATAATCTCCTGATCTATTGTCTGACCTTCTTCATAGTATTTTGTACACGCCTCAGTAGTAACTGTAAATCCAAAAGGCACAGGGAGACCGATCTTCGTCATCTCCGCAAGGTTCGCACCTTTACCGCCAAGCAGATCTTTCATATCTTTAGAGCCTTCGCTAAAGGAATACACATACTTCTTCATTCTTTTACAACCCTCCTTATCTGGTTAGAACTCTAACCTTTCTTCAATGTATAATCTTACATCCGCCACCGGAATCCTGATCTGTTCCATAGTGTCACGATCACGAACGGTTACGCAACCGTCCTCCGCAGTATCAAAATCAACGCAGATACTGAACGGTGTTCCGATTTCGTCTTCTCTTCTGTATCTCTTGCCGATTGATCCCGATTCGTCATAATCGACATTGAAGTACTTTTTAAGTTCCTCGTAAACAGGCTCGGCAACTTCTCCAAGCTTCTTGCTGAGCGGCAGCACAGCAGCCTTGAACGGAGCCAGTGCCGGATGGAGTCTCAGCACTTTTCTTATATCTTCATTGCCCCTGGCATCAGTCAAGACTTCTTCATCGTAAGCATCAGCCAGAAAAGCCAGAAGCATCCTTTCCACACCTACGGACGGCTCGATACAATAAGGTATAAACTTCTCATTGGTTTCGGGATCGAGATAGCTCATATCCTGCCCGGAGTGATTCTGATGTGCCTTCAGATCGAAATCCGTTCTCGATGCAATGCCCCATAACTCACCCCACCCGAATGGAAAAAGATACTCTATATCGGTGGTTGCATTACTGTAATGCGAAAGTTCTTCAGGATCATGATCGCGGAGCCTTATGTTTTCCTCTTTTATTCCCAATGCTTTCAGAAAATCGGCACAATAGCCTCTCCAGTAATCAAACCACTCGAGTTCAGTTCCCGGCTTACAGAAAAATTCAAGTTCCATCTGTTCAAACTCTCTGGTTCTGAAGATGAAGTTACCCGGAGTAATCTCATTTCTGAAAGATTTGCCAACCTGAGCGATGCCGAACGGAATCTTCTTCCTGGCTGTTCGCTGCACATTCTTAAAATTTACGAAAATGCCCTGTGCGGTTTCCGGTCTGAGATATATTTCCGACTGAGAATCCTCCGTAACCCCCTGGAATGTTTTGAACATCAGATTAAACTGTCTGATACCGGTAAAATCCGCCTTACCGCAATCGGGGCACTGTACTCCCTTCTCATTGATATACTCTTCCAGTTTCTCATTTGACCATCCGTCAACCTGAACATCCTGAATTCCGTTTTCCTTCATGTGCCCTTCTACAAGCTGGTCGGCGCGGAATCTTGATTTACATGCCTTACAGTCGATAAGGGGATCCGCAAATCCTCCAACATGTCCCGATGCGACCCATGTTTCCGGGTTCATCAGAATAGCTGCATCCAGACCTACATTATACTTTGATTCTCTGACGAATTTCTTGCGCCAGGCCTCCTTTACATTGTTTTTAAGCTCAACGCCCAGAGGGCCGTAATCCCATGTGTTTGCCAGGCCTCCGTAAATTTCGGAGCCGGGAAAGATGAATCCTCTGTTCTTGGCAAGAGCCGTGATTTTCTCCATTGTAACTTCTGTCATTTTTATTTTTAAATCCTCTGCTATTAATTATTGTCTTTCTCTATTTCAACCTCGACTTCAACTTCAGGTTCGTCTGCCTCAACTTCGCTCATGTCAAAATCTTCGGTTTCCACCTTAACCTTTTCTTCAACCTTTTCCTTTACTTCATCAAATGTTTCCCTGGCCTTATCGGCAACATCGCTGTCCTTTGCCTTTTCAAAAGCTTCCTTCGCCTTCTCAACAAACTCGCTTTCTTCAACCTTATCGACCAGTTCTTCAGCTTTATCCTTGCCTTTCTCGATGTATTCCCTACCCTTAACAACAGCGTTGTCTATGACTTCTGACTCCTTGGCTTTGTCATAGTACTCCTTGCCCTTTTCCTTAGCCTTGTCAGCAATCTCGCTTCCCTTCTCTGCCATATTTTTGGCAGTGTCCGTAACAGCATCGCTGACATCAATTATGGTTCCATCAGTCTTTACAACCTCTATTACACATTTGAATCCAAAGGCGGCAACCACTGCAACGATTGAAGCCAGCGGTGCGATGCAAAGACCCACAATACCTGCATTTACAGGCAGATTAAGAATGATTTCGTCTTCTTTCTTGACCTGAATCTTGGCTACATTACCCTTCTTTACCAGATTTTTCAAACTGGCAAAAAGGGCTTCTCCCTTTTCACCGAAACCTCTGCCTTTTTCTCCTGCGTTTACTGTTTCTTCAATGGCGATAATTGCATCAACAACACTGCCGTCCGCATCTTCCAGCGCCTTCTTGGCTTCTGAATAAGTTACTCCGGTTCTGTCTTTGACCAATTCGATTTTCTCCAAAGTAATTTCCATCTTCTTACCTCCTTAAACTGAACCACGCCATGTTTAAATCAATTTTTCACTCTTTATATCAGAAGCATCCAGATAGTAAGCAGCATATTCTCTCAGTATCTGCTGCAGCAGCTTACCGGTGTTCTCATTAAGTGCGATATTTTTTAGTTTTTTCAGCGGGTTGTTTGAAAAGAATTTTAACACACCAATTATATCAAATTCACTTTGGTAAATCAATGAATTGCCTGCCGTTTTTTCTTCACCGGACTGCAGGATTTTCATCCCGCATTCTTCACATACTATACCGCCGTTCTCTATGCTGAAAAAGCTTCTGTCACTGCTGTCCGCTGAGTCTCCTCTCATTCCCCTGCCGCAGACCGTACAATTTTCAAGCTCCGGCATAACGCCCAGACTTCTCATAAGCCTGGTCTGATAGGCAAGGACAAGAGTACCTATTCCTCTTTCACGATCCTCCAGCATACCCAGGAATTCAACCAGGAGCGTAAATATCTCCGGAGAGGGGATATTTTCACCCAGCACCTTTTCTGTGAATTCCAGCACATAGGCACCGTTCATATATTTGTCCACATCCTCTCCGATGCGGTAGTATGCCTTGATCACATCCGCACTGTTAATATTGTAGCTGCCACGATTTTTGAACAGTTCATAATGCCCGAAGGTAAATGGCCTCAGTGCTAAAGAGCTTTTATTCCTGCCTTTTTCGCCGATGCTCGTGCCCGCACTGATTTTGCCGTACTTCTTCGTGAACAGGAGTATCATGCGTCTGCCATATGAAGTTTTTACCTGTCTTAAAACGATTCCGTCCGTATCCGTCAGCATTGTGCTGTCTCCTCAACATTCAGCTCTGTCAGTCCTTATACCCAAAATTACCCAGGGCAATATCGCTGTCGCGCCAGTTTTCTCTCACCTTCACCCAGGTTTCAAGAAAGACCTTGGTTCCAAGTAATGCTTCTATTTCCTTCCTGGCACTCTTTCCGATTCCCTTAAGCTTCCGCCCTCCCCTGCCGATTATCATTCCTTTATGGGTCTTGCGCTCACAGTAGATTACAGCACTGATCCGCGTCAGCATATCCTCTTCCACATAGGATTCAATATCCACCGCAACGCCGTGGGGCACCTCATCCCGAAGGTAAAGCAAAATCTTCTCTCTGATTATTTCGCTGACTATGAACCTTGCCGGGTGCTCAGTAACCATATCATCGGGGAAGTACATGGGACCTTCCTCCATAAATCCCGCTGCCTTTGCAATGACCTTATCCACATTTGTCCCGTCAATGGCCGCCGTTCCGATTATTTCTTCAAATATTCCCAGCTCATCATACTCTTTGTATATTCCGGCATATTCATCCGGACCGATATTGTCTATCTTATTTATAACCAGTATTTTCGGAGTACGGATTTCACTGAGCATATTGACTATATAGCGATCTCCCGGCCCCTTGCTTAAGCCTCCGTCAACGATGAAAATAATCGCATCAACCTCATTAAAAGTTCCGATGGCGGCATCCGTCATGTACCTGCCCAGCTTGTTCTTAGGTTTGTGAATTCCCGGGGTGTCGATGAATACTATCTGCAGCCCGTCATCTCCGTAATTATAATCCGTGTATATACCCCGTATGACATTCCTGGTTGTCTGGGGTTTTTCTGTTGTTATTGCGATTTTTTCGCCCAGTATTGAATTAAGCAAAGTTGATTTGCCCACATTGGGTCTCCCCACTATTCCTACAAATCCTGATTTCATTTCTATCACCTTATCCCCAATTCTGTCATTATTTCTTCCTCACGCCTGCGCATTTCCCGCTTATCCTCCGGATCAATATGATCATAACCCAGGAGGTGAAGGACGCTGTGAGTAAAGAGATACACTGTTTCCCTCTCTTCAGAGTGCCCCAGTTCCGCCGCCTGCTCTCGTACTCTGTCCATGCATATAACTACATCTCCGAGAATCAGCTCCTCTTCCTCAAACTGATCGTTCTCATCATACATGGGGAAGGACAGCACATCTGTAACACTGTCCACTCCGCGATAATCAAAGTTAAGTTTTCTGATTTCCTCTGAAGAAACAAAAGAAAGGCTGATTTCCGCATCGCGCCCCACACATGCGGAAGCCGCCTTTTCAAAGGTCTCCATCAATTTATCATCTGCCACTGATCCATCATTTACAATTATGTTCATTTTCTAATCCTCATCCTGCGGAGGATGAGCTCTGTAATAAGTATCATATGCCGCGATAACCTTTTTAACCAGCTGATGTCTGACAACATCCACATCCTTCAGATAGCAGAAGCCGATCTCGCTGACATCCGAAAGAACCCTTCGTGCCTCCACAAGCCCCGATTTCTTGCCCCTCGGTAAATCTATCTGAGTAATATCTCCCGTAACAACAACTTTGGAGCCGAAACCCATTCTGGTCAGGAACATCTTCATCTGCTCAGGTGTTGTATTCTGTGCCTCATCAAGAATAATAAAGGAATTGTCCAGAGTTCTTCCCCTCATGTAAGCTAAAGGAACGACTTCAATTATTTCCTTCTCTTTAAGCCTGGCAGCACTCTCTCTGCCAAGCACATCATGTAAAGCATCATAGAGGGGTCTCAGATAAGGATCAACCTTCTCCTGAAGATCACCCGGCAGAAATCCCAGTCTCTCTCCCGCTTCAACGGCCGGCCTTGCCAGAATAATCTTCTGCACATCTTTGTTTTTAAAAGCGTTTACTGCCAGTGCCACAGCGATATATGTTTTGCCTGTTCCTGCGGGGCCGATACCAAAAACAATATCCTTTTTTCTTATGGTATCCACATAGCTCTGCTGGCCTATGGTCTTAGCCTTAAGCGGTTTCCCCTCATATGTGAAGCATATTATGTCCTTATTGAATTTTTTTGTACCTGCTTCCTTCTTATAGGAAACCCCCTGTCCTTTAAGATCCGTAATGTATCCGATTTTCTGTTCGTTCAATTCCTCTCCTTTTACAAGCACATCAACCATTTCCTCAATAATCTCTTCGGCCTTTTCGGCATTTTCGCCCTTTAGTACCAGTTCATTTCCCCGCTGAATAATATCCACTCCGAATTTGCTTTCGATAAATTTAAGGTTTTTGTCCAGTCCGCCAAAAAGTTCGCTCCTGTCTATTCCCTCATCAATCTCCATGCGACGCATTTTTACCATTCTGTCCATGTCGGTTTCATAGTTTCTCTTCATGCTCTTATTATATTTATTCCTCCGCTGTTTTTCAATAAAACATTTCATCGCCGGTTCTTTCCGTCTTTACTGCGGATTACCGCTTCCGCGGCTCTGATTCCGTCCACTGCAGCCGACATTATGCCTCCGGCATATCCCGGTCCTTCTCCTGCCGGTATTACTCCCGGCCTGGCTTCCATGTTTTCGTCCCGCTCCATTCTTACCGGCGACGAGCTTCTGGTCTCCACACCGGTCATTAGCGTATCTTCTGAATCAAAACCCTTTAATTTTCTTCCAAACACCGGCATGGCTTCCATAATCGCCTCCCTTGCGAAATGCGGCAGACTCCTGCCCACCGGATTATCAGGATCCTGCTTAAACTCCCCCCAGGTTGTTCTGACCATACCGCCGGAATTGCGATTTTCCCATGCCAGCATCTCATACTTCTTTTGAAATAAAAAACCGGCAAGGGGATAATCTCCTCCAAAGTCATCACACCATACATCAACGAGCAGTGCGCTGTTGGCGAACTCACCGTCACGTGCACTGTTACTCATTCCATTGGTCACCGATGTTCCTTCTTCCGTGGACGCATTGACCACTTGTCCCCCGGGACACATGCAGAATGTATAGACGCCGCGTCCGCTATGGCACCTGCAATTCAATTTATATTCTGCGGGTCCTATGATTTCCGCAAGAGCCGCATCTTCATACTGTGCCCTGTCAATCATCGCCTGCGGATGTTCTACCCGCACTCCTATGGAGAAAGGCTTTTGCTTTATTGCAAAACCTTCTTGATGGAGCATATCAAAGGTATCAAAGGCACTGTGTCCTATGGCTAAAATCAGGCGGTCTGTTTCTATCCGTTCACCGTCTGCCAGTACCGCAGAAAGCATATTATCCTTAAACTCCAATCCGTCAAGTCTGGTTTCAAATCTGATCTCTCCTCCCAGGGATTCTATGCGTCTCCGCAGATTTTTCACCACCTGGCGAAGCCTGTCTGTACCTACATGAGGCTTCTGCTTATACAGGATAACCCTGTCTGCACCCGCTGCAACAAATTCGCGAATAACTTTTTCTGTGCGCACATCCTTGATTCCCGTAGTCAGCTTCCCATCTGAGAAAGTCCCTGCTCCGCCTTCACCGAACTGAACATTGGATTCCGGGTCCGGCGCTTCACAATCCGGTCCGTCTACATCTGCGGATCCCCAGAAGCGTTCCACATCAGCCACGCGTTCATCTATGGCCTTGCCTCTTTCAAGAACGATGGGCATAAAACCGGCTTCCGCCAAAATGAGAGCCGCAAAAATACCACAGGGACCGAAACCTGCAATCACCGGTCTCAGCCCCTCATAGTCCTCTATTCTGACAGGTGAAACATACTCCTTTCTCCCGCCCCTGGAGAAAGGCAGTTTCTCATCGCAGTCAAAATCCACAGTGTAAACCAGCTTTACGGCGGGCTTCTTTCGTGCATCGATTGACTCACGGATTATCTCAAGGTTCCTCACATTTGCTGAACCTTTCCTTCCATGGCATTCATCTGCAACTCGTTTTCTCACCTGAGTACGGAGTTTTTTCAGGCGCTGCTCATTCGTCAGTTTCTCAGGCTTCAGTTTTATCTGTTCTATTCTGTATCTCAAATCTCTTCTGTTCCCTTTTTAATTGCCGCAGCCGCTTTCATACCAGTCTCCCAAGCATTCTGCAGGTTAAATCCTCCGCATGGTCCCTGGATGTCAAGCAGTTCACCAGTAAGATAAAGACCGGATATCAGTTTCGACTCCATTGTATCACAATTAATCTCTTCAGTCGAAATTCCCCCGGCAGTACACTGGGCATCACGCCATCCCTTGATTCCGGTTACAGTAAGCTGTATATCCTTCATTCTGGCCGGCCCGCCGATTTTATCCACTTCTGCTGCCAGCCTTTCCGTTACTATTCCGAAGGCGCTGCTTCTTTTAGCCAGTACACGGCTCTCAAAGTCAGGTGCCAGATCCATTGATACGGTATAGGCATTCAGGGCTTCCTTAACATTGGAACCATCTGCCGCCTTCATATGGGGAGTCAGATTAAACACGCAAACTCCTGAAATCCCGTCTGCGATAAACTGAACTTCTCCTGTTTCAGAGACCTCTTTACCTTCTGACATTACAGGCCCGGCCTTATGCAAAAGTGTCACTGCGGCCTTTGACCGAATTCCTTTGAGACCTTTAAAATCAAGACCTTCGCATTCAATGCCGGTCAGAATGGGATACAGTCTGCTTACACTGTGTCCCAGCTTCCTGGCTAATGAATAGCCGTCTCCCGTAGTTCCCATCTGAGGAGCCGCCTTCCCTCCGGTGGCGAGAATTACTGTTTTTGCTTTTATGGTTTCTGTGCCGTTACTGATTTCAAAGGTTTTTCCCTGATTCAGTCCGGTTACAGCAAAACCGCATTTCACATGCACATTCTCTCCCAGTGCGCGGGTTAAAGCCAGCACCACATCGGAGGCACGGTTGGAATAAGGGAAATACCTGCCTTCCCCGTCGCAGTAGGTTTCAATTCCCAGAGATGCGAAAAAATCCAGAGACGCGTCCTTATAATCACAGGCTGCGTTAGTAATGTTACAACGACCGCCGCCGGTGACAGAGATTTTGCGTCCCAGGATTTCATTTTTTTCCAACAGACATATTTTAAGGGTTCTGCCTAATGAAGCGGCGGCAGTCAGGCCGGCCGCACCCCCTCCTATAATGCAGACATCATATTTCATTGTTCTCACTTTTTTCTTTATTCACGCTCTCTTCCTCACTGTCGTCAATAAGTACCGCTTTTCTCTTTCTCTTATATATCTTCACATATGCTTTTTTCTCGTGTGGCATATTAATGCCCAGTTCCAGAGTATTAATGCCCTGAACTGTCATAAAAAGTCCTACGAAAATAATGACCGATACAAAAGAAAAAAGCGGGTTGATAAAACCTATAAATCCAATCATTGTAGTTACAGCTCCTGTGATAAGCGCCGAGTTAAAATTGGTCTTTTTCTTATGCCTGTCAATTCTCGAAGCTGCTTCAAGTCTCAGCAGTCCCGACACCATGACCCACATTCCCAGAATCATCGGTACGGCCATATCAACAGTCAGCTGATTGAGAAGTATCAGAACCCCCAGAAGCAGAGTCAGAAACGCATCAATAAAAATCCATCCGTTATTATCTACTCTGTTGTGAACGCCTCTTCCGATGAGATAGGAAAGTATATGTATAATTCCCCATATTACCATTGCTGATCCTACCACAAAAGCCATGGTCATGAAGGTCTGTCCCGGGTTTATGAAGCAAAAGACCCCGGTAGCTATGAAAAGAAATCCGCTCGCTATGGTTAACGATCTCATATTACTCACCAGATATCATCATAGGCTTCAGAGGTGTAACCGTGTTTTTTGCCTTTTCGCACTATTGTTTTTTCAGTCAGCTTAAAGATAATCGCAAAAACACCCGTTATTATAATCATCACTCTTAAACAACTGTTAATTTTCTTAATCATTTCAATCCTTTCGTGTCAATTCCCAAATGTTTCTAAAAATAACTCGTGTATTATACCACATTATTTCTGCTGTTTACAGCCCCATATCATTTTTGATTGTGCTGGCAAACTTTATAGCATCGTTTCCGAATCTGTCCCTTATATTATCAACTGCCCTCTCTGCCTTTTCGCTTACATCGATCCTTACATTTTCCGAAGCGAAGAGGGATAGTTGTTCTGCCTGGTTCTCATCGCAGAGATTTATGCCCGTTACCGTAAGCATCCTTATCGGATTTCGGATCTTCCATGACTTTCCTATTATTTCCATTGCAGTCTCAGCGATTTTATCCGTCAGATTGGTCGGATTATCCAGCTGCATCTGTCTGGAAATAGTTTTGAATCCGGGATCCTTTATGTCCACCTTTACTCCAAAGGCTTTAACCCTGTTCTTCCTCAGGCGGGTTGCAACTTCATCGCTAAGTCCCACCACTGCGGTTCTTATTTCTTCTTCACCTGAAATGTTTCGACTGAAAGTCGTTCCGTGTCCTACGGATTTCATCCTTTCCAGCTGATCAAACCGGAGTACCGGGGTGCTGTCCAGACCATTGGCATAATCGTGTATTTCCCCGCCATGCTTGCCAAGAAGCTCCATGACCATTAAGCGATCGGACAAAGCCAGCTCTCCTATGGTTTTGATTCCGCAGGTGCGAAGTTTCTGCGCGGTAACTTCCCCCACGAAGAAGAGCTGACCTATATCCATCGGCCATAATATATCTCTGAAATTATCTCTCCTTATCTCAGTTGTGGCATCGGGTTTTTTGTATTCGCTTCCCATTTTAGCGAAAATCTTATTGAAGGATACCCCTACGGACAGTGTCAGGTTATATGTCTCCTTTATCTTCCTGCGTATGGCATCCGCAATTTCCGCACCCGTTCCGAAAAGCCTCCTGCTGCCCGTCACATCAAGCCAGGATTCATCTATGCTGAAAGGTTCCACCTGATCCGTAAATTCCTGATAGATCTCATTTATCAGTCTGCTGTAATGTCTGTATTTTTCATGATGCGGCGGAACAGTCACCAAATCCGGACATTTCTTCCTTGCCTGCCACAGAGTTTCTGCCGTTACTATTCCATATGCCTTGGCAATTTCATTTTTAGCTAAAATAATGCCGTGACGACTTTGCGGGTTGCCGCAGACCGCCATTGGTTTGTCTCGAAATTCAGGATAGTCCAACAGTTCGATGGATGCAAAGAATCCATTCATGTCACAGTGTAATATTACTCTGTCTTTCATGTTTTCAGCTGTATAGGTTTTTTACAGCAAATCTTTTATAGCCTCATATACCCTGATGGCAACAACCGGGTCGTTCATGGTGTAGATATGAATCCCTTCCACACCGTTATTTATAAGGTCGCGGCACTGGCCTACGGCATACTCTATACCCGCTTCATAAAGTCCATCAGGATCATGTTCGTAATCGGCAATCATTTTTGTGAATCTGTGCGGCATGCTGGCCCCCGACAGCTGAACTGTCTTTTCAATCTGGCTTGATTTTACTATCGGCATAATACCGGCTGAAATGGGAACGCTTATACCGCTTCTTCTGGCTTTAACAATAAAGTTGTAAAACTGTTCATTGTCAAAGAACAGCTGGGTTATGAGCACCCTAACTCCCGCTCCGATCTTGTATTTCAGATTTTGTATATCGTCATCCAGACTTCTGCTCTCGTAATGCCCCTCCGGATAGCATGCTCCCAGAATCTCCAGATTATCATTGCATTTTCTCTGTATTTCGATAGCAAGCTCATTGGCATGCGCAAATTCTCTCTTAATATCGTCTTCCGGAACAATATCACCGCGCAGTGCCATTACATTCCGTATGTCCGCATCTGCGAAGCGCTCTATCATAACCTTTACATCCTCCTTAGCGGAGTTGATGCAGGTCAGGTGTGCAACGGTTTCTATTCCGTAATTCGATTTAATGTTTGCAGCAATTTCACAGGTGGAATTGTCGGAAATATTGCCGCCGGCACCGTAAGTTACGCTTATAAAATCCGGATTTGTAACCTTCAGCTTTTCAACCGCATCATAAATGGAATTGATGTTTGATTTTCTCCTGGGAGGAAAAACCTCCAGTGAAAAGACCGGCTTTCCCTGCTTCTTTTTCTGTTCAAATAATTCGGGTATTCTCATCGCTGTCCACCTCCAAAGGACAATTTACTCTTATTTATATATATTTATTCTGATGCGTATTCTGTCCTTTCGGCTGGTTCCGCCTATTTCACTCAGAACCGCCTTACCTCTTCCGCGCATTGCTATTTTGTCAAGTTCCTTTATTACCATATCGACCTTCAGTGCTTCCATGCTGTTTACCGATACTATTCCTCTTCTTATTGCTTCGGCAGCCTTTGCTCTTGAAAGACCGAAGGCCGAAGCTACAATATTATCCAGGCGCAATGATGCGACGGTATCCTGTCTCTCTTCGATATCAGCCGTTCCCGCATCCAGCTCCGAAACCGGCAATATTTCCACACTGAGGTTTGTTCTGCCCGCCTTGTCATAATTAATATAAATGAAATCGGCAATCTCCGCAAGTACGACTATGTCCGCTGCCTGATCACTCACCAGTATGTCCCCTATAACATCGCGGCTTATCCCAAGTGCCAGAACGGAACCAAGATAGTCCCGGTGTGTAAGCTTTCGTCCGCCCTTCGGGGTTCTTACCCGAATCACACGCAACAGCTCCCTTACATGCTCATCTTCCCCCTCCGGCTTATCCGGCTCATGGTCTATGTAATCCGGCAGGCACACTGCAACACATCTCTCCGCATCCTCATAACCGCCGTAAAATATTAATTTCACTCCGGAGGGCAAAACCTTTCCGCTCCGGCAAAAATCAGATACCGTCTTTTTCTGGTGCATGTCCAGAAATCCGGTACTGGTCAGCATATAATTATCAGAACATTGATGGATTTTATCCTCTATCTGTGCTATCAGCATATTCGTTTTCATGCTACAATTATATCACAGTTTCAATAACAGGGAGGCTAACCATGAAAGCTTTTAACAAATACTTTGACCATACTCTTCTTAAGCCCGACGCAACAAAGATGCAGATACTTGAGCTGGCAAGAGAGGCTGTCAGATACGATACGGCTGCCGTCTGTGTCAACGGATGTCATGTGCGTTCCGTCAGGCAATTTTTGAACACATTGAATTCCGGCGTAAAAGTTGCAGCTGTTGTAGGTTTCCCTCTGGGAGCCATGTCCGCCTCCGCCAAGGCTGCAGAAGCCCGTATTGCCATTGAGGACGGTGCCGATGAAATCGATATGGTTATCAATATCGGTGCCGTCAAAGACCGCAATATGGATTTTGTTGCCGGCGAGATTGCTTCCATTGCTGAAATATGCCATAGTGCTCTCTCTATTTCCAATGAACCTGTGATTCTCAAGGTTATAATAGAAACATGCCTCCTGAACGATAATGAAATAATAGAAGTAACCGGAATCATTATGAATGCAGGTGCAGATTTCGTAAAAACTTCAACCGGATTTGCCGGAGGAGGTGCCACAGTGCATGATGTTTCCATAATCAGAGGGGCTATTGCCGAGCAGACTGCAGCAACAGGCCTGGCCCCGATAAAAATCAAGGCTTCAGGCGGAATAAGGTCTCTGAAAGATGCATATGACTTGATTGAAGCGGGAGCTGACAGGCTGGGCTGCAGTTCAACCGTAACAATTCTTTCCGAATCAGATGAATAGATATCAAAAAAGCGTGATTGCCCGGCAAGGATAACAGTGCTTTCACGCTTTTGGATTTTCCTTTGAAAAATCTTCGCTGCACATCAGCAGATTCTCGGCAGCCCTTCTCCGTAGAGCACATCGAACTTTCTGGTGGCTCCAAGTCTGGTTCTTATATATGCACCTTCCCCGGACACTGCCTTTCCGATTACTGCCGCATTGGCTCCATTGACCGTCCCGCGCACAGCCTCCAGGGCTTTATCCGCCTGATGGGCAGGCACTACGGCAATCATCTTACCTTCGTTTCCCATATATAGCGGATCCAGTCCCAGTATCTCGGTGAATCCTCTGACTTCGGAGCTTACAGGAATCGATTCTTCTTCCAGTTCTATTCTGCAGGATGAACTATCCGCAATTTCGTTTATCACCGTACCCAGTCCGCCTCTGGTAATATCCCGCATGGTTCTTACATCTATCCCCGCTGTGAAAAGCGCTTCCACAATGTCATTTAGGGCAGCACAATCGCTTTCTATATTGTTCTCTATTTCCATTCTGTGGCTGAGAATGCAGGCATGGTGATCTCCCAGATGACCCGAACAGATAATTACATCTCCTTCCCTGCAGTTGGAGCTGCTTACATGACGGTCTTCAGGTATTTCTCCGATTCCTGTGGTGTTAATGTACATGCCCCCATCGCCTTCAACAACTTTCGTGTCTCCGGCAACGATAATAACACCCGCTTCTCTTGCCTGTCCGGCCATGGATTTCACCACTCTATCCAGAAGTTCAATCTCAAGTCCTTCCTCCAGAATAAAACCGCAAGTAAGAAACCTGGGTTTTGCTCCCATCATTAAGAGATCGTTCACCGTTCCGCAAACGCACAGCTTGCCGATATCTCCCCCCTTGAATTCCAGCGGAGTTATGACAAATGAATCCGTGCTGCAGGCCACCTTGCCTGATACCTCCAGCACTGCAGCATCTTCCATTCTGTCCAGAATCTGATTTTTGAAATGCTTTCCGAATATATCTCCCATAAGCTGAGCGGAACTCTTGCCGCCGCTCCCATGGGCCATGGTAATTTTCATTGATTATTCCTCCATTGTCTTTCCCATATCCTATTTGTTACGGTACCAGATACCACAGGATCCTTCCGAGGATACCATGCACGGTCCGAAAGGATTAACAGGAGTGCATTCTGTGTCAAACATAGGGCACTGATCCGGATTTATCTTACCGGTGATTACCGCTCCGCAGCAGCATTCCTCCGGCAGCTCCATATCCTCGAAGAGGTTCCTGCTGCCCCCGTCAAAAGCGGCATACCTTTCACGCAAATACAGTCCCGAATTCTCTATTATGCCAAGTCCCCGCCACATGGCAGGACCGGTTTCATATACTACTTCAATTGCTGCCAGCGCTTTGACATTTCCGTTATTGCGAACGGCATTGCTGTACATGTTCTCAGTTATGCCAACACCGCTCTCCGTCTGGCGAACAATCCTGTAAATAGCCGCGAGAATATGTTCAGCTTCAAAGCCTGCAACAACGAAAGGTCTGTGGTATCGAACCGCCAGCTCATCGTATACATTGCTTCCGGTAATTACACTCACATGCCCCGGACATATGAATCCGTCTATGTCATCCTGATTTTCACAGATCCATCTCAATGCAGGTATTGCCGTCTTCAGTGCAGTTACAAGTTTAATATTTCCAAGACCTCTGCGCTCCGCCTCCTGAATCATAAGTGCATATGCAGGAGCCGTGGTCTCAAAGCCCACTGCAGCCACCACATATGTAATATCAGGATTGGTTTCGGCCTTTTCAATTGCCTCAAAGGGCGAATACATCAGTCTGACATCAGAGCCGGCCGTCTTATTCTCCGACAGGCTGCCACCCGTACCCGGCACCTTCATCATGTCTCCAAAGGTGAGGAGCACCGTGTCGGGAGCCTTTGCATACTCAACACACTTATCTATGAAGGCGGTAGGTGTTACGCAAACAGGACAACCCGGCCCCGAAATCAGTCTGATTTTCGGTGATATAAGATCCCGTATCCCGTTCTTAAAAATTGCGGCAGTGTGAGTGCCGCAGACTTCCATGAGCTTAAGCTCTCTTCCGTTGTAATTTTTCAGATAATCGATTACTTCTCTGATTTCCATGCAAAACCTTCCGGTGCATTTACACCAGGCCCTCCAGATCGGCAAAAAGATCAATAATCTCCTGTGCCTTATCCTTCTCCATAACTTCGATGGCACAGCCTGCATGAACAAGGACATACTGCCCTACCTCGGGCTCGATAAGACCCACATTCACATTCACGCTGTTACCGTTAAAATCCACTTTAGCAGTGGTTCCATCTATATCCGTTACTCTTCCAGGTATTGCTACACACATACCTTATTCCTCCCCTGAAATCTTACAAATATCAATCCAGCCCCTGGCATTAGAATACTTTTCCAGCTCATCGCATGTAAGCTCTATAGCGCTGTTATCGCTGCCGCATGCAGGAAATACCGTTTCAAATCTTCTCATGGATTCATCACAGTATACATCCACATCATCTCTCTCAATGGCGAAGGCACAAACTCCGCCAATGGCATGCCCCGTATATTCGATAACCTCTTCAGGTTTCAGCATCTTTGCCTTAAAACCAAAGGTATCCTTAAATTTTCTGTTGTCTATTCGTCCGTCACCGGCCATCTGCACCAGTATGGCACCGGCACCTTCCGGCTTTAGGAAAGACATTGTCTTGCATATTCTGGCGCCCTCGACTCCCACGGCTTCAGCCGCCAGGTCAACCGTTGCGCTTGAAACATCAAACTCCATCACTCTGTCTCCCATACCGAACCTGTTGAAATATTCTTTTACCTTTTCAATTGCCATAATGCTCCTCCGTTTTTTACACAGGATTTATTATACAACAAAAGCGGAGCTTATGCAAAAGCCCCGCTCCCGTATATTTTTACAATTACTGCAGATTACTGTAAATTCAGTTTCTTTGTCATTATTCTCTCGCTTATGATATGGAATATAGCCAGCTGTATGACTGTCACAAGAATCATTACACCCATAACCGCATTGACTGTGCCTATTTCCCCCAGAGTGAAAAATGCTTTCTCAAACATATATTCTATCTGCGCGGTATCGAAAAGACTGACAACGATTGCAAAGATCACGCCCATAACAATGTTAATTCCTATATACGCTCCAACTGCCAGCAATATTCTGTGTCTGTTCACCAGCTGACCGATGCAAAGGGATGCGTATACCTGATATATGGACTTGAGCACCCCGAATATTCCCAGAACAATGAACTCAAATACTACAAGTATCAACACGGGTCTTGCAGCCAGCTCTTTGAATATCTCGGATAATATAGCAAAGGCTTCCCGGCTGTCATTTATGCCTATTATCGTGAACACCGATAATACTGCAACAATACCTCCTGCGATAACCACTATGGCTGCCACAATTCCCTTGGCGGTAATCAGCTGCCATGGCTTGAGCGGCAGGGTATGCATAAGGTACCCCTCTTCGCCCAGCAGCCCCTTGTAGAAACGAACCACCACTATGATTATTGTTGCTACTATCATTGCAACAAACAGAGCAACATATATTATCACAGGAATCGCTTCAAGAAGATTCTTCAGCACATGGTTTTCTTCCCCTGCAAAAAGATTATGAGTAACCTTGCTTGTAATGCCCGTAAGCAGACCGGCAGCCAGCAATCCTGCCCAGATGATGCCTATAAAGCCGATGCTTGAGCGAAATTCATATTTAATCAATTTACCTGTCATCTTCTTCCCCTTTCTCCTTGCCGTTCTCTGCAGCCACTATAGCCTGACGCGGATCTTTATAAACCCATCGCTCCCCCTGTGAGCCCTGAGCCGGCGTTACCGACACCATTCGGAATATCTCTCTGAACAGCTCGTCAATGGACTTCCCTTCCTTCTCCTTGATTGCATCAACTGTTTCGTGTCTGACTACTCTGCCTTCCTTCAGGAAGATAACCTCATCCAGAATCCTTTCGATTTCCGAAATCAGGTGAGTTGATATTATAACAGTCCCCTCTTCATTGTAGTTGTTGATTATTGTTGAAAGAATGAAATCTCTCGCCGCAGGGTCAACACCGGCAATAGGTTCATCCAGCAGATAGAGTTCCGCTCTTCTGGACATTACCAGAATAAGCTGCATCTTCTCACGCGTACCCTTTGACATGGACTTGATTCTGTCTTCGGCTCCTATACCAAGTGATGCACACATGGATTCAGCCTTGGCACCATCGAAATCTGAATAGAACTCACCGAATAATCCCAGAAGATCCTTCACCTTCATCCAATCAGAAAAATAAGGCTTATCCGGCAGATAACTGATGATTGACTTGGTGTAAGGCCCCGGCTTTTCTCCGTCAACCAGAATTTCTCCCGCAGTCGGAATCAGCAGACCGTTAATAAGCTTAATCAATGTAGTCTTACCACTGGCATTAGGTCCCAAGAGGCCTATTATCTTGCCGCGACTTATCTTTAAGTTCACGCAGTCCAGTGCTTTAACCCCACTGTAATTCTTCGTAAGGTTACTGCATTCCAGCAAAATCTCCTTATTCATCTATCTGCTCCCCTTTCTCTTCAATCATCTTCACTATGTCCGCCGGCCCATATCCTATGTCCGCCATTTCTTCAATAAATCTCTCAACATTTTCCTTCGCCAGCATTTCTTTCATTTGTGCCACCAGCTTTCCATCCGTAGTTACGGTTCTTCCCACCGTTCTGTTAGTGATAACCAACCCTTCATTTTCCAGTTCGCTTAGAGCCCTTTGCATTGTGTTTCTGTTAACACCTGCATCTTCCGCCAAATCTCTGACCGTTGGAAAATTTTCACCCATAGCATATTCTCCAGCAACTATGGATTTTACCAGCTGATCTTTCAGCTGCGGCCAGATTGGTCTCGAATCATCCAGTTTCCATGTCATATATAATCCCCCTTTCTGTTTTGTTGTCTTAAGTGCCTATGACAATATTAAGGCATGGTTCGAATGTTGTCAACCCATTTTTTAAAAAAATTTAAAATAAAAAAATGATATTTTTCGATCATTTTAATTAGTATGTAAACATCAGGCCACATATGGTATAATTATTTTACAAGATTAGGGTTTAACAGGTTTACAATTTTTGAAAGGAGCGTTTATTATGTCAGAGAAAAATATGATTGAAGAAAATGTATTCAAAGAGCTTATCAAGGATCTTATTGATAAAACGACAAGCTTGGAAGAGTGCGAGCTAATTGAGGATAAGTACAGGAAGTACTTCATGGGAGATGAAATTCTGGATATAATTTACAAGGCAAAAAAAGCAAAGGGTTATGTCAGATAAGCGCTGAACATACGGAGACGCTTCATTAAAACATTCTAAAATTGCCGGGGGTATTCTCCGGCAATTTTTAATGTCTCGTTTATTGCTGCTCATTTTTCCCATTTCTCGCCTTCATCATGATGTAGAGGAATACACCGCAGCCTCCCCATAATCCGACACAGGCAATACACATCATTATTAGTGCACTTAAACTCATTTTTACTCCCTCCCTTTAATCATCATATCCCGGAGCATCTTCCGGTTTCTCATAAAATCCCGGCTTACCCTTCAAGGCAGTCAGTACTATCATTCCTATTATAAGGAGCGAAATGAACATGAGACCTATCCACATAGGATAACCTTCATATCCATCTCTGATATATGAAATCAGATTTGAAATTGCAGTATAACCTAAAACCAGCACCGTTATTATCTTAAGGCACCATGTCCACCATTTGCCAATGCTGAAATTGGAAAATTCATTGGCTGCCTGCCTCAATTTCTCAGGTTTGAAGAACCAGCCGATAAGAACAACTTCTGCAACGCCGCAGAAAACTATTCCAATATTGTTGGCGACATAATCTGCCAGATCCAGCAGATAAAGACCCGCCCCGGTAATAAACATGAAGGAAAGAATAAATGAAGGAACCAGAACAAGGGTAACAGCCTTCTTGTGCGGCAGCTCCCACTTATCCTGAATGCCGGTTATTACTGCCTGCATAATTGATATCAACGATGTCAGTCCCGCTGTAAACAGAGACACAAAGAACAGCACCCCAAATAGCGAGTTCAAAGCAGGAAGTGAACTTATAGCCGTAGGAAATACTACAAATGCGAGACCTACACCTGCTGCCGCAACATCCTCAACACCGACACCCTGGACATGAGCCATGTACCCGATGATTGAGAATACACCGATTCCGGCAAAAATCTCAAATCCATGGTTTGTGGTTGCTGTCAAAAAAGCGGTATTAACTACATCTGTTTCCTTTGGCAGATAACTGGAATATGAAATCATTATTGCAAAGGCAATAGATAAACTGTAAAATACCTGCCCATATGCAGCCACCCAGACATGAGGGTTTGATATTTCTTCCCAATCCGGGGTAAACATGTACGCTAATCCGTTAACAGCACCAGGAAGTGTAATTCCTCTTATTACAATAATAAATGTACAAATCAAAAGAATCGGCAGTGATATTTTGCACGCCAGGTTTATTCCCTTGTTAATTCCTCTATACATTATAAATGCAGCAATAGCCCATATCAGCAGGAATGGAAAGAGCAGTTTAATATTAAGTCCGCCAATATTAGTGATTGAATCTGTGATTCCCAAAAATTCTCCGAAGAAGAATCCGTTGGAATCATCACCCCACTGAGTTCCGAAGGAGTAGAAAATATAGCATATTACCCAGACAACGATAGCAAAATAATAAACCGAAATAAGGAATGCAGTCATAACCTGTGCCCAGCCCAGCCATTCGAACCTGCGATTGATTTTGGCGAAAGTTCCCGGGGCTCCGGACCTATAGGTTTTGCCCAGTGTGTACTCCAGGATAAGAATGGGAATACCTGCAGTAAGTATTGCAAACAAATATGGAAAAATAAAAGCACCGCCACCATTAGTTGCTGCAATATACGGAAACCTCCACAGATTACCTAAACCAACGGCTGAACCGATAGCTGCGAGAATAAACGCCAGTTTTGTGTTCCACTGAGTTCTCATATAGTCACTCTCCTTGAAAAAACAAAAAAATAATTACAAGTTTTTACAGACTAATTTATTATAGGCCCTAAACTTGCGTATGTCAATTAATTTAGCTCCTTTACACTTTGAGTATCGGCTCCTGTTTCATGTTGTACCGAACGGATTTTTCCGCTATAATGTAAGCATGCATGAACTGCCAATAACACAGAATATAATAAAGATTGCAGAAAAGCACTGCTGCGAAGAAGGCGGCAGTAAAGTCCTCGCTGTACATCTGGTAATCGGCGACTACTCCGGCTATGTGGGAGACTCCGTCCAGATGTATTTTGATGTAATCAGCGAAGGGACGCTATGTGAGGGTGCCCAATGCACAATTACACATGTAGAACCCAGACTCCGATGCAATAAATGCGGGGAGCTGTTCAAAAAACAGCTTCTGACCTTTGACTGCCCTTACTGCGACGGACAAGGTATGCCAACGGAAATAGGGAAAGAGTTTTATGTAGACTCTATAGAAATAGAATAGACCGGAGGATAAAAATGCACGATATAAGAAAAATATCAATCGAAGAAGGTATCCTGGATGCAAACGATCATATAGCTGAACATGTGCGGGAACACATGACAGACCACGGTATTCTTGTGGTCAACGAGATGGGTGCACCGGGCGTTGGCAAGACCACAGTGCTGAAGAATATTTTTAAACATATGACGGTGAAACCTTATGTTATCGAAGGTGATATTGAGTCGGATCTTGATACTGTCGAGCTTCAGGCTCTTGGCGTCGATACATATCAGATAAACACTCACGGTGCATGCCATCTGGATGCGCCTATGGTTGAACATGCCATAGACCACATTGCTCTTGATGAACCCGGTATTCTGTTTATTGAAAATATAGGCAATCTGGTATGTCCGGCGGAATTTACAATAGGAGAACATCTTCTTATACTTATCTCCACCGTTACAGAGGGCAGCGATAAACCTTATAAATACCCTCTCGCCTTTGAAAATGCAGATGCAATAATACTCAACAAGGTAGATTTGATTCCTTATCTGGATTTCGATGAAGATTTCTATATGAAAGGCGTCCGCACCCTCAACAAAGATGTTCCTGTTTTTAAGGTTTCGGGAAAGACAGGCGAGGGCTTTGCAGAAGTCACCGCGTGGCTGGAATCAAAAGCAAAGGCTCTAAAGGTACGGTATCACCACCATCATGAACATGAACACCACCATCACGACTGAAATTAAATTATGGGGCATAGTCCAGGGGGTCGGTTTCCGGCCCTTTGTTGCTAAAACGGCAGATCGACTGGGCATGAGCGGACAGGTCAGAAATATCGGAGGTCTGGTTGAAATCACCATAACCGATACACCCGGGCGCATCGATGCTTTTATTGAAGCTCTCGTTGCCGAAAAACCCGAACCTGCCGAAATTGTTCATATGAAACGCACTCTTTTGGAATACCGTGAATTCGATACCTTTGAAATAATCCGAAGCCATGAAGGGGATGGTGAGGCAGCAATGATTCCTGCCGATCTGGCAATTTGTTCCCACTGCCTTTCAGAGCTTTACATGGATGACAACAGAAGGAGGCAGCACCCTTTTAACAGCTGTATGATCTGCGGCCCGCGCTACACAATAATCGATAAAATTCCATACGATAGAGACAATACAACAATGATCGATTTTCCTATGTGCGGCTTATGTGAATCCGAATATACGGATCTTCACAACCGCCGCCACCACGCACAGACCATTTCCTGCCATGACTGCGGACCGGTGCTTCTATGGCATAATTTCACCAGGCCCGCAAATAACTCATCATCTCTCTCTGATTCACAGATGCTCGATGAAGCTTCCGCAATTCTTTCGGATGGCGGTATCATCGCTTTTAAAAGTGTGGGCGGATACAATCTGGTTGCATCTCCGCACATAAAACCGGCCATTGCAATACTCAGGCAAATCAAAAACCGCAAATCAAAACCATTTGCGGTTATGTTTCGTTCCATCGAGGAAATATGCCGGTACTGCCATGTAAATACTGTTGAGAAAAGACTTCTGGAATCATCCGCCAGACCGATAATTCTTCTTGAACACAACCTTGATAGAATTGAGGTTAACGAAAATCTCAATTGTGATGAGCTTAAAAGGAGCCGTTTTATCGGCTCATTCCTGCCCAGCTTTGCTGCACAGTACATGCTGCTGGACAGAATCAGCCCGCTGATTTTTACCAGCGCCAACCTTTCAGACATGCCAATGATAAAGGATGATGATGAAGTGTTCCGTCTTGCCCGTTCAGGCCTGATCGATGGAATTCTGTATAATGAACGCCGGATAAATGTCCGCATGGACGATTCCGTAACACGCGTAATAGATGACCAGCCTCAGATGATACGGCGATCCAAGGGCTACGCACCTGTACCTATACATGTTGAAGCCGGCTCCGGTTCCGGTAAGTTCATGATTTTAGCTGTCGGCAGTCAGCTAAAAAATTCCTTCGCACTGACTAAAGGACCCTTTGTCTATATGAGCCAGTATTTCGGCGACATGGATACCATTGAAAGTCAGACTGTTTACCGTGAAAATGTAGATAGAATGTCATGTCTTTTCAGAATACAACCGGATGCAGTTGTCCGTGACATGCATCCCCTTTACTTTACTACAGAATATGCCGGAGATTTTGCATCATCAAATAAACACACTTCCCCTCTCCCTGTTCTTGCGGTACAGCATCATCATGCGCATATTGCATCGGTAATGGCCGAAAACAACCTTGACGGTCCCGTTATCGGAGTAAGCTTTGATGGAACGGGCTACGGCACAGACGGTAATATATGGGGCGGAGAGTTCCTCATCTGTGAAGGCGGGGAAATGGAGCGAATCGCTCATCTCAAATATGTTGACATGATTGGCGGAGATTCTTCCATTAAAAAAGGTTTGCACTCTGCTTTAAGTTACATTGCCGCTTATGACAATATGGAGAATCGCCAGACAGATAATCCGGAAGCTATCGTCCCGGATATTGCTGACATAGTGGCCTATGGACGCGACAGACTGCTTTCACAGCCCGGCTCTCAGCTTGTCCTGAAGGCAATCAGCCGCCGTATCAACACTGTAAAAAGCTCCAGCATGGGGCGTCTCTTCGACGCAGTTTCATCTCTTCTTGGAATATGTGACTATAATCATTACGAAGGACAATGTGCTATTATGCTGGAAGATGCTGCCGCTTATGCAAAAAAACACCCGGGTAAAGATCCTGCATCGGACCTGGCCCTGGTGTTTCACGAGCGAATTATCAATATGATTGTCCATCAGTGCACCGCCATTCGCTCATCTTGCGGTGTGAATCAGGTTGCCCTCAGCGGCGGAACCTTCCAGAACAAAATCCTTATGGAGGGTGTTCTCGAGAAGCTCCGCACAGAAGGCTTTGAACCTTATTACAATATCTCTGTCAGCCCCAATGATGGAGGTATCGCCCTGGGACAGGCATTTGTGGCCATGCACAAGCTGCACAAGTGACATTCTTACAGTATTCCCGTACCCTCCTGAGATGCAAGCTTGCTGAATTTTTCATATTTTTCCACAGCTTCCTGCTCTGTCATTTTAAAGAGCTTTTCTGCTACCGCCGGGAATTCCTCGGCGAGAGCTGAATATCTGATCTGACCCATAATGAAATCGCGGAATGAAGCAGTCGGTTCACCCGAATCAAGAACGAACGGATTTTTCCCTTCTTTCTTCAAGTCCGGATTGTATCGATACAAATGCCAGTAACCTGCTTCAACGGCATCCTTTATGTTTTCCTGGGTTTTGCTCATACCCTTCTTGAGGCCATGGTTTATGCACGGAGAGTAAGCAATGATTATCGAAGGACCATCATAAGCCTCGGCTTCAAGCATAGCTTTCATGAGCTGATTCTTATCGGCTCCCATACCGACCTGAGCCACATATACATAACCATAGGACATTGCCATAAGGCCAAGATCCTTTTTCTTCATTCTTTTTCCTGAAGCGGCAAACTTGGCTATCGCAGCTGTAGGAGTTGACTTGGATGCCTGACCGCCAGTATTTGAGTACACTTCCGTATCAAATACCAGTATATTGATATTCTCACCTGATGCCAGTACATGATCAAGCCCCCCGTAACCGATGTCATAGGCCCAGCCGTCACCGCCAAGAGCCCATATGGACTTCTTTACCAGGTAATCCTTCGCCTCAACTATACGTTCACAGAGCGAATTAACCACATCGTCCATGGAACTCATTGCTTCAATGGCAGCCAGCACCTTCTCACTTTTGGCTCTTGTTTCCTTTCGGTCATCTTTGTGTTCCAGCCACTCTTCCATCGCTTCCTTAAGGCGTTCATCCACATCAAGTTCAAGAAGAGCTCTCATATTTCTTTCTATTTTCTCCCTCATCTGCTTAACGGCCATTGCCATTCCATAACCGTATTCGGCATTATCTTCAAAGAGGGAGTTAGCCCATGCCGGCCCGCGACCGTTTTCATCCTTGCAGTAAGGCATGCTTGGTGCTGATGCCCCCCAGATTGATGAACACCCGGTTGCATTGGCAATAATCATCCTGTCACCGAAGAGCTGTGTTGCCAGCTTAATATACGGAGTTTCACCGCATCCCGCACAGGCTCCGCTGAATTCAATGTAAGGCTTTGCAAACTGACTTCCCTTGACAGTTTCTCCGTTAAACAGATGCTCTCTGCGAGGAAGCTTAATACCGTATTCCCAGTTTTCGCTTTCATGAACAACTTCAGCATACGGCTTCATGACAAGAGCCTTCTCCTTAGCAGGACATACATCTTCACAGTTTCCGCAACCCATACAATCCATAGCTGAGAGCTGCATACGGTAATTCAGGCCTACGAGACCCTTTCCCATGGCCGTAAGAGTATCAAAACCCTCCGGTGCCGCAGCCTTCTCCTCATCGGAAATAAGCATAGGACGAATGGCCGCATGAGGACAGACAAAAGCACACTGGTTGCACTGCAGACAGCTGTCCTTCTTCCACTCCGGAAGATAAACCGCTACTCCGCGTTTCTCGTAAGCAGATGTTCCCAGCGGGAATGTACCGTCGGCAATATCTTTAAAGGCACTTACCGGCAAGTCGTCACCTTCCTTCCTGTTCATAGGAAGCATTATTTCGCTGATGAATTCAGGCAGTTCCTCAAACTTCTCTTTTGGATTCTCACAATCCGCCCATTCCGGAGGGATCTCGATTTTTCTGATATTACGGATACCCTCGTCAACTGCCCGGAAGTTCATATCCACGATTTTCTGACCTTTTCTCTTATAGCTCTTGTCGATTCCTTCTTTCAGATATGCTATCGCTTTATCTATAGGTATTACTCCGGTCAGCTGGAAAAAGGCAGCCTGCATAATCATATTGATTCTTCCGCCCAGCCCTATATCGCCGGCAATTTTCCAGCCGTCAATCACATAGAAATTAATCTCCTTCTTAGCCAGATCTCTCTTCATCTTAGCAGGAAGCACTTCCGCGATTTCCTCATCAGTCCAAAGACAATTGAGAAGGAATGTCCCACCCTTGTTTAATTCCTTAAGCATGTCATATTGTCTGATGTATGCCTGATTGTGGCATGCCACGAAATCAGCTCTGTTAATCAGGTATGTGGACTGAATAGGCTGTTCGCCGAATCTGAGGTGAGACACAGTCAGTCCTCCTGACTTCTTTGAATCGTATTCGAAATATCCCTGAGCATACAGGTCTGTCTTGTCTCCTATAATCTTTATGGCTGTCTTGTTGGCGCCTACCGTTCCGTCAGAACCCAGACCCCAGAATTTGCACTTGATGGTTCCCTTAGGTTCTCTGGCAATTCCCTCTGTATACGGCAGAGAGTGCCCTGTCACATCATCTTCGATTCCGACGGTAAAGTTGTTTTTAGGTTTCTTGTGGTACAGATTGTCGTAGATGGAAAGAATCATGCCCGGAGTTGTGTCCTTGGATCCGAGACCGTATCTGCCTCCATATATTTCAGGTGCATTACGCATTCCGTAAAGAGCAGTCTTAACATCCTGATAAAGTGGTTCCCCGAGAGCTCCCGGTTCCTTGGTTCTGTCCAGTACGGCAATTCTCTCTACGGATTTAGGCAGAACATCCAGGAAATGCTTCTTGGAGAATGGTCGATATAATCTTACCTTTACAAGTCCCACACGGTGTCCGTCCTCTAACATCTTGTTCATGGTCTCTTCTATGGTTTCACATACAGAACCCATGGCAATTATAACATTCTCGGCATCAGGCGCTCCTACATAATCAAATGGCTTATATTTTCTTCCGGTAAGCTGACTGATCTCTTTCATGTAATCCTCAACGATTTCCGGAATGGCCTGATAATATCTGTTGGCAGCTTCCTTGCCCTGGAAAAATACATCCGGGTTTTGTGCCGTGCCCCGTATTACCGGATGCTCCGGATTCAGCGCCCTTGCTCTAAACTCATCAATAGCTTCCCAGTCAACCAGATTTCTGAAGTCATCGTGATTAAACACATCTATCTTCTGAACCTCATGGGAAGTTCTGAAACCATCGAAAAAATGCAAAAAAGGTACTCTGCCCTTTATTGCAGAAAGATGTGCTATACCGCCCAGATCCATTACCTCCTGAACGGAATTGGAGCATAGCATGGCAAATCCCGTCTGTCTGCAGGCCATTACATCCGAATGATCGCCAAAAATACTCAAAGCATGAGTAGCAATACTTCTTGCCGCTACATGAAATACACCTGGAAGCAGTTCGCCTGCTATCTTGTACATATTAGGAATCATAAGCAAAAGCCCCTGGGACGAGGTATATGTCGTTGAAAGTGCCCCTGCTGCCAGAGAACCGTGTACGGACCCGGCTGCACCCTGTTCAGACTGCATCTCAACAACCTTTACAGGCTGCCCGAATATATTCTTTCTTCCATAAGCCGACCACTCATCCACTGTCTCCGACATTGCAGATGAAGGTGTTATTGGATAAATGGCTGCTACATCTGTAAAAGCATAAGACACATGTGCCGCAGCAGTGTTTCCATCCATGGTTAACATTCTTGTTTTTCTCATAGTATCCCCCTCTTTAGGCTATGATTTTTGTGCATAAACTAATACAACTTATACTTTACTAAAATGCTGAATCAATGTCAATTGAGCACTATTGTGTATACAAGATACTTTTTATGGTCTACTTCAGGTATATATCTTTTTATCTTAATAAAGTTTATTGGTAATTTTCTTGCTTGTTGATATAATATAGCCGTTATATTTGATTCTATTTAATATATAATTGTTACATATAAATGGAGAGATGATGATTTGAGAAGCAAAAAATGGGGTAAGGAAAAAGAGTTCATCACTGAAACCCTGACACAGGTTGAGGCTGAGAACATAATAGAGGATTCCGGGGATTATGCCAGCGGGAAATCTCCATTCTCCCGAAAGACGCAGTATGCCGAGGGTCTGGAGGATATGGTAGCCCTTCAGAAGAAAATCGGCAAGGGTCATCAAAGCCTCAAAGATACTCTTGGAAACAGCGGCAACGCCCGGGATTTTGAGCCTCGTCCCCTGACACCGGCGGATGCTGAATACCATGATATTATGGAACAATTCACATCCACCCCGACCAAGCCCAAATACTGGTATGAAGAATCCGGCGACTATTGGTCATGCAGCTGCGGTACCATGAATAAGGGAGAAAAATGTAATAATTGCGGATTGGAAAGAGATATTTTGCGTTCTCTTTTCTTCCTTCACCGTCCGGGTGAGGAGCCCGGCAGTTATGAGGGCATGCCTGTCAAGTATGAGGAAGTATATATTCCCAAAGGCAAACTTACTCCAAAACAAAAGATGATCATTTCGATTTCCTCTCTTTTGGTTATTATGATAGCTGTTGGTGTTTTTTCCTACTTTTTTTTGATTCAGCCGGCTATCGAACGGGAAAAACAAGAAACTCTGAATATTGTTTCCGAACATATTAATTCCTTTCTCGTCCAGTTCAAAACAACCAGCGATACTTTTCTTTTTGACAGCTATGTTGCCAGCGGGGACTCCAGCCTTAAAAACAAAAAATATGAGACTGCCCTGATGTTCTACACTATGGCGAAAGGAATTAACGAAACGGATGAAATCAGAGATAAGATTGCAGACACAAAGTTTGCATATTTATCTGCTAATATACAGAAGGGAGGAAAGAAATTTGAATCCTACCTTACAGAACTCAAAGAAGCTGAATATCCGGGAATTAATGAAATATATTACGCTTACTACAAATGGAACTTCAAGATAGTCTGTAACCTGTCATCGGATAACTACAGCGATGATATCAGCTCAGCCAGCAGATCCGACACTGTTTACTTCCATGTTACGGCAGGAGGCGGTCCTCCGGGTGAAACGATAGATGTTTACTATGAGGCTCTATGGCCTAACGGCGGCAAGGAGATCAATATGCTCGGTACCGGCTGGAAGTCCGGTTCCAAAGAATCCGCCAGATTTTTCTACTCTGTACCTCTTATGGGTAAAGAAGGGAAACTGGTATTTAAAATCTACAACATGAACACTAAAGAGCTGCTGGGCACAGACAGCGTTACTTTCAAAAAATAGAAAGACATAGAAAGGCCCTGACCGTTAATACGGCCGGGCCTTTTTAAGTTTTCGGAATAGTTATGTCCTGTCTGTTGCTGTGCCTATTCGATTATTTCAGTTACAACGCCGGATCCTACTGTTCTGCCGCCTTCTCTGATAGCGAATCTCAGTCCTGCTTCGATAGCAATCGGTGTGATAAGCTCGATTGTCATTGTGATGTTATCTCCCGGCATGCACATTTCTGTTCCTTCAGGAAGGGTCAGATCTCCCGTTACATCTGTCGTTCTGAAATAGAACTGCGGTCTGTAGCCGTTGAAGAAAGGTGTATGTCTGCCGCCTTCCTCCTTCTTCAGTACATATACTTCCCCCTTGAACTTTGTATGAGGCTTGATTGTTCCCGGATGTGCCAGGACCTGTCCTCTTTCGATGTCGGTTCTCTGCACGCCTCTCAGAAGTGCTCCGATGTTGTCACCTGTCTGCGCCTGATCCAGAAGCTTTCTGAACATCTCAACTCCGGTTACAACTACCTTTCTCTTCTCGTCCGTCATACCTACGATTTCTACTTCTTCGCCAACCTTCAGAGTTCCTCTCTCAACTCTTCCTGTTGCTACTGTTCCTCTTCCGGTAATTGAGAATACATCCTCTACCGGCATAAGGAAAGGCTTCTCCGTGTCTCTTACAGGTTCAGGAATGTATTCGTCTACTGCTTCCATCAGTTCCACGATCTTGTCTGCCCACTCGCCATCAGGATTTTCCAGAGCCATGAGTGCTGAACCTCTGATTACAGGAATATCGTCTCCCGGGAAGTCATACTCGTCAAGAAGTTCTCTCACTTCCATCTCTACCAGATCCAGAAGCTCTTCATCATCTACCATATCGCACTTGTTGAGGAAGACGATGATGTAAGGTACGCCTACCTGTCTTGACAGCAGGATGTGTTCCCTTGTCTGAGGCATAGGACCATCTGTTGCCGCACAGACCAGAATGGCTCCGTCCATCTGCGCCGCTCCTGTGATCATGTTCTTAACATAGTCGGCGTGTCCCGGACAGTCAACATGTGCATAGTGTCTGTTTGGAGTTTCATACTCAACATGGGAGGTTGAAATGGTGATTCCTCTTTCCTTTTCTTCAGGAGCCTTGTCGATTTCATCAAATGCCACCTCTTCGCCCAGGCCGTATTTCTTCTGAAGAGTAATAGTGATTGCTGCTGTAAGAGTTGTCTTACCGTGGTCTACGTGACCGATTGTGCCAATGTTAATGTGTGGCTTATTTCTCTCGAATTTTGATTTTGCCAT
>CAYFQD010000002.1:0-26837 GCA_964345275.1 uncultured Oscillospiraceae bacterium
TTGATGGTAAACCGATGACAATCCAATGGACATCTGACGATATTAAGCCGGGAGAGACAGGCTTCACTTTCAAAAATGAATTTGCGTACAACAAGGTTCATACAGATACTAAAGTAATCAAGCAGATCCGTGGAGAGACGCCTAAGAAGGATTCCACCTTCACCTTCAAGCTGGCAGCCAAGACCAGTGGTGCACCAATGCCTGAGGCGGCAGGTGACAATTCTTCCATAACGGCCACTATAGTCGGAGCCGGTGAAACGGAGTTCGGACGGATTACATATGACAAGCCAGGCACATACGAGTACGAGATAACGGAGATTAATTCCGGAGAAGCAGGCTACAAATATGATGCGGCAATATACACCATGAAGTGCGAGGTAACCGAGAGCGAAGACCATGTGCTGTCTCTTAAGAGGACGATTACGTCAGATGACGGCAATTCAGTGGATGAAGCCGTGTTCACAAACGACTATAAGGTGGAATCTACAAGAGCTTCCATAGAGCTCAACAAGAAGCTCACCGGCAGAGATAAAAAATTAGAAGCAGGTGAATTCAGCTTTACAATAGTCAAGGCTGCAGATGCACCTGATAATACACCGATGCCTGCGAAGACCACTGTAAATAACGATGCAAACGGTAAGATTGACTTCGGAAGTGTAACCTACAGTGATGCCGGCACTTATACATATAAAGTCAAAGAGGAATCGGGCAGTGTCGGAGGAGTGACTTACGATAATCGTGAAATTACGGTAGCGGTTGACGTGACTGATTCCGGCACCGGCAAGCTTAGTGCGACAGTCGTATACTCCGGCGGAGACGGGGATGCAGAAAAGACCTTTACGAATACATACAGTGCTGAGCCGACAACACTTGTTCTGAAGGCTAAAAAGTCTTTCAGTAACATGAAGCTGAATGCTGATCAGTTCAAGTTCAACCTTGTTGAAGTAGATGATAAGGGTAAAGCTGTAACCGGCGGTACTACTCAGGAGAATGTAGGAAACAAGGCAAACGGCGACATTGAATTCTCCGCAATCAGCTACAATGCAGAAGGCACACATTACTATAAGATAACCGAGGTAAACGGTGGAGAAACCATTAACGGTATCACATATGATAATTTGGCTATTACCGTTAAGGTCGAGGTTGCGGATAACAATGAAGGCAAGCTGGTTGCTAAACCGACATATCCGGCAGATACAACTTTTAATAACGAGTACAAGGCTACAGGAAAGCATGATATTGTCGGTCTTAAGGTATTATCCGGCAAGGAACTGGTGGGAGATGACTATACCTTCAGGATTACTGCACCTGAAGGCACACCGATGCCTGAGAAGACAACTGCTAAGAATGATGAAGCCGGAAACGTAAACTTCGGTGAAATTACCTTCAAGCTTGACGATCTTAAAAATCCGGACGATCCTGAAGGCGGATTCTTGGAAAGCAAGACTTTTGAGTATACGGTAAGCGAAAGCGGAAGCTATCCGGGCGTTGTAAATGACAAGGATCAGACTTTCAAGATTACAGTTAAGGATAATGGAGAAGGCGAAATCGATGTTACGATGAATCCTTCGGATGTTCCGTATTTCACATTTGTGAACAAGTATACGCCGGTGATACCGGATCCTGAAAACGATTCCGTAACTGATGCTCTTAAGGTTACAAAGGTACTCACAGGCAGAGATCTTGATGCGGAAGAGTTCTCCTTCACCATGAGGGATGAGGAAGGTAATGTAGTCGGAACCGGCAAGAATGATGCTGCGGGGAATGTAACCTTCCCTGGTATCGAATTTACAAAGGCAGGCGAGTATAAGTATACAATCCGGGAAGACAGCGGAACGCTCGCAAATGTCAAGTACGATACAAGCGTATTCAATGTGACAGCCACAGTGACGGATGCATTTGATGGTAAACCGATGACAATCCAATGGACATCTGACGATATTAAGCCGGGAGATACGGGCTTCACTTTCAATAACGAATTTGCATACAATAAGGTTTATACAGATCCTGAGGTAATCAAGCAGATTCGTGGAGGTACGCCGAAAAAGGAATCCACCTTCACCTTCAAGCTGGCAGTAAAGACCAGTGGTGCACCAATGCCTGAGGCTGCAGGAGGCAATTCTTCCATGACAGCTATCATAGCAGGAGCCGGTGAAACAGGGTTCGGATTGATCACTTATGACAAGCCCGGCACTTACGAGTACGAGATAACGGAGATTAATTCCGGTGAAGCAGGCTACAAATATGACGCGACAGTATACACCATGAAGTGCGAGGTAACCGAGAGCGAAGACCATGTTCTGTCACTCAATAGGACAATTACATCTGCCGGAGGCAAGACCGTGGATGCAGCTATATTCACAAATAACTACAAGGCGGATGATGACGGAGTCAGCACCGGTGACCGTAACGGCTTGCTCGGAGTCTTTAATGTGTTGCTCCTGTCAGCCATTGGCATCGTATGGACGATGTTGCGAAGAAGAGAGGAAATATAATTTAAGGAGTACGCAAGCAGACATAAGTAAATAAAAAACTAATAAAGGCCCCGTTCAATCTTATTTGAACGGGGCTTTTGTAATTGCTGTTACTTTAACATTGCACTGGGAGTTTACCATACTTTTTTTTACTGGTATAATAAGTCTATCATTGGAGATAAGTACAACCAGAGGAGATTATATGACAGTTAAATTTTGTTCCCTGGCCAGCGGAAGCAGCGGAAACTGCTACTTGGTAAAGGACAACAAGACGGCAATTTTAATAGATGCGGGTATTTCGGGCAAACGTATTTTTCAGGGGCTGGAAGAGACAGGTACTAGCCGGGATATGGTCAGAGCAATAATTGTGACACACGAGCATATTGACCACGTGAAGAGCCTGCCTGTAGTGTCACGCCGGATTCCGGAGTTGTCCGTTTATGCCAATGCTTCCACATGGGAAGCTATCGAAAGACCCGTAGACGAACTGCGAAAGAGAATCTTTGTCACTGGAGAAGAATTCAGCATAGGAGATTTTGTGATTAAACCTTTTGCTATTTCCCATGATGCGGCTGAACCTGTGGGCTTTTCCATATATAACGGGAACAGGAAGATAAGCTTTTGCACGGATTCGGGACATATAACAGAAGAAATTTTTGAAGAAATACATGATGCGGATCTGCTTCTTCTGGAGGCAAACCACGAAAAAGAAATGGTGCTGTATGGGAGGTATCCGTATCCGCTTAAACAGCGGATTCTGAGTAATGAAGGACATCTGTCAAATGTGACAGCGGGTCAGTGGCTGTCGAGAATCGTGAAGCGGCTTCCGAAACGCCGCCGCGTACTGCTGGGACATCTCAGCCGTGAAAACAACACTCCTGAATTTGCCATGCTGGCGGTAAAAAACACACTTGAAGAAAACAGCATTTTTTTGAGTGACGATTTGAAAGTCGGGGTAGTTCTGCGGGACAGGCGCAGCGAGGTTTATGAAGTATGAACATAACCGTAATCGCAATAGGAAAACTCAAAGAACAGTACTGGAAAGATGCGGTTTCCGAATACATGAAAAGGCTCAGGAGCTACTGCACGCCTGAAATAATTGAGCTCAGAGAGAGTCCGCTCGGTACCGGCCCTTCGGCGGCCGATGAAGAAGCCGTCAAGAAAGCGGAAGGAGAAGAAATTCTCTCGAGAATAAATAAAAATGACTATGTGATTACTTTGGAGATAAAGGGTAAGACCCTGAGCTCCGAGCAGGTGGCAGAGCAGATTGCCGGACTGGCACTTGACGGGAAGAGCTCTGTTGTATTTGTAATCGGCGGATCTCTGGGGCTATCGCCGGAAGTCAGTGCCCGTGCGAATCTGAAACTGTCTTTTTCAGCAATGACATTCCCCCACCAGATGATGAGAGTTATCCTGCTGGAGCAGGTTTACAGGGCTTTTAAGATAAACAGAAACGAGGTCTACCACAAGTAGTATCGGAGGTTAACAGATGAGAGATGACAGGGTTTTGCGCATATATACGGATGGAGGGTGTTCCGGAAACCAGAGCGATGAGAATCTGGGAGGCTGGGGAGCCGTGCTGGAATTCGGAAGTGCCGGTAAGGAAATCTATGGCTCTGAGCCCAACACCACCAACAATCGCATGGAAATGACCGCACTGCTGGAAGCATTCAGGGCTATAAAAAAGGAGAATCAGACGATACAGGTCTTTTCCGACAGCAGCTATCTCATGGAATGCTTCAGAAAAAAGTGGTATATTAACTGGCAGAAAAACGGCTGGAAGACAACAAAGAAAAAGCCGGTGGAGAATCAGGATCTGTGGGAAGCGCTGCTGCCGTATCTGGAGCGGCATACCATAGAATTCTATAGAGTTAAGGGACATGTAAATCTTAGCGGCGGGAAGGAAGACATAAAAGACCTTTATGATAAATTCCGGCAATGGAACGGAGAAAAGTTCTCCTTAAAGGAGTTTGAATACATCACAGCAAAAAACAACAGAGCCGATGAACTGGCGAACATCGGCATAGATGCAATAAGAGAATAATCATATAGGACTATTCCATATTTCCGAAATTTTTTGTTGCATCCAGGTAATTCTGCAGAGTGCCCAGATGTACATAGTAAAAGGAGAAGCGATTCTCCTTTTTAAGTTGCAGCAGATTCGCATCTACAAGCTTTTTGACATGCTGTGAAATTGTTGCCTGAGAGTAGTCGAAAACTTCAACAAGATCCTTGTTGCATACCGATTCTCTCTGCTTATTACATGCCATGATATATCTGAAAATCTTGATTCTTGCAGGGTGTGCCAAAGCATCCGAAATCTGTGCTATGAGAAGTACATCCTTTTCTTGCAGTTCGTCTATTTCTTTTCGTAATCGCATTGCGTTGTCTCCTTAATCCCGTTAATAATCCCGTTAGTTAATAGTTTTCCCGTAACCAGTTAAGTACCCGGTCAGCGATGAACCGCTGTCCGTCCTGCTGCGGATGTATTCCGTCCACATATGCTGCTTCCGGGTCATCCAGTCCGGCAACATAATCTTTGAACAGGCGGTTTGTATCTATGAAGGGCACTCCGGAGGCTCTGATCTTCTCTGAAAATATATCCAGCTGCTTTTCCACAGCATCATAGGATATTCCCATACCCGCCAGCCACATAACCTCGGCTTTAGCGGTATCCGGAGGAAGGGGCGTCATGTATATGAGTGCAGTATCGGGATGGGCAGCTTCAAGTATTTTTCGCATTTCTTCCAGATTCGCAAAGGCTTTCTCCGGTGTTGCCTCCCTGTATATGAAGTCATTGGTTCCGGTCATAATGAAAACAAGATCCGGATTATGGGCAAGGACATCTCTATCAAAGCGTGCCATTATATCGGTTGTAGACTCGCCGTTGGCACCTTTGTTTATCACATCAAAACCAAAACCTCTGCGCGAATATTCATCTGCCGGCGCACCTTCTTTCAGTCCGTCGCGGACAATACCCGGGAAACTTTTCCCTCTGCTGAAAGGATAGCCGTTAACTATGCTGTTGCCTATAAATACAATCTTTCTCTTCATGCGGTTCCTCCATACATCGTCTAATAGCAATACTATTCTAAATGAAATTTCACTTATTGGCAAGGGTCGTTACCGCAAAAATATTTGCACCGGGACCCGGCAGATGATACAATAGCATCAAAGCAAGGAGGCGGAAATGAAACCAAAAGAATACATGGCTATCCTTCAGGCGGCAGCTGAATTCACGGGCGGTGCTATGCATATAGTGGATGCCGATGGAATAACAATTTTATACAATGAAGCAATGGCTAAGCTGGAGAAACTCAATGTAGCAGATGTGCTGGGCAAGCCTTTTCGCTCAACGTTTTCAAATATACCGGAGAGCGAGAGCACACTGTTCCGGGCTCTTCACAAGAACAAGGCAACGATGAACAAGGAGCAGACTTATCAGAATGCTTACGGGAAAAAGATTACCACAGTAAATTCTACTGTTCCCATTGCTGTCGACGGCAGGGTTATTGCGGCAATGGAGGTTGCGAGGGATATTACCGAATTAAAAACCATGAGCGAAACCATTCTGGATCTGCGCGGTGAAGCGGAGGAAGGAGAGAACGGTCACACAACAAGAGGAATAAAGAAATACGGTTTTGATGATCTTATTGGTGAAAATCCTGAGTTTAAGAGGCTGATAGCAAAGGCAAAAAAAGCGGCTGAAAACGACGCATCGGTTTTCATATACGGCGAAACAGGAACCGGGAAGGAACTTTTTGCTCAGAGCATTCATTACGACGGAGTGCGCGGTAAAGGGCCGTTTCTTGCGCAGAACTGTGCGGCACTGCCCGAAAGCCTGCTTGAAGGAATTCTGTTCGGAACATCCAGAGGGGGATTCACGGGAGCGGTTGACAGAGCAGGTTTATTTGAGCAGGCCAATGGGGGAACCCTGCTTCTGGATGAAATAAGCGCCATGCCTTATGATCTCCAAAGCAAGCTGCTAAGGGTTTTGCAGGAGGAATACATAAGGCGTGTGGGAGGAGACAGAGATATTCCGGTGGATGTACGAATTATTGCGGCGGTAAACGAACCGGTTGACAAGTTGATTGAAACCAAAGCTCTTAGGAAGGATCTTTATTTCAGGTTAAATATAATCAACCTGACTCTTCCGGCACTAAAAGATAGAAAAGATGACATTCCTGTTCTGGCAAATGCTTTTCTGAAAAAGCATAATGAACATTACGGTAAAGAGATATGGATGCTTTCGGACAAGGCATTGCAGAAACTGGAGAACTATGACTATCCGGGGAATGTGCGTGAACTGGAGAACATAATAATGTCAGCTGTTTCCATGGCGGGAGATGAGCATGTTCTGTCAGAGCGGGACATTTCAGTGGGCAGCAGCTACGGGGGAGAGTCCGGCCATTTCAACAGGTTTGTGTACAGCGGAGGGAATTTGGCGGAGTATCTGGCGGATATTGAAAAAACTGCAATCCGCCAACACCTGGCAACCAATAAAGGGAATGTGTCAAAGACAGCTGCGGCACTTGGTATGCTACGGCAAAATCTTCAGCATAAAATCAAAAAATACAACTTATAGCAAAAATATTTGCTATAATATGCAAAAATATTTGCTCAAATATGAATTTCTTTCCAAAAAAGACATACCGGATGTTGAAACAAAACCGAAAGACATTGGAAATTCAATGTCTTTCGCACGCGGAGTATATATGTAAACGGCTTGGCACAGGATTTGCGTATTTAAATGGTAACAATTATAATTGCCTTAAATGTAAGATGTTTTTATAAGGAGGAATTTAAAAGATGAAAAATGTAAAAGTAATTATCTGGGGTCTCGGCGCCATGGGCGGCGGTGTTGCAGACATGCTGCTGAAAAAAGAAGGCGTTGATATTGCAGGAGTTGCAGGAAGAGGTCCTAAGATCGGAACTTCAATGTACGACTATATAAAGACCGAGAAGGGCGACAAAGAAGATGTGATAATTCAGGACTACCGGGATGTAATTAAACCGGGTGCCGCCGATATTGTCATTCTTTGTACTGACTCTTTCACCAGGAACGCTTTTCCAAGAATGAAATATATCCTGGAACAGGGAATCAACTGCATAACTTCAGCTGAAGAAATGGCCTACCCTGCAGCACAGAGCCCTGACCTGGCAGAAGAGCTGGATAAAATTGCCAAGGCTAACGGTGTAACGCTGCTGGGAACCGGAATCAACCCGGGACATATTATGGATCTGCTGGTGCTTGTAATGACAGGATGCATGACTGATGTAGAACATATTTTATCAAGGCGGGTTAATTCTCTGTCACCGTTCGGACCTGTCGTAATGGAAGAACAAGGCATTGGCATCTCAGTTGAAGAGTTCAAGAAGAGAAAGGCTGAAGGAACAATGTCAGGTCATGTGGGCTTTGCGGAATCCGTTGGCATGATTGCAGCAGGTCTGGGACTGGATGTTGAGAAATTCTCACAGGACATGAATCCGATCACAACGGAAGTTGACAGAAAATCACCTCATGGTTTTGCGGCTGCAGGTTCATGTGCAGGAGTTTCCATGGAGGCTGACGCTACACTGTCAAACGGTATGGAAGTAAGGATGGAGCATCCGCAGCAGATTGAACCTGAACAGGTTGGTGTAACTACAGGAGACTATGTGATTATCAAGGGAACTCCACCGATAAACATGCTGAACTCACCGGAAGTTGAAGGGGGACTGGGAACAATCGCTATGTGCGCCAACATGATTCCTCAGGTTATCAATGCAGAGCCGGGTCTGGTGACCATGATCGACCTGCCTATTCCAAGATGCCTGATGGGAGATGTGAGAAAGAGAATTAACCCTGAAAAGAAGATAGTAAAGTAGCGCGTGGCGCGGTCTACGAGAGGAGGAAAAAATGGCAAAGAAAGGTGAATGGGTGAGAATCCATAAGATTATTCTTAAGGCTGAAGAGAGAACCGGCAAGCTGCCGGCAGACACTCAGGCCTGTCCGCTGGAAATGTGGACGAAGGGATATCTGCTTGCTGACGCTGAAATAGGCGACGAAGTAGAAATTGAATCAGTTAACGGCAGACGTGAAACGGGCACACTCATTGAAGTAAATCCTTACTATGAGCACGACTATGGCAAGTGTGTACCTGAATTGCTGGCAATAGACAAGCAGGTCAGAGGAATTCTATACGGAGGTGAGAAATAATGACTAAGTTACCTCAGGATTACGATAGCGTAATGGCAAGAAAGAATGAAGTAATGAACAAGGCTCTGGGAATAGATTATTCCGTCTTTGAATCCGGTTCAATGGCTTTTGATTACGAAAAAATGATGAGAGAAACAGGATACTCTCTGGAAGAGATGCAGGAAATTCAATATAGCGTAAATGTAGGAAACACTCCTGTTCTCGAACTGAAAAATCTGACGGCACTGGCAAGAAAATGTGCACCTGAAGGCAAAGGTGCCAGAATCTTTATCAAGGATGAAGCCTGCAACCCATCAGGCAGCTTTAAGGCAAGAAGAGCGGCTAATGCTGTATACCACGCCAAGAAGCACGGATACAAGGGCGTTATTGCGGCTACATCGGGAAACTACGGTGCAGCGGTTGCTTCACAGGCGGCTATAGCGGGCCTGGAATGTATAATCGTTCAGGAATGTTATGACTCGCACGGCATAGGACAGCCTGAAATCATTGAAAAGGCACGAAAGTGCGAAGCTCTTGGTGCAGAGGTTGTACAGCTGTCGGTAGGGCCGGAGCTGTTCTACAAGTTTATCCTGCTCTTAGAAGAGACAGGATACTTTAATGCGTCCCTGTATACCCCGTTCGGAATTGCAGGCGTTGAAACTTTAGGTTATGAGATTTCAATGCAGTTCAGAGAGAAATTCGGCAGGGATCCGGATGTAATAGTGTGCACAAATGCCGGCGGCGGTAACCTGACGGGAACAGCCCGAGGACTGAAAAAGGCAGGAGCAGACGATACTCAGGTAGTGGGTGCATCTATCGATCTGACGGGGCTTCACATGGCATCAGATGACGCCTTCAACAAGAAGTCATGTACAACAGGACACACCGGATTCGGTGTTCCTTATGCGGTGGATCCCGATCACAGCGATGTTCCGAGATCCGCGGCAAGACCTCTCAGATATATGGACAGATATGTGACAATCACACAGGGAGATGTATTCTACATCACGGAATGTCTGGCAACGCTGGAGGGTCTTGAAAAGGGACCTGCAGGAAACACTTCGCTGGCAGCAGCCTTTGCTCTGGCACAGGAAATGGATCAGGATCAGATGATTGTCGTTCAGGAGACGGAGTACACAGGTGCAGGCAAACATGTACAGCCTCAGCTGGCATTTGCCAGGGAAAATGGAATCGAAGTAAGATTCGGAGATCCTGCCGATGAAGTGCCGGGAAAGAGCGTAATCATTCCATCGCACCCTTCGCTGATAAAGGTAACCGATATGGATATGGACAGACAGAAAAAGTCCCTTATAAGGGGCAACCTTAGAAGATATACTCTCGAACCTACAGAAGAAGATATTAAGTATCTGGCCGAAGAAACAAGAAAGGATGTTGAATGGGTTAAGGCTGCAATCGAAGAGATTAAGTCAGAACTGTAAGAAGGGAGAGATAAAAGGATGAAAAGAGCAGACGATTTTGAACAGCGCAGACAGCATATAGCTAATCTGACTGACGAAGAACTATACAACAGATTCTGGGAACTTACGGCTCAGGTGGTGGATCCGCTTATTGAGCTGGGCAAGAAAAACACAACTCCTTCCGTTGAGAGAGCTGTTCTGCTGAGAATGGGAGTATCATCGCTGGACACTCAGAAGGTTGTCGAAGGCTGCATGGACAGAGGTCTCATGGGGCACGGCGCCGGTCATGTTGTATATAAGGTAATGAAGGCACACGACCTCTCAGCTAAGGAAGCCGCTGAAAAGCTGGTTGCCGGCGAATACTGGGACGAAGTAGCAGCAAGTTTCAGGTAAGGGAGGTGAAGAGATGTCGGATTTTAAATTAGAACCTAACGAAAAGCTGAATATAAGGGAGCTTCTCAAGGATCTGGACAAGTATGAGCCCAGAAGAAGAGGATGGCACTGGAGAGAACCCGCGCCGGGCCTCAAGATGGGACCTTTTGAATACAAGGATTGCTCCAGACCTCTTAAAAACAGCATCGGGCTGCCTCCATCAAAATACTTCGAGGACATAGACCCTCAGCCAATGCCTGTAATAACCACAGAAATCGCTTCGGGAAGATTTGAAGATGATATAAGAAGAATGCGAATGGGAGCGTGGCATGGTGCGGATCACCTGATGGTTATCAGACATATGGGTCAGTCGCACATTGACGGTCTTATGGAAGGTACGCCACAGGGCATCGGCGGAGTTCCCATTACCCGGAAGCAGGTCAGAGCTCAAAGGAAGGCCTGCGACATTATAGAAGATGAGGTTGGCCGTCCGATTAACTACCATTCCTATGTATCCGGGGTAGCAGGTCCGGATGTAGCGGTAATGTTCGCGGAGGAAGGTGTAAATGGCGCACATCAGGACCCTCAGTACAATGTTCTTTACAGAGACATTAACGCAATCAGATCATTTGTGGACGCCTGTGAATCAAAGAAGATTATGCAGTGGGCTGATATGCTCCAGATTGACGGCGCCCATAACGCCAACGCGACAGCCAGAGATGCCTGGAAGGTTATGCCGGAACTGATAGTACAGCATGCAATCAACTCGCTGTTTTCCGAAAAAGTCGGTATCAAACCGGAAAACATTTCGCTGTCGACGGTACCTCCTACGGCAACTCCCGGCCCATGTGTATACTATGACCTGCCGTACGCGGTAGCATTGAGAGATATCTGTAACAGGTACAAGATGAGAGCGCAGCAGAACACAAAGTACATCTGCTCTTCAGCGAGAGAAGCAACTGTTACTCATGTTCTGAACATGTTCATATCCAAGCTCACAAGTGCGGATATTCAGTCAACAATCACTCCTGATGAAGGAAGAAATGTACCTTGGCACATATACAACATCGAAGCATGCGATAACGCCAAGCAGACTTTCATCGGTCTTGACGGGTTAATGGAAATGGTTGAACTCAAGAAGGAAGGTCCTCTGCCTGAAATGACGAGAGACATCAAGGAAAGAGCTCTCCTGTTTATGGAAGAAATCGTTGAAGTGGGCGGTTACTTCAAGGCGGTTGAAGAAGGTTTCTTTGTTGACTCAGGCAAATATCCTGAAAGAAACGGAGACGGAATCGCACGTAAGCTGGACGGCGGAGTAGGATATGGATATATCTTTGAAAGAGAAGATGACTACATGGCTCCTGTCACGGCACATTTCGGCAATAATAATGTTGAGCAGTATGGCGGAGACCCTGCAAATCCTTCGGCTCTCATCGGCGGATGCACCTTCGAAGACAGAAGCAAGATTGTCTATATCGATGAACTGGATGAAGAAGACAATGTAGAGAGAAGACTTGAAAAGGTTGCAAAGTATCATGACGGCGATGCCATTATTCCTGAAGTTGAATGGTGCGGCGACGGAATTGTAATGATGACCATGTGTGTTCCTACCCATGCCAGAGCCGCTGAAGCGGTTGCTCTGGAAATAGGAAACAGACTGGGACTGGAAGATCCTATTGTTATCAGCAAGGAAGTTCTGCAGAATGCAGAAGGAACAAGAATTGAGATGAAGGGCAAGGTACCGTTCGATATTGATCCTTCAACGCTGACAATCCCCGAGCCTCCGCATCATCAGTCGGATGCGGTTCTCTATAAGGAATTTGAAGATCATCCTATGCAGGTTGTCTGCGGAACAGTAGGAAATGACGAGCACTCTGTGGGATTGAGAGAGATAATTAACATCAAGCATGGCGGAATCGAGAAATGGGGCATAAAGGTTGAATACCTGGGCACTTCCGTTCCGGTGGAAAAGCTGGTAGACGCTGCTGTAGAGCTGAATGCTGACGCGATACTGGCATCAACAATCATCTCTCACGATAACATTCATTACAAGAACATGAAGCGGATTAACGAACTGGCTATCGAAAAGGGAATTCGCGATAAAGTTATCATCGCTGCGGGCGGAACTCAGGTAATTCCTGAAGAAGCCCGTGAAACCGGAATCGATGAAGGTTTCGGGCGAGACTCACACGGTATCGATGTGGCAACATTCCTGGCGGAAGAAGCCATGAGAAGAAGAGGCGAAGAACCTCCGGCAGTGGAAGCTGACTGATAGAGTTATGGCAAAAGGCTAAAAAGTTTTGGGGTCGGGTTTAATCCCGGCCCCAGTTAAAAAGGTTTTGAATTATGAAAGTAGATGTGCTTGTAGCTGAAATAGGCTCGACAACGACAGTTGTGAATGCATTTAGAAATATAGAGACGGAAGAACCGGAGTTCTGGGCTCAGGGACAGGCTCCCACATCAGTCCTGGAGGGCGATGTCAGGGTCGGACTCCAGGGGGCTATCGATGATCTTTGTGTGAAAAAGGGAATTGATAAGCTGGAGTACGATGAAATGCTTGCCACCTCATCGGCAGCAGGCGGTCTGAAGATGACGGTTCACGGGCTGGTATACGATATGACAGCAAGGGCTGCCAAAGAGGCGGCGCTGGGTGCCGGCGGAATCATACATTTTATTACAGCGGGTCAGCTCAGAAGAACGGACCTGGCAAGAATCAAAGAGATTCAGCCTAACCTGATTCTCATTGCAGGGGGAGTTGACTACGGCGAGCGGGACACGGCAATTGACAATGCTGAAAAGATCAGAAGCCTGGGACTTAATACTCCTGTTATCTATGCCGGAAACATAGAGAACCAGGAAGAAATGAAGCTAATCTTTGATGAGGAGAGCGGGCAGAAACTCTACATCGTGGAGAATGTTTATCCGAAGATTGACGATATGAATGTGGAACCCTGCCGCAAAGTTATACAGGAGGCCTTTGAAGAGCATATCATCCATGCCCCGGGAATGGAACATGTGCGGGACATGGTTAACGGCCCGATTATTCCAACGCCCGGAGCAGTAATGGAATGTGCCAGGCTGCTTTATGATTGCCTGGGGGATGTGGTTGTAATAGATGTGGGAGGGGCCACAACTGATGTTCATGCTGTGGCAACCGAATCGGATAATGTGGCGAGAATTATGGTTGCACCGGAACCAAAGGCAAAGAGAACCGTTGAGGGCGATCTGGGTGTCTATGTCAACCGAATGAAAATAATTGAATCCATCGGTGAAGATAAGCTGGAGAAAAAGGCGGCTATGGAGGGGATAGACCTGAAGAAGACACTGGAGTCCTATGAAGCCATTCCTAAAACCGAAGCCGAAATAAAGCTGGTGGAAATACTGACTGAAGAGGCTGTGATGAAAGCTGTAGAGCGCCATGCCGGTCAGATCAGATACATATACGGACCCAGCGGCAGAACCACTGTGGCCGAGGGTAAGGATCTGACACAGGTTAAATATATTATAGGAACGGGCGGAGCCCTTACCAGACTTCCTCACCGGAAGGAAATAATGGGCAGAATACACGAATACGACCAGACGGGCACCAGACTCTTTCCTACATTACATGCGAAAGTTGCCATTGATAACGACTACATAATTGCTTCTCTTGGGGTGCTGAGTGTCAGACATCGTGAAAGTGCTGTCAGGCTTCTGGAAAAAAGCCTCGGATTCAGATTTGAAAAGGCGGAGGAGAGCGAATACGGTATTAAACCAAAAACTCTGCAGACGGGAGCACTGGCCGATCTGGCGGAAGAGCTGGCGGAAAAAGATACTGCCCGGGATGAAACCATCAAACATATACTGGAATGCGAGAAGCAGGGATATGACATGTCTGCATACAAGCTGGATATGGGACTTATCACCGAAGAGGAATATGAAGAGATTCTTGAGGACGGAAGGCCTAAGTGCAATCGCCAGTGCCATATATGTACTCGTATGCATTGTCCGTTCAGAAACAAATAGCATTTAATCAGACAAATAAGACAAAGGGACATGCCCTTTGTCTTATTTGCATTACTTGTCTTTATCATTTTAGTAGGAGGTATAATTCACCGAAGAAAATTTATGAATTAAGTGGTGAGAGCCGATGAAGTTTTAGGGAATGAGAAGAAGTTTTGTGGTGTTCGCCGACCCTCACACCATTCATAAGCATCAGGTTACCCCTTCTGCTATTGTATGATAGCACTTGAATATGTTATTTTGTAGCGGATTTTGTGAAGAATTCATGAATATTTTTGTAAAACCAGCTGAAGAATTCTCGCTACAGGTGTGATGAAAGTCTGCGAAGGAGAAATGTGCCCGCAGCGATTTTAACAGCGTCTCCGGGAAGGAAAGGGATAACGCACGATAATAGCGCTGCTGCTACATTGGTGTGTGTGGTTATAACAAACCATATGGTTCCCAGTGTGTAGCACGCAATCATTGCCAGAATCATTGCAATAATAATATGCGGAACACTGCGATTGCGACTGCAGATCAGCCCTACGATAAAGGCTGCAGCTATATATCCTATTATGAAGCCTCCGGTGGGTCCTGCGATAACACTGAAGCCACCGCGAAATCCGGCGAAAACAGGAGCACCCACAGCACCTGCCATAGCGTAAACCGTCAGGCTGATAGCCCCGTAACGGGGTCCCAGGAAACCACCTGCCAGAAATACCGCCAGAGTCGCCAGATTAATGGGCACAGGTGTAAATCCCAAAGGAATTGAGATCCAGGAGCAGACTGCGGTAAGTGCGGCAAAGAGAGCGGCAAGCGCCATATATGCAGTTTTGCTGTATTTTTTTTCTGTCATTTTATACCTCGACTCACATTCTTACTGAAACTTCGCCTGTGGTCAGCGTTTCCTTAACGCCATTCTCATACCTTACTATCAGACCACCGGCATCATCTATACCGACGACAAATGCTGGAATGCCTCCAAGCTCTTCGGCAGGATCCTGCCGGTAAGCCCCCTTATAAACTGAAATATTCCGCCCCACAAGAAAGCTGCGCCTGCGATATTCGTCTACGAAGGCCGTCCCGTCATTGACACCTTCAACATATTCCAGTGTGCGCGTGATAATCGATGCGGCCAGTCGGGATGCGGAGAAGTCTCCCGAAATGCCCCCGGCTGTTTGAAGAAGATCATCGGGGAAGCCCTCGGTACTGGTATTTATACCGATGCCTATTATTAGATTCTCGATTTGCCCCGTTTCAAAATTTGTAGTGGCCTCCGTCAATATGCCGCAAACCTTCTTTCTGTCAACATATATGTCATTAACCCACTTAATCTCAGCCTTATGTCCGCAGATTTCCTCTATAGCCTCAGCAACAGCAGTTGCTGCAGCAACTGTTACCAGTACGGATTTGCTTATATCAAAATCGGGCTTGATAATTATGCTGAGATAGATGCCGTTATCAGGGGAATAGAAGCTCCTTCCCAGTCTGCCCTTGCCTGCTGTCTGGTGCGGAGTCAAAATAACAGTCCCATGAGAGCGCCTGCCGGGGCAATTCAACAGAAGCTGCATGGCTTTCAGGTTAGTAGAGTCAGTTACATCATAAAAAACGATCCGGTTCCCCTTCAACTCCCGGGGCAGTGCGTTTCTGACGCCATCTTCGCTCAGTCTGATATCTTCATCGCCTTTCAGCAGTCTGTAACCGCGATTGGTTGCTGCTTCAATGCGGTAACCGTCTTCGCGCAAAATCTTAATAGCCTTCCAGACAGCAGACCTGGAAATCCCCAGCTGTGAGGATAATTCCTCTCCGGACAGAAATAGGCCCGTATTGCCTTTTAGCGCTTTTAGCACGGAATCTCTGGTAGACATTGCTGACCTCCTTTCAGTATGCGGGTTATTGTGCAAACAAATTGTAAACCTGATCATAACAATTGTCAACCCCAAAAGCCTTTAAAACCTTTAGGCCTTACGCCTTTTAAATGGTATAATATCCTGAGGTGTAAAAAGACAACGGTAAAAAACATAATAAAGATATGAAATGAAAACAGTTGTAAGTTATTACAAAAAATATATCCCGTTTATACTGCTCACCGTACTTGCTCTGTTCGGGCAGGTATTGTGTGAACTTCTCCTTCCGAAGTATATGGCGGATATAATAGATAATGGCATAGTGGCAGGCGATATGGAACATATCAGAAATGTGGGGCTGATAATGATAGGAATCGCTGTAATTGCTGTGGCTTGCAGCATTACAGGCGGTTTTTTTGCGGCCATTACAGCAGCCAGGGCTGCCCAGACAATAAGGAAGAATCTTTTTAACAAGGTTATTCGTTTCAGTGCGGCTGAATTGAACAAATTCAGCATTGCTTCGCTGATAACCAGATCCACCAACGATGTGCAGATAATTCAGCAAACCACCCTTACAATGATGAGGCTGCTTATGATGGCGCCGATTATGGGAGCTGGAGGAGTTATTATGGCTCTCAGGACAAGTGTGTCGCTCTCGTGGACAGTCGGGCTGGCACTTATCTGTGTATGCGGTCTCATGGTGTTCTCCTTCATTGTTATATTTCCGAGATTCAAAGTCATGCAGGGAAAGCTGGACAGAATCAACCTTGTAATCAAAGAGAGACTGTCCGGAACTCTTGTGGTGCGTGCATTCAGAACGGAGAAGCATGAGCAGGACCGTTTCGATCTGGCGAATATAGATTTGACAAAATTATATATATTCGTCAATAAGGCTCTTGCCTTTATGATGCCGACGCTGATGCTTATTATGAGCGGTGCCGGGGTACTCATAGTATGGATAGGCGCTCACATGATCGATGCCGGGGAATTGCTCATAGGAGATATGCTGGCCTACCTTCAGTATGCCATGCTTGTAATAATGTCGTTTATGTTTGTTACGATGATTTTTGTAATGTTCCCGCGGGCCGCAGTATCAGCCAGGCGTATTGGCGCGGTGCTGGATGCTGAAATCAGCATTGCTGATCCGGAGGAGCCGGTTGCAGTACATGAAAAAAAGGGAGTTATAGAATTCAGGAATGTCAGTTTCAGTTATCCCGGTGCCGGAGAAAGAGCGCTGGCAGACATCTCTTTCACGGCAGAGCCGGGAAAGATGACAGCAATAGTCGGAGGTACCGGTTCCGGTAAAACGGCATTAATTAATTTAATTCCGAGGTTCTACGATGCTGACGAGGGAGAAATTCTTTATGACGGAGTGGATATAAGAAATATGACACAGGATGAGTTGCGAAGGAATATCGGGCTGGTTCCTCAGAAGGGAACATTGTTCAGCGGGACAATCAGAAGCAATTTGCTTTACGGCAATGAAGCGGCTTCAGATGCTGAATTGATTGAAGCGGCTGAAATAGCCCAGGCCACCGAGTTTATAAGGGAGAAGCCTAACGGTTTTGATGAGGAAATTACACAGGGCGGAACCAATGTATCCGGGGGACAGAAGCAAAGACTTTGCATTGCGCGTGCTCTGGTGCGCAGACCGGAGATATACTTATTTGATGACAGTTTCAATGCTTTGGATTTTGCAACGGATAAAGCATTGAGAAGGGCATTAAAAAATAAAGTGGGAGACAGTACATTTATCATTGTCGCACAGAGGATTAATACTATTATTGATGCCGATAGAATTATTGTTCTGGAGGGTGGAAGGATTGTCGGTGACGGCAGGCATGGAGACCTTATGGATAGTTGCCGCGTTTATCGTGAAATTGCCCTGTCTCAGTTAAGTGACGAGGAGCTGGCTGCCATTAGAGATACCGCACCGCGAAAGGGGGCGCAGTGATGTCTGAGAAAAAACGCCCGCCTAAACAAGGCGGTCACGGTACCAAGATGATGCCGGGAGAAAAAGCTGAAAACTTCAGGGAAACAATTTTCACACTGGCCGGGTATCTCAGGCCGTACAAGTGGCAGCTTGTCATTGTTGCATTCGCAGCTCTGGTGAGTACCATATTCAACATTGTTTCTCCGGCCGTTCTCGGGATGGCTACCGATAAAGTCATACAGGGGTTAAGGGGAAGCGGAATCGATTACAGAGCACTGCTTATTATTCTGATGATATTATCGGGAATGTATCTTTTGAGCTGGGGCTTTGGAGTTATGCAGAACTGGATCATGTCAGTTGTTTCACAGAAGGTCATTTATACTATTCGTGACGAATTTTCAAAAAAGCTGGACCGTCTTCCTCTGAAATACTTTGACAAGGTGTCATATGGTGAAGTACAGAGCCGCATGATTAATGATATAGAGACAATTAACCAGACGCTGACTGCCACAATAACACATACTATTACAAGTTTTATTATTATAGCCGGCATTGCGATAATGATGATAAGTATAAGTATCCCGATGGCGGCAGCAGCATTGACTGTAATACCTCTATCCATGTTCATCGTAAAATTAATGGTGAAAAAATCTCAGGGTCACTTTAAGAATCAGCAGAAATTTCTGGGACAGGTTAACGGGCATGTGGAAGAGATGTATTCCGGGCACGAAATCATTAAAGTGTTTAATCGTGAGGAAATTTCGGAGGAGACCTTTAACGAATACAATGACGGACTCTGTGAAGCAGCATGGAAGTCCCAGTTCATTTCCGGACTTATGCCTCCGCTCACTCAGCTGGTAGGAAACTTGTCATATGTGATGGTATGCTTCCTGGGCGGTTATCTGGCGCTCAGGGGTAAAATATCCGTAGGACAGATTCAGGCGTTTATTCAGTATGTCAGATCTTTTGACCATCCGATTCATCAGGTTGCCAATATTGTCAACCAGCTGCAAGCCACAGCGGCAGCAGCGGAGCGAATATTTGAAATTCTTGATGAAGAGGAGGAAGAGGGAATAGACGAAGACCCCGCAGTTGTACTTGATGTGGACAAGATAAGGGGTGAAGTAGTATTTGAAAACGTCAGATTCGGTTATAACGATGATCAAATCGTAATCAGGGACTTTTCCTTTAAGGCATCAGAAGGCAGGAGAATTGCCATTGTGGGACCTACCGGTGCCGGAAAAACCACGATAGTAAAATTGCTTATGAGATACTATGAGCTGAATGGCGGAGCTATATATGTAGATGGTTGTAACATCAGGGATTTGAGCAGAAATAACCTGAGAGAGCTTTTTGGAATGGTTTTGCAGGAAACATGGCTGAACAGCGGAACGATTCGCGAAAATATTATGTACGGCTGTATGGATGCGACCGATGAGGAGGTAGCGGAAGCAGCAAGAGCTGCCTATGCCGATTACTTTATCAGGACTCTTCCTGATGGTTATGAAATGAAAATTAATGAAGATGCATCAAACATATCTGCGGGCCAGAAGCAGCTCCTGACTATAGCAAGAGCATTCCTGGCAGATGCACCTATCCTGATTTTTGATGAGGCCACCAGCTCTGTGGACACTAGAACCGAGCACCAGATTCAGCAGGCTATGGAGGAACTCATGCACGGCAGAACCTGCTTCGTAATAGCTCATCGCCTATCAACGATTAAAGATGCAGATTGTATTCTCGTCATGAATAACGGAGATATTGTAGAGCAGGGCAGCCACGAAGAGCTTCTGGCTAAGGACGGTTTCTATGCGGAGCTGTACAACAGTCAGTTTTCTCAGCAATTCTGACGCAGAGACTACAAAAGAGTTGTTTTTTCTGTTATAATAATTGATTGGAGAAAAGGAGATAAAATATGTTTGAAAAACTGGATTTTATAACAGAAAAATATGATGAGCTTGCTGCGAAGGTGGCAGATCCTGAGATTATAAACAATCAGCCTCTATGGCAGAAGCATATAAAAGAAATGAGCGATATGGAGCCTGTCGTTAAGAAATACACGGAGTACAAGAAGGCGAAGCAGGAGCTTATAGATACCAGAGAAATTCTGGAAGAAGGCGATGAGGAGATGAAGGAGCTGGCCAAGATGGAAATCAGCCGGCTGGAGGAAGACATAGAAACCTTTGAGGAAGAGCTGAGAATACTTCTGTTGCCAAAGGACCCCAACGATGAGAAGAATGTAATTCTGGAAGTAAGGGCAGGAACCGGCGGCGAGGAGGCAGCTCTTTTTGGTGCAGACCTTTTGCGGATGTATGGCAGATATGCCGAAAGAAACCGCTGGAAGACCGAACTTATGGACACCAATGAGACGGGAATCGGAGGAATCAAGGAAGCTGTAATGATTATCAAGGGCAAAGGTGCCTACTCCAGGCTGAAGTTCGAGTCGGGAGCACACAGGGTCCAGAGAGTTCCGGAGACAGAATCCAGCGGCAGAGTGCATACTTCGGCGGCGACGGTTGCAGTGCTGCCGGAGGTTGACGATGTGGAAGTTGATCTGGATCCTAACGATGTCAGAGTTGATGTGTTCAGGGCCTCCGGAAACGGCGGTCAGTCCGTAAACACTACGGACTCCGCAGTAAGGCTTACACATGAGCCTACCGGCCTGATTGTAACCTGTCAGGACGAAAAGTCTCAGATAAAAAATAAGGAAAAGGCCTTTAAGGTGCTCAAGGCCAGACTGTATGATCTGGAAATGCAAAAGCAGCAGGAGGAAATTGCCGGACAGAGAAAGAGCCAGGTCGGCTCCGGTGACAGAAGCGAGCGAATCAGGACTTACAACTTTCCTCAGGGGAGGGTTTCAGATCACAGAATAGGCATGACTCTTTACAAGCTGGACGCTTTTCTTGACGGCGATATTGATGAAATTGTAGACGGTCTGATTACAAACGATCAGGCAGAAAAGATGAAGAGTTTTTAATAATTAAAGAAACAATAATAAATGAAAACAAAGATACTGACAACTGAAAAGAAAGATATTGAAACCGCAGCACGCATAATAAGACGCGGAGGACTCGTTGCCTTTCCTACAGAAACCGTATATGGACTGGGGGCCAATGCTCTGGATGAGAAGGCTGTGACAAAAGTGTACGAAGCAAAAGGCCGGCCCGGCGACAATCCCATGATTGTTCATATTTCTAGAGCAAGCGACATCGGGCAGCTTACGAGAATGCTGAGCCCTGAAATTGTGGCTCTGATTGAAAATTTCTGGCCGGGACCTCTGACCCTGGTGGTGAAGAAAAAGGAGAGTGTACCTGACAGAACCACAGGAGGTCTGGATACAGTTGCGGTGAGAATGCCGGACAATCAGGCGGCTCTGGATCTGATAAATATTTCCGGATGTCCCATTGCAGCACCCAGTGCCAATCTGTCCGGAAGCCCGAGTCCCACAAGGACAGAGGATGTTATAGCGGACATGGATGGAAGGATTGACGCCATAATAAGAGGAGAGGACTGCAGAGTGGGAATAGAATCAACGGTAGTTGATATGACGGGAGAAGCTCCTGTAATCCTCAGGCCAGGCGTGATAACTGCAGAGAACATCGAAGCGGCCATTGGGAAGAAGGTGACTTACGACCCGGCGCTGACGGTGGAGCCATCCCGGGAAGACGAAGACTTTGCACCTAAATCCCCGGGAATGAAATATAAACATTATGCGCCAAAGGCGCAAATGCTCGTTGTAGAGGGAAACCGTGACAATGTTAAGGCGGAAATCGAGAGATTGAAGGTTTTAAACGAGAGGCTGGGGAACACGGTGGGCGTAATTCTCTTTGAGGAGAAGGCATTTATCGAAGCTGCCCATGATTTCTTTGCCAGCCTGAGAGATCTGGATAATGAAGGTGTGGACCTGATTCTGGCGGGAGCTATGAGCGAGACAGACGGTGTGGGGTTCGCTGTAATGAATCGAATGTTAAAGTCGGCCGGATATAATATCGTCAGAGTTTAGGAGGAGAAAATGCTGATAGCAATCGCAAGTGATCACGGCGGTTTCGCACTGAAGGAACATATTAAGGGGTATCTCAGGAAACGGGGATTGAAATTCGTTGACCTTGGTACGAACAGTGAAGATTCGGTAGACTATCCGGTATATGGCAAGGCGTGCGCTGAAGCTGTTGCCGGCGGTAAAGCGGACAGAGGGATTGTTGTTTGCGGCACCGGTATCGGAATTTCCATTGCGGCAAATAAGGTGAAAGGAATACGATGCGGACTTTGTACCAGCGTTGAGATGGCAGAAATGACCCGTAAACATAACAATGCCAATATGCTGGCTCTGGGCGGCAGAACCACAGAGCCGGATCTGGCTCTCGAGATAGTAGCGGCGTGGCTTGATACTGAGTTTGAGGGCGGCAGACACGAGCGCCGCACAAACATGCTTGACGACATGTGTTAAGAGCAGCACAATCAGGTGCTGAACAGATAGATATTTGTAAAAAGAAAGGCAGGATAATATGGGAAAAATTTATGTATTCGATCATCCGTTAATTCAGCATAAGGTCGCACAGATCAGGCAGTCAGGCTTACCGACAAAAGACTTCAGACAGATTGTAAAGGAAATATCCATGATGATGACATACGAATCAACTCGCGATCTGCCTTTGGAGGATATGGAAATAGAGACGCCTATATGTAAAACTACAGTGAAAATGCTTGCGGGGCATGATGTTGCAGTCGTTCCTATATTAAGAGCAGGGCTGGGAATGGTTGACGGCATTCTGGAAATAATCCCTCAGGCAAAAGTTGGGCATGTGGGACTGTATAGAGATCCGGTGACCCATGAGCCGCACGAATACTACTGCAAGATGCCTGAAGATCTGGCAAAGAGAAAGATTTTTGTTACGGATCCGATGCTGGCTACAGGCGGAAGTGCTGTTGCCGCTATAGATTTTGTTAAGCAGAGAGGCGGCACGGATATCGTATTCATGTGCCTCATTGCAGCCCCGGAAGGAATCGAAGCGCTTCAAAAAGCACACCCGGATGTGGACATTTACATTGCGGCACAGGATGAGTGTCTCAACGAACAGGCATACATCGTACCGGGACTGGGCGATGCAGGCGACAGAATATTTGGTACTAAGTAAACGGAGAATCGATTGAAATGAAATTTGATTATATTCCTGATAATGTAAGTAAATTTGATAATGTATATGATGTTCTGGAGGAACGGGGTTTTATTGAACAGACAACTGATGATGAGGGCATTCGTGACCTGCTGGGCAGGGAAAAGGTAAAGTTCTACATCGGATTCGATCCGACGGCAGACTGCCTTCATGTGGGTCATTTCATGCAGGTAATCATCATGATGTACATGCAGAAGTACGGACATACACCGGTAGTTCTTATCGGCGGCGGTACGACAATGATCGGCGATCCTTCCGGAAGAAGCGACATGAGGCAGATGATGACTCAGGAGACCATCAGAGAGAACGGACTCAAGTTCAAGGGTCTGTTTGAGCAGTTCCTGGACTTTGATGATGAATGGAAGTACACTCCAAGCGGCAGCGTGCTGGGCAAAGGTTCCGCAAACAAAGAACCGGAAGCAGGCAAAGCCATATGCGTAAACAATGCCGAATGGCTTATGGATTTCAACTATCTGGAATTCATCAGAGACATCGGAAGCAAATTCAGCGTTAATGCCATGCTGCGTGCGGAATGCTTCAAACAGAGAATGGAGAAAGGTCTTTCATTCCTGGAATTCAACTATATGCTGCTCCAGTCCTATGACTTCTACTGTCTGGCGCGGGACATTGACTGCAAGATACAGTTCGGCGGCAATGACCAGTGGTCGAACATTCTGTTCGGTGCTGATCTTGCCAGAAAGATTCTCGGCAAGGATGACTACTATGGAATGACCTTCGCTCTGCTGACAAATTCCGAAGGAAATAAAATGGGCAAAACTCAGAGCGGAGCTCTCTGGCTCAGCCCTGAAAAGACCTCACCTTATGATTTCTATCAGTACTGGAGAAATGTGGATGATGCCGATGTGGAGAAGTGCCTGAGGATGCTGACTTTCCTCCCAATGGATGAGGTTCGCAGGCTGGCGGCACTGGAGGACCGGGAGATAAACAGAGCCAAGGAAATACTTGCCTTTGAAGTGACCAGACTGGTTCACGGTGAAGATGAGGCCGTTAAAGCACAAGATGCGGCGAGGGCTGCATTCGGCGGCGGAAGCGGCGGTGGAATGGATAATCTGCCTGTTGTGGAAATTCCTGCCTCATCACTCAACAGCGTGGACAAAGACGGGAATGAGCTGGGCGGACTGGGCGTAGTAGCCTTCATAAAGGAGCTGGGACTTGTTCCGTCAAATCGTGAAGGTTTTATGACCATCGAGCAGGGCGGTCTGAAGATAGACGGTGAGAAGATTACCGACAAGAAATATCTCATCACCGAGGAGGCCTTTAAAGACGGCAAAATGCTCGTTGAAAAGGGCAAGAAAAAGAAGGTTATCGCACAGTTGATTTAACAGGCGTTTAACAGTATTTTTTTCTTGACACAAAGGCGGCCAAAGTGTAGAATTGCTTTGTGTTGCAACTGCGATACAATTTCGTGTGAGCAGGAGAAATCCGGAGCGAGCGCGACTTAAAAGTTAATTTTGAGGATGCCGAAACAGTTCCCGGGGTTTTGCAAGGGAATCCAGTAGGCAGAACCGAAACAGATGTCCGGAGGGGTTTAAGAATCTACCCGGAACATCCCAGTAGGAGAAAAGGGAAAAAATGAATTCATTCGTTGCGAAGCCGGCAGAGGTTGAACGTAAGTGGTACGTTGTCGATGCCGAAGGACAGAATCTGGGAAGAATGGCGACAAAGATTGCGACAGTTCTCAGAGGTAAGCACAAGCCGACTTACACACCACATGTCGACTGCGGAGATTATGTAATCGTAATCAATGCGGCAAAGGTTGCAGTAACCGGCAAAAAGAGAAAAGAAAAGATCTACAAGCACTATACCGGCTATCCGGGAGGACTGAGGGAGATCACATTTGAAAAGCTGATGGAAAAGAACCCGACGGAGGTTGTAAGACACGCTGTTAAGGGAATGATGCCAAAGGGCAAGCTCGGCAGACAGATGTACAAGAAGTTAAAGGTTTACGCAGGCCCTGAGCATGATCACCAGGCTCAGAAGCCGGAAGTTATGGATATTTAAGAAGGGAGGAAATTGAACGATGGCAAAGACACACTACTTCGGAACAGGCAGAAGAAAATCTTCAGTTGCTAGAGTAAGATTACTCCCTGGTAACGGAAATGTCACAGTTAACGGCAAAGCTCTCGACGATTACCTTCCATTGGAAATCGTTAAGAGAGAGGTGATGCGACCTTTTGAAATCGCAGGATGTGAAGGCAAGTTTGATGTAATCGCCAAGGTTGAAGGCGGCGGATACACAGGCCAGGCCGGAGCTTTGAGACACGGAATCTCAAGAGCGCTCTGCGAAGCAAACAGAGAAGCGTACAGACCCGCACTTAAAGCGGCCGGATTTCTGACAAGAGATGCCAGAATGAAGGAAAGAAAGAAGTACGGACTCAAGAAAGCGAGAAGAGCCAGCCAGTTCTCGAAGAGATAGGGAGACCTATCCCGGCGAGCGGCGAGCGAAGCGACGGCGGAGCCGCGGAAGGTCCCCCGTCAGAACCGCAGCGCTTCAGCGCGTGGCGGTCTACGACGCTATCCCGGCGAGCGGATCTATCAAGCGAAATCAAAAAACCGCTTTGGACATATCTATCCAAAGCGGTTTTTTAATGCCTTAAGAGGCGGACAGTTCAGAATTTAGCAGGGTCGCCTGCTTTACGATAATCATCTACTTCACGATAAAAACGGAAATATCGCTGCGGTTTGCAATCTTATTCGAAACGCTGCCCAGGAGAGTCTTCGAGAAAACCCCCAAGCCCCTGGATCCCATTACAATCAGATCCGCCTGTTCACTCTTTGCACAAGCAAGTATTTCACTCGCAATGTCACCTTCCAGGCACTGAGTCTTGACCCTCTCTACCATGTTATCGAAATATTTTTCCTTGATTTCAAGTAACATTTCCTTCGAACCTTCAATTTCATGACTTAAGAGTGTATTACCGCAATTCAGGCATGCCCGGTTTGCAGCATATTCGTTGGCCGGCACTACAGTCATTAAAACAATGTCGGAATCAAACTTTGATGCCAAATCTTTCGCAACCCGGCAAGCATTATTTGAAGATTCAGAACCGTCCACAGGTACTAAAATTTTTTTCATCTTTCTCACCTCTTTCGAAATTTAAGTATTTAGCATTTACATTTAAATTTTCAGCACTTCATCTTATTATCATAATGGCATATTTTACTTATTATATCAAGATAAAAACGGAAAATAGCACTTCTTTTGCATGGTAAACTGCTTCAGATAATATCAGTGTCAGGCTTAATGTTATAACATCATTTTCAATTTTATAGCGTCATTATTTCGGGAATAACGCTATAAGAATGTTGATATGACATCAGGGGAATTGTAAAATAACCATTAGAAATATAAACTAGAGAAAGAGAGCAGGAAGTTATTTACACCGGAGATAGTTTCTCTACTTACGAAACTTCATGAATATAAAGGAAAACAGACCTT
>CAYFQD010000002.1:26937-38905 GCA_964345275.1 uncultured Oscillospiraceae bacterium
TTTAATTATCACCGCTATGTTGATAATTATCAGTCTCGTTCGTTTTGTTCATTACAAACGAAGAAGTAAGCTGAATAGATAACGACGGCAAAACCCAGTTCTTGGAGCCATACAAATAAAACAATAATTTCCGCATAAATCGCGCTTTTTACTGTATTTTTGCAGAAAAAGCAACATTCATATCCGATGCATAACTATTAGTTAAGGCATGTGCCTATATAAACAAACGAACTTGCTGGCAACAGGTGGGCTAATTATATTAAGTTGCGGCGTGAAGAACTTTTTATATGCGAGAACAATGCTTCGACATTTTGTACTAATTATGTTTCTGTAAAAAAGGCTCAAAAACCATGATTTGTGCAGAAAGTTAGGAAGCGCTAACGGACAAATTGTGCCATGTATGCATTACTTCAATATATTTACGAATAAAACTCCGGCGCAAAGGATAAATATGCAATGACTGTATTTGAAACCGAAAGATTAAAGATTGATGAAGCCACGACGGAAGAGATTGATGCAATTATCGAAATAGAATCTCACAAAGAAAATCGTGATTATATCTGGATTGGGACAGCAGAAGACCATGCGGCAGAGATTAATGACCCCAATCATATGCTTCTTTTGTTTCGTGATAAGCAAAATGGGGAGACAAAAGGATTCGCATTAATCAGATTAGACTTTAAATCTAATATATTTGAATTGAGAAGAATTGCCATTACGGATAAAGGCAAAGGCTATGGAAAAGAATCTATGATTGGTATAATTCGTTATGCCTTTGAAAACACAGAAACCAATAGATTCTGGCTGGATGTCTATCCGGATAACGAAGTAGGGATCAAATTATATGAATCTTTAGGCATGCATCGTGATGGTGTACTGAGACAAAATTATTTAGCGGAAAGAGGATACATGGATCAGATTATCTATTCACTGCTTAGAAATGAGTACGAGGAAGAGGCGAAAGATTAGGGATAATTGGGACTTAAATATGGGGAATAATATCGCGCATTCCAATAAGAGAATCTCATATGTTTCAGATATTTTGTTTTTTACTAAAGTGGTTTATTTCGCGATTAAAACGGAAACATTGCTGCTGTTTACCACTTTATTTGAAACGCTGCCCAGGAGAGTTCTCGATAGAACTCCCGGTCCCCTGGAACCCATCACGATCAGATCCACCTGTTCTCTTTTGGCACAGGCGAGTATTTCACTTGCTATGTCACCTTGGAGGCATAGAGTCTCGACTCTTTCGCCTATGTCTTCAAAACCTTCCTTGAATTCAAGTAACATTTCTTTCGAACCCTTTATTTCATTGGGGAAGGTCGTAATACCACAAGCCCGGCATACCAGGCCCGGCACCACATTTACCAGAATAATGTCAGAATCAAATTTAAATGCCAGATCCTTCGCCATCCGGCAAGCTCTTTTTGACGGTTCAGAACCGTCCACAGCTACCAATATCTTTTTCATTTTCCTCACCCTTTACCCTTTCGTCATTTAATTATGCAGTACTTAATCATAACATACTATATACTATATATAATGGCATACTTTACTATTTTTATCAAGATTAAAAATACATAAACACTTCTGTGTATTATGCGGCTATTCAAATGATGCCGGCCGTTCGGGGACAAAAGCGCGTAGGGACAAAAGCGTGTGCAGGGACAAAAGCAAAACCCCCGTTGAAATTGCAGGGCATGCTGCTCTCCCAACGGGGGTTTCTGAAATATTCTTATATTGTGTGCTTATCATTCGCTGTCAGTTGAGTCAGCTGATTTAAATACTACCGTCACCTTTGTGCCTTTTCCGGATTCACTGTCCAGTTTGACAGTGCCATCGTGATATGCCACGGCATGCTTGACGATAGAAAGGCCCAGACCTGTGCCGCCGGCCTCCTTTGAATGACTCTTGTCTACCCGATAGAAACGTTCAAAGATACGGGACTGATGTTCATCGGGTATACCGATTCCGCTGTCTTTTACGTACAGAATAATATTTCCGTCTTTATTCTTAAGATTAACTTCAACCTTACCGCCGTCATTGCTGTAGCGTATAGCGTTATCACAAAGGTTATATATTATCTCGTAGAGGTATCTTCGGACACCTACCATAACACAAGGCTCACCGCTGAGATTTAATTCGACATGATTTTTTGATGCGGTAACCGAAAGCCCGTCGATAACTTCTTTAGCTACCTCGTAAAGATCAACCGGTTCCGTAGGTGGTTCGCGCTCTTCATGAAGCTGAGACAGGCGGATAATGTTGTTGATCTGAGCCAGAAGTCTTGTGGCCTCGGTTCTTATATTGCCGATGAACTTCTTTGTATCTTCCGGCTTAACGAGACCGTTATCCAGAAGCTCTGCACTTCCCAGGATGGATTGAAGCGGCGTTTTAAGCTCGTGAGAGACATTTGCGGTGAACTCTCTGCGGTTTCTTTCAGCAAAAGCCATTTCAGTAACATCCAGGCAAAGGATTACTACGCCAGTCGTTTCCCCGTTGGATTCAGTGCGGCTGACAACAAACTGATACTCATTGCCATTTCTCTCTTCGCGGAATACGCTGCGTTTGCCGGTAATAGCCTTTTCAACAGCTGCATTCATATCCGCACTGCGATCAATAACAAGGAAATCGCGGCCGATCATATCATCATCTGCGTCGAACAATTTTTGAGCCGCAGGGTTGATGCTGATGACCGTACCATGTTCATCCAGCAGAACAAGGCCCTCATTCATTGACACACTAATCTGCCTGAATTCATCTGAAAACTGTTTAAGTTCTTTCATCTTCTCAGTGATCTGCTTGTGCTGTCTGTTAATTTCCGTAAGAAACGGAGTAAGTTCCTCATAAGTATCATTCTCAGCCGGATGTTCCAGATCCAGTTCCCCCAGAGGTTTTACAATACTTCTTGCCATTCTGTGAGACATCGCCAGTGCTACAAGCACAGAGACTATTACAACGATAGCAATAGCAGGAATCATACTGTAAAGAAGCATTCCCACCGTCAGCTGGCTTACGGAGATACGAAGCACATCACCATTTTGCAGGCGGACGGCCTCATAAAAGGTGCGTTCGGTCAAAGTTGAGGAATATCTGGCACTGCTGCCTTTGCCCCACTTGAGGGCCTCATCAACTTCTTCACGGCCAAGGTGATTTTCCATTTTTTTTGCATTTATCTTCGAATCGTATAATACCTTTCCGTCAGCGGCAATCAAGGTGTAGCGAAAGATAGATGAATCATAATTATCGAAATACGATACACCTGCCTCATCCACTTTTTCCGCCACAATAGAAAGCTCAGATTTAAGATGCGTTACTTGAGTTCTGTTAAAATAATCATAAAAGAAGCTGCTTGCAATGAACAGGCTTGCTACAAGCACAACCATTGCAACTGCAATGATAGCGCGAAAGATTCTCTTTGTCATTTCTTGTCCTCCATACGATAGCCGACACCGATTACCGTTTCAATGCGAGAGCCCTCCTCGCCTAATTTCTGACGGAGGTTCTTAATGTGCATATCCACCGTTCTGGATTCTCCCAGATAATCCACTCCCCATACTTCCGAAAGCAATCTGTCGCGTGAAAAAACGATACCGGGATTTATCATAAAGAGTTTGAGTATTTCAAACTCCTTAAAGGTAAGAGGTGTATTCTTACCGTTAACCGTTACGATATGCTCCTTGTCGCTGAGTGTTATTTCGCCGATTGCGAGAACTTCCTCCCTTTTCTCCGGCTCACAGCGACGGAGAACCGCCTTTATGCGGGATACCATTTCCATAACGCCGAAAGGCTTCACCAGATAATCATCAGCACCTGAATCAAGGCCTTGAATTTTATCCATTTCGGTGCCTTTGGCGGTGGCCATAATAACCGGAATGGTACGGGTTTCAGGGTTGCTTCGTATTTCTTTCAGTACATCAACGCCATCTTTACCGGGCATCATAATATCAAGCACTATTAAATCCGGTTTTTCCGATTTCAGAGCCTCAAGCATTGAAAGACCGTCAGCAAAACCTTTCGCCTCAAAGCCGGTCTGTGACAGCGTATAGACTTCAATGTCACGAATAGTATTGTCGTCGTCAACACACCAAATTATATTACTCATTATTCACCCTTTTGAATGCCGGTAACCGAAAACTCTACCCACTCGGCAATATTGACGGCGTGATCACCTATGCGCTCAAAATACTTGGCTATCATAAGAAGATCCAGCGCATATCCGCCATCAGCAGGGTTTGCGGTAATCATTCTGATAAGTTCTTCTTTTGCGCGGATAAAGGCATCATCAACCACATCATCGTAATCCATAACTGCCTTGGCAAGTTCAAGATCCTCGTTTACATAGGCATCAATACTTTCGGCAACCATCTTAATTGTGGCATCTGCCATAAGATGAATATCCTTACATTCATCGCCGGTTCTGCCATCAAGAAAAGTGATGATTTCCGCAATATCCTCTGCCTGATCGCCGATTCTTTCCATATCGGTAATCATTTTAAGAGCTGCAGAGATGACACGAAGATCTCTTGCTACGGGTTGTTGCTGAAGCAGGAGCTTCAGGCAGATGGTTTCGATTTCACGCTCCATCTGATCGATCTTATGACCCTGGTCCATGGCTTCACGAGCATAATCGATATTGCCCTCAAGCAGCGCTTTAGTTGAAAGAGCGATAATGCTCTCGCACTCTGCACCCATTTCAATCATCTTCTTATTTAAATAGTTAAGCTGTTCATCAAATCTTATCCTCATATAATCACCCAAACCTTCCAGTAATATAATCCTCTGTTCGCTTATCCTGCGGAGTCGAGAACAGCACATCTGTTTTGTTAATCTCTACCAATTCGCCGAGAAGGAAGAACGCAGTATTATCTGAGATACGCGCCGCCTGCTGCATATTGTGAGTTACTATCACTATAGTATATTTCTCTTTTAACTGTAATGCAAGCTCTTCAATTCGGGTAGTTGAAATAGGGTCCAGCGCCGAAGTCGGCTCATCCATAAGCAAAACCTTAGGCTCAACAGCCAGAGCACGGGCAATGCAAAGCCGTTGCTGCTGTCCTCCTGAAAGACCCAGTGCATTCTTTTTCAGCCTGTCCTTTACTTCGTCCCAGATTGCTGCATCACGAAGTGCCTGCTCTACAATTTCATCCAGTTTAACTCTGTTATTAACTCCGTGTGTACGGGGACCGTAGGCTACATTATCGTAAATGCTCATGGGAAAAGGATTTGGCTTCTGGAATACCATACCTACTTCACGGCGGAGCTCATTGACATCCACATCTTTGTCAAAGATATTTTTGCCGCCATAGAGCACCTCACCGGTGATTTTGACAATAGGAATGAGATCATTCATACGGTTGAGGGTTTTGATAAATGTGGATTTGCCACATCCCGAAGGCCCAATCAGAGCCGTAATGCTTTTTTCCGGAACAGAGAGATTTATATCTTTCAATGCGTGATTATCTCCATACCAGAGGTTTAAATTATTAGCCGTTATTATTAAACTCATAGATTTCTCCTTTTAGCAAAGTATTTGCCAACTAATGTGGCGGACAGGTTTATCAGCAATGTCAGCACCATCAAAATTGCGGCGATGGCAAAGGCGACAGCAAACTCACCTTCCTCTTTGGCATACACATAGAGGGCAACGGTAAGGGTTGCTCCGGGACTTGTAAGTCCGCTGATCAGGCCGTTAAGAGCGTGAGCGAAGCCCGCGGTAAACAGCAGAGCCGCTGATTCGCCGATAATTCTACCTACAGAGAGTATGCAGCCGGTGATAATTCCGTCTACACATCCGGGAAGTACTATGGTACGAATTACACGCCATTTGCCTGCACCCAGACCGAAGGCTCCCTCCCGGTAGCTTTGCGGCAGGCTTTTAAGGCTTTCCTGTGCTGTTCGCATTACAGTGGGCAGATTCATAATAACCAGAGTTAAGGCACCTGCCAGCAGGCTTGTTCCGAAATTATTGGAAAATAGAAGCATGCCCACCAGACCATATATTATTGAAGGAATACCCGAAAGGGTTTCTGCCGCATATTCGATTGCTGCAACAATCCTTTGATTTTGCGCGTATTCTGTCAGATAGATTGCCGCACCGACACCGAGAGGAATAACAAAGACAAGAGTGGCCAGCACGATGTAAATTGTATTCAGGATGTCAGGTAAAATGCCTATTCTGTCTTCCAGATAGCTCGGTTTAGTTGAGAGTAACTCCCAGGTGATATTGGGGATGCCGTTGAAAAAGATATAGACAAGCATAAACAGCAGCAGCCCGCCTGTAAGTGCGGTACATACAACCATTGCACCGCGCATGGTGTTTATATATAATGTTCGTCTTGTTCCCATCTTATTTCTCCTTATCTCGCTTCAAGAAGAAATTGAGAGCAGCATTAATCATCATAATAAACATAAACAGCACAAGTGCGATGGAAAAAAGGGCGTCCCTCTGCAAGCTGCCGGGACTTGAATAAGCCATTTCACTTGCAACGGCTGTGGTAAGGAAACGAACACTTTCAAATAGTGAAGGCATATTCGCCACATTGCCTGCAACCATCATTACGGCCATGGCTTCACCGATTGCTCGTCCGACACCAAGCACAACGGCTGTCGCAATTCCGCTTTTAGCGGCAATAACGGAGACTCTGAAATAAGTTTCCGTAGGTGTTGCGCCGAGGGCGAGGGAAGCATCTTCGTATTCAGCCGGTACAGCATCCAGTGAAGTAATGGACACTTTTATTATATTTGGAAGTATCATTATAGCAAGCACAACAATAGCGGCAAGCAGGCTTGCACCGTCCGGAACATCGAATGTTGTGCGAATGGCCGGAACAAGGACGAGCATACCCACGAGTCCGTAAACAACGGAGGGGATGCCTGCAAGCAGATTGACTGCTCCTTCAACAACGGATCTTACTTTCGGAGCGGCAACCTTTGAAAGGTATACCGCTGTAAAGAAGCCAACGGGAACGCCTATTATAATTGCACCTGCTGTGCCATATATACTTGTAAGTATAAACGGCAATATTCCGTATTTAGGCTCGGCGGCGGTAGATGCCCATTCTTTGCCGAAAAGAAAATCTATAATGCCGATTTCTTTAATGGCAGGTATACCTGAAATGATAAGGTATACCGTAATCAGCAGAACACATCCGACGGTGATCATACCTAAAATGAGGAATATATTTTTTACGATATTCTCTATTAATCTGTTTTTCTTCATAAATATACCTCAAAAGTGAATAATCGGCAGCATAATTGCCGCTTATTACACACACGCTTTCCTTAGTTTACAGGTACAAAACCTGATTCGCTGATAATATCATTTGCTGCTTCTGAAGTTACATAATCGAAGAACTTCTGAGCACTCTCGGAGAGATCAGTATCCGCTTTAGTTACCAGAACAAATGGACGCTGGATAACATAGGTGCCATCCTTGATAGTGTCTTCGCTTGGAGCAACACCATTAACTGTAAGTGCAACCACGGTATCCTGAACGGAAGCCAGAGAAGCGTAGCCGATAGCGTCCGGATTGCTTCCAACTGTTGTGATTACATCACCGGTTGAAGTAAGTTCCTGACGGTACTTGCAAAGGTCTTCTGTTTCAGTAATGGATTCAAAACCATCTCTTGTGCCGCTGCCGGCCTCACGACCTATTACTACGATTTCAGCGTCATTGCCGCCCACTTCTTTCCAGTTTGTGATTTCACCGGTGTAGATTTTTGCGATATCTTCTACTGCAAGGTCCTTAATTGGGTTTTCAGTGTTTACGACAATCGCAATTCCGTCTAATGCGAGAACTGTGCTTTCAAGACCGCTTTCCTTCTCCTCATCCTTCAGCTCACGGCTGGAGAGACCAATGTCGCATCTGCCTTCCTGAATTGCCTGGATACCTGCTCCGGAACCGGTAGCGTTGTAAGTTACAGAGATTCCTGTTTCTGCTTCGAAGGATTCTCCCAATGCACCGATTACTTTACTCATGGATGTGGATCCGTCAGTAGCTACAGACTCGTTGCTAGGCTCTTCAGCGTCGCCGCCGCCGCAGCCGGTAAGTGCCAGAACCAGCATGAGGGAGACTGTGAGTACACTAATAATTTTCTTCATTTTCTTTCTATGCCTCCTTTGACATCTTATAATATAGTATTTCTTTGACTATAATACGCCTACATTGTAATTACTCCCGGTAAAATCCGTATGCAAACCTATGTAAAATCCATGTAAAATCGTTAATATTGAACCGGTTGACAGGTAATTTCAACAATATTATTATAGTACTAATGAGTAACGGAATCAGTGAAAGGAGATTGTAAATGTATTCAAAAATACTGTACAGTTCCCCGCTGGGCTCAATTACAATCGCTGCAGATAAAAACGGTATAGTCGGCCTTTGGCTTCCCGGACAGTCCGGGACGGGGTTGACGGAACCGGAGATAAGGGGCTTCCCACAGGCCTCAGAACACCTGAAAGAAGCTTCAAAATGGCTGGACATGTACTTTGCGGGGGAGAAGCCTGATCCGAAGACTTTGAAATTGAACCCGAAGGGGACAGAGTTTCAGAAACAGGTATGGGACAGGCTGATTGAAATTCCCTACGGAAAAACTGTTTCCTACGGGAAAATAGCAGCAGACGTGGCGAAAATCAGATGTAAGGAGCACATGTCATCCCGCGCCGTGGGTGCAGCCAGCGGGTGCAATCCCATATCCATTGTTGTTCCCTGCCACAGAGTTATTGGCAGTAATAACCACCTGACCGGATATGGAGGAGGTCTGCCTCTGAAGAAATGGCTGCTGGAGCATGAGGGGCTGACTATAATAAACGATAGCTTGTAAACACGAAAGGAGGAGCTGACATATATGTTCAGAGAGATGAGAAGGAGCGATAAGCTGAAACCTGATGAAGAAAATATAAAAATTCTTAATACATGCACCAATGGAGTGCTTTCAGTAATCGGTGACGGCGGCTATCCGTACGGAGTTCCTGTAAGCTTTGTTTATGATGACAATCGAATTATATTTCACTGTGCAATGGCGGGACACAAACTTGACGCAATAAAAAAAGACCCCAAGGTGTCATTCTGTGTTATCGGTGCCGACGAAATCAATGCAAAACAATTTACTACATTATATAAGAGCGTAATATGCTTCGGAAAAGCACGCATAATTGACAGTGACCGGGAGAAAGAAGAAATCCTCAAAAAAATTGTAGCAAAATATTCCGCTGACTTCTATGATGCCGGCATGGATTATATGAAACAGATGTGGGAAAAGACCGCTTGTGTTGTGATTGATATTGAACACATGACGGGAAAAGGTCTGGCTAAATAAGTTCCAGAAATGCGTCAATTTCCTCTTCTTTTGTGCCCCATGAGGTCACCAGTCTTATTGCCTGATGCGTTTCGGTCACTGCAGGCCAGGTTTCGAACATGACCTTCTTTAACAGTTCCTCAACCAGCGGCTTCGGGAAGCTTACAAACAGCATATTTGTCTGTGGCGGAATAACAAAATCATAGCCCTTCGCCCTGATTCCCGCTGCCAGCTTTGCAGCCATTCTGTCTGCATGTGCACCGAGATCCAGATAGAGGTTATCCTTTAGAAGGGCATTGAACTGAACACCCAGCAGACGCCCCTTGGCCAGAAGTGCACCGCGCTGCTTGATAAGGAAGCGCATGTCTTCCTTCAGATCATCGTTGACTATGACCAGTGCCTCGCCGAACATGGCTCCGCACTTGGTTCCGCCTATATAGAATGCGTCCGCAATCCTGGCGAAATCCGGGAAGGCCATATCATTGGCTTCAGCAGAGAGGGCCATTGCTATGCGTGCACCGTCAATATACATATACAGACCATATTCATCGCATTTGTCACGCAAAGCCTCTAACTCGGCTTTCGTATAAATAAGTCCTGTCTCCGTGGAGTCGGAAATATATATCATCTTCGGGAGCACATAGTGCTCGTCCTCATGAAAAATCATGACATCTTCAATGTCCCGAGGAGTCAGCTTGCCAAGAGGTGTTTTGACATGGTTGATTTTGTGTCCGGTAGCTTCGATGGCTCCCGTTTCATGCACGCAGATATGACCTGTATCTGCCGAAATTACACTCCAGTGAGGTCTCAAAAGAAAGGCTGCAAGCGCCGTGAGATTCATAAGAGTTCCGCCCGGCAGAAAATGTACATGTGCGGTCGGGCATTCGATCAGCCGGCGAATGCGATCGGCCGCCTCGTAGCAGAACTCGTCCTCGCAATAGCCATCAGCCAGCGTCATATTTGTTTCATTCAAAGCCTCCAGAACTTCAGGATGAGCACCGAGGCTGTAGTCGTTTTTTAGAAAAATCATATTTCATACCTCCAAATAATATCCATTATACATCAACCTGCCATGCAGACAATACCTGCAGAAAAGATTTTGCAAAACCTTCAAAAAATCAGCTGAGGAGTTGACAGAGAAAGATTGTTGAGATATACTCTCAATAAGAGGTAAGTTAAAGGATGAATAAAGAGCGAAATACCATTCAAAGAGAAATTATAGGCAATACTGTCAGGAGGATGACTACACACCCGACTGCCGAAGAGGTTGTGGCGAAGGTGCATGAGGAACACCCCGGCATCGGCAGAGCAACAGTGTATCGCACATTGAAGAGGATGGTCGATAAGGGCGACCTGAAACAAGTCAGAATTACCGGTGCAGCGGACAGGTTTGACTTCGGAACCGAAGAGCATCACCATTTCAGGTGCAACAAGTGCGGTCGGGTATTCGACCTGGATGTTAAGGCCGGCTGTTGTCCGGACCTTTCGGAACTGGTGGAACAGTTTAATGATGGCAGTGCGGAAATAACAGGGGTAAACATTTCATTTGAAGGTATATGCAGATGTTGCAAGGAGGAAAAAGAATGAAGGATTTAAAAGGAACTAAAACAGAAGCTAATCTGATGGAAGCATTTTCGGGGGAATCACAGGCGAGAAGCAAGTACACTTACTATGCAAGCCAGGCCAAGAAGGAAGGATATGTACAGATTCAGAAAATTTTTGAAGAGACTGCCAAGAATGAGCAGGAACATGCAAAGGTATGGTTCAAGCTTCTGCAGGGCGGAGCCATTAAGGATACAATGAGTAACCTGGTGGATGCTGCTGCCGGCGAAAACTATGAGTGGACAGAGATGTATGCAAATTTTGCCAGGGAAGCCAGAGAAGAAGGGTTTGATGATATTGCAGAACTCTTTGACGGTGCGGCAGCTATAGAGAAGGAACACGAGGAGAGATACCTTAAACTTCTGGCGAATATCAAGGAAGGTATCGTTTTCGACAGAGATCCTGCAGTAGAATGGCACTGTGATAACTGCGGACACATTGAAATCGGCAAGAAAGCACCCGATGTTTGTCCTGTTTGCAACCACTCACAGGCACACTTCCAGATCAGAGCAAAAAACTACTGATCATTAAACACTGAAACAACTATAAAGTAGCGATGAAGAAGCTTCCCGCAGGGAGGCTTCTTTGTTGTTTTTACAAAGAAAATGAAGCAATAGGCGGAAAAAATCAGAAAATACAAAAAAATACAAAAATTAAACATTTGGCATATTGACGTATAAATATAAGGCATATATGATAGAGAATATATTAATATTTATTAATAATGTCATATTATTTTAAGTCAAAATATATTTGACAAAGGAGGGCAATATGCGAAAACGATTAATGGCGATGATTATGTCGCTGATGATGATTGTTTGCTTTGTGCCGACCTTTGGATTTGCTGCAGAAGGTGATAATGCGGTGTACGGTTCAGAAGTCATGGCAGAAGAGCAGGCAGAAGAGCAGGCAGATGACCCGGGAGGAGGCTCAGGGGAGGAAGACCTTTCGGAGACAGGGGGACAGAAGGAGTTTAGTCCGGTTCCGCTTGGCAACGGAGCTCTGTCAGTTGCCGTGGCCAGGATCGGAGAGACGGAATACGAGAGCCTGGCGGAAGCCATTGC
>CAYFQD010000002.1:39005-40577 GCA_964345275.1 uncultured Oscillospiraceae bacterium
GTGTTGTTGAATTCTTCGCGGCACAGATCGGCGACACCAGGTACCATAGCCTGGCAGAAGCCATTGCAGCGGTACCGGCTGACGGAACTGAGACCGGAATTAAGCTGCTTGAAGATATTGCAGCCGGTGAGAACGAAGGGTATGCCATAGCAACAGGTCAGAATGTGGCACTCGATCTGAACGGACACACACTGTCAAAAGTTAAGACGGAAACGCTGACAAAAAATGACGCTCTGATTGAAGTCAAAAAGGAAGGAACCCTTACAATCAATGACAGTGGTACCGGAGGAAGCATTGAATATCAGTATACAGGTGAGTCTACACATTGGGGCAAGTCATTAAGTGCCATAGCTAACAACCAGGGTACGGTTGTTGTGAATGGCGGAACCATAAAGAATCTGACAACTGTAGAAGAACAGATTGCATATGCCATTGACAATCTGACCAACTCCTCTATCGGTCCCGCAACTCTCATAATCAACGGGGGTACTGTAGAGAATGTATACTATAGAGCTATCAGACTCTTTGCCAATTGCAATACCTGGGATAATACTCTGACAATCAATGGCGGTACCATTGTATCAGGAGGCAATGATGCTATTACATTACAGTCGTCAAACAACACCGCAAACAGGGGAGCAATTAATATTAACGGCGGTACAATAAATGCTGCCGAGGGCAAAGGAATATATCTATATACAAACGCTAACACAACAGTTGCTCCTGTGTCCGATATGGCGATCACAGGAGGAGAAATTAACTGTACTATTCGGGTGAACGGTGCGACATTCCCTTCGGAAGTTTCAATCTCAGGCGGAACATTCACTGTTAGACCTGCCGATGCATATCTGGCCGAGGGCTTCATTGTGAAGAGTAACGATAACGGAACCTATGGCGTGGTCGAATATTTTGCAGCTGAAATTGGTGACACGGAATACAAGACTCTGGAAGAGGCGATGGCTGCTGCCCAGGCGGGAGATACGGTTACATTGCTGAATCCGGTTGTGCTGGGCGCACAGGTTGAAGTCGCAGAAGGAATCACTCTTGACATGGCATCCTATACTATTAAGGGTGATGTCAAGATGAATGGCGGCGTTATCAAGTCTGGCGGGGTTACAATGTCCGGACCTGCGGGTGCAGCTTATATCACCGAGAATGCTTTGTTCAGTTTCGGTGATGGCGGCAGCATCACCGTGAAGAGCGGTTCGGTTGTTCTGGGTGGCGGCATGTGCACCATGCCCGGCCATATATTGACGCTGAATGATGGAGCTACATTCAAGATTCCTAAGGGGATTACTCTGGATGTATACAGTGACATTGTCAACAACGGAACCCTTATTATCGATGGGACGATGATTCTGTACGATTCTAAGGAATACGGTCCTCTTAAGGATGTTAATCCGGCTGCATATACGGCAGCAGGGCTTGCGGGAATCAACGGAACAGGAACTTTTACCGGCACGGCACCGATTACCGAAAGAGCAGATTATGTTATAGAAATAACCGAAGGCAAGACATCTACAACTTATAAGCCGGGGCTTGATGAGGAATCTGTGCTGGCTGAGATAGAAG
>CAYFQD010000002.1:40677-45123 GCA_964345275.1 uncultured Oscillospiraceae bacterium
CAGGCTGACAGCATTGTTTACGGCTTCAAATATGGGTCAGGGCAGAGCAAAGGCCACTGCGCATGATTTCGACACAGTCAGAATAAGCTTTACCGACAGCTATGTGAATGACGGTGAGGGACATCTGATTCAGAAAAGGTCAGGAAGGAACTGGAAGAATCTCGCATATTGCACCGGTGACTTCTACGATGATGACCAGGCAGTTCTCGGAAAAACAGGTCAGTACAGAGTGCTTCCTTGTGCAACATATACTGACATTGATGGAAACCTTCAGTACATCAAGGCAAAGAAATATTCAAAGACCATTAAGAGAGCGCCAGCCCTTAACAAGGCGGTAATTGCAGTTGAAGCGCCTGCAGGCGTTGCAAGGACACTCAAGGTCACATGGGAGGCAATAGCAGGTGCGGATTACTATCAGGTATCCATATCCACATCAAAGAAAAGGACTGCATATGCGAGCAGGAAATGCGTAAATACGCAGTTCCAGAAAGCAGGTCTGAAGTCCAAGAGGACATACTATGTGAAGGTGAGAGCTGTTAAGAAGGTTACCAGAAGTGGCAAAACAAAGACCTACTATGGAGCGTGGTCAACAAGAACTAAAATCAGAACAAACTGATTATACTGACATAAAGGATCCCACAAGGCGGGCTGCTGATGCGGCCCGCTTTTAATTCTTTGCCTCTTTGCTTTTATAGGCCAGATTCAGAAGCAGCAGTCCCCCTTCCATCATAAGTGCAAAAACCGCATACGCTGTAATGTAGCTTCCTGTCAGGTCAGCCAGAATACCGGGCAGATTGGCAAAAAGCATGGCGCCGGCCGCATAAGTCATCTGAAGCTTACGCATGACTTCCGGATAATTGTCGGAAGAGGCGAAATCGCCGGCCCACATGGGTATGCCGACGGTGGTAATAGGATAGCCTATACCGAGAACAACTGCCGTTGCCATTCCCAGGGGAACATTTTCCATGAAGGACAGACAGCAGAGCACATAACCGAGGAGCAGCACGGTGCAGAAGAGCATACTTGACATATAACCGCCCAGTTTATCTGCGGCGCGCCCGTAAACCACCTTGAACACTGTCGTCACGATACCGGTGACGGTTACAATCAGAGCGACGGTCATCGGATCAAAGTTTTCACTTGTGAACAGTACAGGCAGATGAACAAAACCCGGATTAGCCATTGCGCCCATGAGAAGGCTTATGCCTCCTAAAAGAATCCACTGCCTGCGGGTGAGAGTAAATGAAAAAAGCTTGCGGTTATCTTCGGGGTTTTCCGCTAACCGCTGTGCATTAACGGCATCCTCCTGTCCATAGGGTTCCAGGTTACAGTCAGAAGGCTTTGCGCGCATAAAAATTAAAATGATAATACTGATAGCGAATGCGAAGCCGGAAGCGAACAGGAAGGCCGTATCAAGAGACATTCTTTCGATTATCGCGGTAAAAATATAAGGGAAGATAATTATTGCGACGCTGCTGCCTGCACTGCAGATACCGATGGCCAGACCTACGCGCCTTACGAACCAGCGGTTCATTATTATAGAAACCGGAATCATTGAACCCAGACCGTAGCTTAAACCTAAAAGTATTGAGGCCAGACATAGCATTGGATAACCGTCCGCAAAAAGAAACAGAAGGAAGGCCGCGCTGCAAAGGGCGGCAGCTATGAATGTGCCGAGACGATAGCCCGCAAGTCTGTAATAGTGTCCTATGAAGAACATGGCAGCCAGAGCGAAACCGCACCTTAATGTCAGGAAGAAAGAACCCTGAGAGTTGGTCAGGTCATACTCCGTGAGCATATAAGGCAGGAATATGGAAAGTCCGTTGGAAACCATGCCCATTGTAACGAAGGTCAGAAGGAAGCACATGGCGCATACAATCCAACCGTAGAATAATCTTGTTTTCATGTGGGTATTATATCACAACCTTTCACCTGTTGTGATATAATAACGGTTAGCAAACGAAAGGAAAACAGGTAATAGATATGAGTTTCAGTGAATTTGAAAAGGAGATGAGCCTGCAGAATCAGGTCATGGCTATTACACAGGTGCACAAGGAAGACTACGAGCCTACGCACCTGTTTGGATGTATATATAAGAATTTGCATAGGGTGTTCGACGGACGGACCATGGTGCTGTCCATCGGAAGCTGCAGCTGTGAGGGTTTTGAGAACAATTGCGGCTTTAAGGATGAAACTCCACAGATTCCGGGAGGGTTCGGATTATTTCTGTCAAAGGGTTCCGACCAGAGATGGACTCCGGACGGGGAGAGATTCAAGTGCGGTCCGGAAATGGCTTACGCCATGTTTAACTGCCTGCCCAAGGATGTAATGAAGAGCGATGAAAGAGGCAGGTTTGATGCTCTGAAGTTTGAACCTTACAGAGAAGGGCTGAAATGCGATGTGGTTGTCTGCTTCTGCAATGCGGATCAGATGTCTGCAGCCATAATGCTTCACGGTTATGACAAGCCGGAACATGACAGAGTGGTGGCGACCACCGCATCGGGATGTGCATCCATGACCAGAATCCCTTTTGCGGAGATGAACAGAGAAAAGCCGCGAGCTGTAATAACAGGGAATGACATAGCTCAGAGGAAATTCATGGACGAGAACAAGCTGGCCATCGCGTTTACCGGACCGGAATTTGAAAAAATGATGACATATACCGGAGAATGCTTCTTTCACTCGCCTGTATGGAAGGCGGTACGAAAGAGGTTGAGAAAAGATGAGGATTTCAGTGAAGTCAGGTTCTCGACACTCGGAACAGGCATCTGACAGATAAATTGTATAACATATTGATATGTAGATATAAAAAACAGACAAAGGAAAGAGGTAATTTAAAAAATGGCAGAAAATTGTACACATGATTGCGGAAGTTGTCCCAGCGCGGGAGGATGCGAAGAATTTGATCCAAAGTCTCTGATTGAGGAAACAAACAGTTTTAACAACATTAAGAAAGTTATTGCCGTTGTCAGCGGCAAGGGAGGCGTAGGCAAATCTCTCATTACATCTCTGATGGCGGTAAGCATGCAGCGCAGAGGTCATGAAACGGCGGTTCTGGATGCGGATGTTACCGGACCATCCGTGCCAAAGTCTTTTGGCATTGAGGCAAAGGCGGAAGCAAATGAAATAGGGATCTTCCCTCTGGCGTCAAAGACGGGAATAAAGACCATGTCCGTCAACAACCTTTTGGAAGATGACACCGATCCGGTTCTCTGGAGAGGTCCGATTATTGCAGGTCTGGTGAAGCAGTTCTGGACCGATGTTCTCTGGGGAGAGGTGGACTATTTGTTTGTAGATATGCCGCCGGGAACAGGCGATGTACCACTTACAGTCTTTCAGTCTATCCCCGTTGACGGAATAATTGTCGTAACATCTCCGCAGGATCTGGTTGGAATGGTTGTTGCCAAGGCAATCAAGATGGCTGAAATGATGGATGTGCCCGTCCTCGGAATTGTAGAGAACTACTCTTATTTTAAGTGCCCTGACTGTGGCAAAGAAACACAGATTTTCGGACCGGGCAAGGTAGATGGAGTTGCTGCGGAATTCGGCATAGATGTTCTGGGTAAGCTGCCGATAGATCCGAAACTGGCAGCTGCGGTTGACCGCGGAATGATTGAACTCTTTGAAGGTGAATGGCTGGATGCGGCAGCTGAGAAGCTGGAGAGTCTGGAATAAGGAGGCATTGTCGTGAGCGGCAAAAGAAAATATTCCAAGACGGGGATTGCCCTGGTCTTAGTCATGGTGGTATGCCTGTTGCTGGTTCTTGCTGTAATTCCGGGAGTTATCGGAGATGACGGCAAGGACAAGAATCTTGACGATGAAAACACTCCGGGACTAAAGACTGTCGTTGAGGAAGGAACGCCTATCATGATTTTTGATAAGAGCGAACCTGCAAGGAAATTAATGCAGGCCTTTGATGATGATGCCATTGCATCCGTTGAAGTCGCTTATTATCAGGACGGGACCCTGTACACATCGGAAAGGAAAGCTCCGGGGGATATTCTGGCCGTATACAAAGCCTTGAAAAATGTGGTGGTTGCCGGGGAAACCGATGGAAATAAGGGCAATGAATATAACAGAGTAATCTTCCGCCTTGACGACGGGACCGAAAGCGAATTCGTATTTAAAGGAGATCATGTATATGTCAGCGATGGAGAATATTATGACATCGTCAATGAAGAGGATCTCTGGCAGACCGTAAGGGAGGTGGCGGATGTACAACCTTAACAAAAGTCCGCTGGATAAAGACGGGCGGCGGGAGGAGAACAAAAAAAGAGCCAGAAAAATGACGCTGATTCTCGGGATAGTTTCCATTCTGTTTATTCTGGCGATGATTGTAGAAGTATATCTTTAACAGCACAAAACCCCCATCCGGGGGTTTTGCTTTATTGACTCGTTTTGCTTTATAAACTCGTAGATGAGAGGTGTTTAGTCATCATCGTCGTC
>CAYFQD010000002.1:45223-50251 GCA_964345275.1 uncultured Oscillospiraceae bacterium
ATTTGTCAGTCATCGATTTCCCACTCAAGTATATTGCCGTTTGAAGCATCTATTTCAAATTCGTATTCCACACCGTTGTAGTAAATTTCGCCGCTATAGGAAACGCGCCCGTCATCACTATCCTTCTCAATGTGAATCAGATTATTCCGTGTGGCACCGGGAACTCTGGCAATGGCCATATTAATGGCCTCATCTATGGTAATGCCCCTCTTCTTTTGTTCTACATTGCCGGAATTCCCTCCGTTGTTGCCGTTATCGCCATTTCCGCCATTTCCGCCCTCGCCTGATTTTTCGGAATCAGGTGTTTCGACAGTGGTCTGGGCGGCAGGTTCCGTCACAACTTCCTCAATATCCTCATCATCCGGGACATTATCTTCGCAGGCACAGAAAAGCAGCATTGATACGCACAGAAGCGCAGCCATGATAAGTGTCAGTATTCTGTTTTTTGAAACATTTATTCTCTTCATAACGGCAGCCTCACTGTAAACACCGTTCCGTTTTCCGGATCGCTTGCTGCAGACACATCACCATCGTGGAGTTCCACAAGAGCTTTTACCATGGACAGACCCAATCCCGAGGAACTCTCCGCAGAGGCCCTGTCGGCACAATAGAACCTGTCCCAGATTCTGTCCTGCACATCGGCAGGAATTCCTTCCCCATCATCTTTTACGGAGCAACATGCAAAATCTTCCGTCTTATTGAGGCTCAAAACAATATTATCCCCACCGTGCCTGATGGCATTATCAATAAGATTGAGCAGGATACGGATGAGGATTCCTTCATCTCCTTTTACGGAGACACCCTTTTCTATATCGGTTAAAATGGTTTTATCGGTAACCAGCCTCTGCTGCTCCGCTACACCCTCACAAAGGGTACTCAAATCTATTTGCTCCAATTCAACAGCCAGCCTGCCCGACTCGCTTCTTGCCAGCATCAGCAGGCGATTGACCATAGCGGACATCCGGTCTGTTTCTCCGAGAATTGTTTTTAGTGCCTGTTCTGAGAAGTCGGGATTTTCAAGAGCATATTCGCTTTGAGATTTTATCACTGCCAGAGGTGTTCTCAGTTCATGAGACACATCGGAAGTAAACTGCTTTTCCGCCTCGAAGGTCCTTTCCAGCTTGTCAAACATTTCATTGAAAGACAAAGCCAGATGCTGGATTTCATCACCTCTGCCCGCTGCAACTTCCACTCTTCGGCTCAGGTCTCCGTCATCTGTTATGTTTTTGACGGTAGAGATGGTTTTCCGGACCGGCGCGAAAGATTTGCGGGAGATGATGAAACCGCCGGTAACCGCAATGATAATGAGAAGCGGCAACACAACTATCAGATATCGCGTAACAACGGAACCCATGCTCTGTTCGATAGGATTCTTGCCGACTCCTCTTATCCACACATCAGTATTGCCGACGGTGATGCGGCTGTCATATATATACCAGAGAGCGTCATCTCCATCGCGCATTTTCCGGAGGGCACCATCCTTAAATGAGGGCAGACTTTCCAGCTCACCCGGCCTCCTGCCTTCAAGGAGATGCAGGGATTCGTCATAAATGCTGACATAAACACCGTCATCGTAGAACTTGATATTGTTTTCAAATATGAAGTCTTCGCCCAGCTCTTTAATTTCTTCTGCGGCATCATCGACAACATTCATCAGAGTTATCTTGGCAGCCTTGGTCAGATTTGTCTTTTCCACATTGAACATGGCAACGAGAAGCACCAGAGCAACCATCAGAAGAAACAAAGTATACCATATGGCGATTTTTGATGTGATGGAAAGCTTCTTCATCGGATGATATACCCCACACCCTTAACGGTTTCGATAAGCTTATCTTCTCTGTCTCCGTCAACCTTTTTTCTCAGATGATGGACATATACATCGATTACATTGGATGCTCCGTCATAATCATAGTTCCATATATGATTGGAAAGCTTGTCCCGCGAGAGAACCCGACCTTTGCTGTCAGAGTCAGCGCTTCCTCTCCGCGAAAAACCGTGTGCGATGCGATATCCATTGTCAGATCTCCGGCTTTGATTACATTGTCGGCTATGCCGCTGCCGCGCCTTATCATTGCACGCACCTGTGCCAGCAGCTCTTCAAAATCAAAAGGCTTAACCAGATAGTCATCCGCATTGTAACATGGCTATATTAAAATTACATTAAACCGATAATCCTCTGCACAATCAGCGAAACGACGGCAACCACAAACCAGCAGGAAAGACCAAGCATGATAGGGCGCATGCCGTTGGTAATAAGCTTCTTGATGTTTGTATTAAGACCTATTGCCGTCATGGCCATCACTATCATGTATTTGCCGATTTCCACAAGCAGGTGTGATGTGCTGTCCGGAATCGGCAGAAAGGTGTTCATAATTGCAGTAAGAACGAAGCCGAGGACAAACCACGGAAAAATTTTCACAATGCTGAGATTACCGGTGACACCTGACATTTCCCCGCCGGCGGAAGCCTTTGCGCGCAGCTTCCTGGTGGTATACACTGCAAGAACAAGGGTAATGGGCACTATCATCAGAGTTCTTGTGAGCTTGACAATGGTTGCAAAACCCAGAGCGGTATTGTTGCCTGCCGCACTGCTCCATGCGGCTCCTGCGGCAACTACAGATGAAGTATCGTTGATAGCCGTTCCCGCCCACATGCCGAAGCCGAAATCGGAGAGGCCGATGAGATGGCCCAGAGGGGGGAAAATAAAAACAGCCATCACATTGAACAGAAAGATGGTGGATATTGCGTGTGCCACCTCCTGGTCCTTTGCCCCGATGACAGGAGCCGTCGCCGCAATGGCAGACCCGCCGCAGATGGAGGTGCCGACGCCGATGAGAACCGTGGTGTTGCTGTCAGTTTTCAGTAACTTCCCAACGAGGTAAGCTGTAATAAAGGAAGATGTAAGGGTAAAGACCATTACCGCAAGTGACTGCCCGCCGACCTTGAAGATATTGAAAAGGTTCATTTCAAATCCAAGCAGAATAATGGAAAGCTGCAGAATATACTTGGCTGTAAATTTAATTCCCGGCTCAAGGATCTCCGGTCGCTTCGCAAATGCCAGCAGCATTCCTATGAGAATGCCGAATACCGGTCCGCCGATTATCGGCACAAGCTTACCCAGTATCCATGCAGGCAGAGCGATGGCTGCAACCAGAATTAAGCCGGGGATTGTTTTTTTGTTCAAATAGTCTTTCATGTTGTTCTTTATCACCTCTTTTCTTCAACTTTTAACTCAAATATTATACAATATGTGTTGACTTTTGCAAAACAAAGATGTACAGTTATGGCAAATAAAACCGATGAGGCGGAAGTAACGGCAGGATACGACCCTACAGAGAATTCGCGATGGTGAGAGGCGAGTGGGAAACGGATTGTCAAATGGACCGCTGAGGGTACAGTCAAATGCGGTAACCCGGAAGTTGCACAGTTAAATGACAGCAATGCGAAAGCGGTCATGTGTGACGAGCGTGCTGACAGGCGAAAGGAAGCCCGCAGAGTATTCTGTAACGTGCAGGCATACGTCAGTTGCCGGGGATATGTTGGTATCCTGCAAAGGGCATGAGAATAAACTCGTGAAGCAAGGTGGCACCGCGGATATGAAGTAGTCGTCCTTGACAGTAAGTATTGTTTGTGTCAGGGATTTTTATTTGTGCATGTGCCGGCAGCCGGCAGAGATGTGCACATACTTCAGGAGGTAACAGATATGAAGTACAATGGAATCGATTTTAACACTTATTTCAAGAATTATCCCGATCACAAGGGGTATTTCGGCAGGTACGGCGGCGCATACCTTGAGGATTATCTGAAGGATGCGATGGATGAAATCACTGATGCATATTATACTATATGCAAATCCACCAGATTCATTTCGGAACTGAGAGCCATAAGGAGAGATTTTCAGGGCAGACCGACACCGATATCCCATCTGGAGAGGCTGTCCGGCAAGACGGGACTCGTTCAGCTCTATGCCAAGAGAGAGGATCTGAACCATACGGGAGCACACAAGCTCAATCACTGTATGGGTGAGGCGCTGCTGGCCAAGTATATGGGCAAGAAGAAGGTCATAGCCGAAACGGGTGCCGGACAGCATGGCGTGGCGCTGGCAACGGCGGCGGCATATTTCGGTCTGGAATGCGATATCTATATGGGAGCTGTAGATGTAGCCAAACAGGCTCCCAATGTGGCCAGAATGAAGATTCTGGGTGCCAATGTGGTGGAGGTTTCACATGGCCTGGCTACGCTGAAGGAAGCTGTAGATGCAGCTTTTCAGGCATACAGTAAGGAGTATAAGGAAGCCATATACTGTATAGGTTCGGTGGTTGGACCGCACCCGTTCCCGCTGATGGTGAGGGATTTTCAGCATGTTGTAGGCATAGAGGCGAGAGAGCAGTTTATGTCCATGACCGGGGAATTGCCCGATGCGGTGATTGCAAGTGTAGGCGGCGGATCCAATTCCATGGGAATGTTCGCCGGCTTCCTCAATGAACCTGTGGATATATATGGAGTGGAGCCGCTGGGAAGAGGAGCGACCCTTGGAGACCATGCGGCCAGCATGACCTATGGGGAAGAAGGGGTCATGCACGGATTCAACAGTATCATGCTGAAGGACGAGAATGGCGAGCCGGCACCGGTATATTCATGCGCAAGCGGACTGGACTATCCGTCTACAGGACCGGAGCACGCCTTCCTGAACGAAATCGGCAGAGTTAAATACGATGTAATAAGCGATGAAGAAGCTATAGATGCGTTCTTTGAACTTTCCAGACTGGAAGGGATTATCCCTGCGATCGAATCGGCCCATGCGGTGGCTTATGCCATGAAGCTGGCTAAGCAGATGAGAACAGGTTCGATCCTCATTAATCTCTCCGGCAGAGGGGATAAGGATATGGATTATGTAATAGAAAATTTCGGTTTCAGATAAAAAATAAAAGTGAGAGGTGGATATGCTTCCCGAACATGGCAGCTCTTTAAGAAAACAGGCAAATATTATCGGCATAGGACTGCTCCTTTATGTTGGACTTTCTTATG
>CAYFQD010000002.1:50351-65915 GCA_964345275.1 uncultured Oscillospiraceae bacterium
TGCAATCATGGTTTCGGCTGCAGCCTTCGGTTTGATGCACGAAAATATACCCCAGGCGATGTTTGCCTTTATGATAGGCGTCACCCTGGGGTATGTAGCAGTTGTATATTCGGTTAAATGGGCCATAGGTATATGGGGATTTACACCGCTTTAGCGCTACAGCTCCATCTTGTTTTCTTCGGCGAAGCGTAGAACCTTTGATGAAGAGTTCTTCAGAAAATCGGTTTTACGCACGATAACCTTTCTTATTCTTCTGTAGAAAGGAGCCTCCTCGTTTATTCTGTCGACTTTCTCCCAAACCAGTTTCTTCACATCCTCTTCGGTGTAATCCGAACCCAGTATCTCGGCAACGGCATCATCGTCCAGGCGAACGGAAGCCACTATTGTAATATCCTTATCCGTATCGCCATCGCGGCTGAAGACCATGCTTTCCTGAACGAACGGAATCAGTGAGAGCTGATACTCCAGTTCTTCCGGATACACATTCTTACCGTTTTTCGTTATGATTACATTCTTTTTTTTGCCGGACAGATGAGCATAGCCGTCTTCATCTATGTAGCCCAGATCTCCCGTATGCAGCCATCCGTCTTCATCGAGAACCTCAGCGGTTTCCTCCGGCATATTGTAGTAGCCCAGCATTACATTATCGCCGCGAATGCAAAGTTCCCCGATACCCTCTTCGCTGGCGTTTATAACCTTGTGTTCTGTTCCCGGGAAATTGATTCCTATAGCATCCGCTTTAGGGGCATTTTCAGGATTCAATGCACCCATAGGAGCACACTCGGTGAGACCGTAACCCTGTAATGCATTGATTCCGAAACCTCTGAAATCTTCCAGAATTGCAGGGTCAATGGCAGCGCCGCCACTGATCATTATTCGCATTCTGCCGCCGAAAACATCGGTAATCTTTTTGAAGAAAATCTTTCCAAGATCCAGGCGGGCCTTTTTAGTCAGGCGATTGATCTTCATTACCCGGCGAACGAGCTTTTCCTTACCCTGCTTTCTTATGTTCTTCCATATGGAGCTGTGTAGCTTTTCGTAGAGAAGGGGTACAGCCAGAATAACGGAAGGTTTTGCATCCTTGAGATCGGTGGTTATATACTTCAGTCCGCGGCAGTAGGCGATGGAGGCGCCCATATAAAGCGGAATCAGAAAACCGCAGGTGCACTCATAAGTGTGATGCAGAGGCAGTACGGAGAAACACACATCATCCGTATAAACGATAAAGAAGGAAGGAGCCAGCATCAGCTCTACGGCAATATTTTTATGGCTGAGCATAACCCCTTTTGATTTGCCGGTGGTACCGGAAGTAAAGAGCAGTATGCTCATTGCCTCATAATCTATTCCGGCATCAATAAATGAGAGGTCTCCGTCCGCAATCAGCTGCCGGCCTTCGGTACTCAGCGCCCACAGGGATTCAACCCCTTCGGATTCCCCGTTGAAACTTATCAGTAATTCCAGATTTGTGTCCCCGCTGTCCTTAATGCTGCGGAATGTAGTTTCATGTTTTGAGTCGAACAGAACGCAGCTTATTTCGGCAGCGATAATCTGCGCTTTCAGCTCGGCCTCGCTAAGCTCTTTATCGAGAGGCACTACAATACCCGTGCCGCAGACAACGGCAAGGTATGATACCGCCCATTCATAGCTGTTGGCACCGATTACGGCGATTCTCTTTTCCTTCATACCGCGGGCAATGAGCGCGGTACCGAGCCCTTCCACTGCGGAATGAGCCTGCTTGTATGTATATTCACTGAATTCCTCGGAAGTACCTTCCTTCTGCCGGAAAGCCACCAGGTCGCTGAAGAGCTCGGCGCTGGTATCGAACATATGCTTGATGTCGGTTATCGGGCGTAAGTCCCTGCATATTACCGCCGGACGCGGATCTGTTTTTATATTGGTGATGACACTTTCAGCCCATACCATTTTCTCGCTTGACATCATAAATCCTCCTGTCTGAATATAATCTCACGGTTAACAAGTATATACAGGAAATCTAAATTGAAACGAAACAAAGAAATGTTATACTATATGAGAATGTGAGGAGGTAAAGGCGAATGGTAAATATTCTCGTTGTGGATGACGATATGAATACGCGCCGGCTTTTTGCCGCGGTTCTTAGTGATGCGGACTATACTGTGCATACTGCCAATGGGGCGGGTGAGGCCCTCGAAATTATGGAAAGTCAGCATATAGATCTGGTGGTTACCGATGTAATGATGCCCGCCATGGATGGATATGAATTTACCGAGGTTTTGCGCGAGGGTTATGTCAATCTGCCGATACTTATGGTGTCCGCCAAGCAGCTTCCGGAGGATAAATACAAAGGCTTCTTAGTGGGAGTTGACGACTACATTACCAAGCCGGTGGATGAAGGGGAAATGCTGCTGAGAATCAGAGCCTTGCTCCGCAGGGCGAAGATCGCCACGGACAGAAAAATAATCGTCGGCGAGACGGTTCTGGATTACGATGCTTTTACCGTAAGCCGCAGGGGAGAAACTCAGGAGCTGCCGCAGAAAGAGTTCCTGCTTCTTTACAAGCTCCTCTCTTATCCGGGCAAAATCTTTACCCGCATTCAGCTTATGGATGAAATCTGGGGCAGTGACAGTGAAACGGGCTGGGAGACCATTACAGTCCACATAGGAAGACTGAGGAAACGGTTTGAAGGCTGGGATGATTTCAGCATTGAATCGGTTCGCGGACTGGGCTATAAGGCGGTGAAACAAGATGACGCGTAAGGAAAAAATATATCTGACACTGCTGATATCGCTGGTGCTCTTCTGCATTACGCTGATTACCGTAGCCCTTACAGCCTGTGCCATGGCTCTGCTGGTAGGTGTAATATGGGACGGTTCTGCAGGCACCATGACACCCACAAAAGTCGTCGCTATAATGGCACTTGTGAGCGTGATTGTCGGGCTGCTTGTTTCCTTTGCAATAAGTAAAGTTCCCATGTATCCGATGAGAAAGATAATAACGCATCTGGACCGGCTGGAGTCAGGCGACTATAAATCCGAGTTTGCATTCGGCTGGCCGCTGAACAAGCATCCGGCATTCGTAAGCCTCAGCAACAGCCTGAACAAGCTGGCGGAAGAGCTGGACAGCACAGAAATGCTCAGAAGTGACTTCATAAACAACTTTTCTCACGAATTCAAGACACCTATAGTTTCAATAAGAGGATTCGCCCGCCTGCTGCAGGGCGGCGATCTGACAGATGACAGAATGCAGGAATATATTGATGTAATAGAGATGGAGTCGGCACGCCTGGCTAACCTGGCAACCAATGTCATGAATATGACCCGTGTAGAGAATATGGCCATTCTCAAAGATTTGGGAACCTTTAACCTTTCGGAGCAGATAAGAAGCTGCATATTGCTCTTTGAAAACAAATGGGAAGATAAAAACATAAATATGGATGTTGATTTTGGCGAATACGAAATAAGAGCCAATAAGGATTTGCTCAGAGAGGTCTGGATCAACCTGATAGACAATGCAATAAAGTTCTCTCCTCCGGGCGGAACTGTCAGATTCAGAATTAATAACTATTCCCTGCCGGACAGGGAACACGATGAGGGAATGATTGCCGTAACAATAAGCAACAACGGCCCGGCTATCCCGGAAGACATAATGTCAAAGATATTCAACAGATTTTACCAGTCTGATGAGTCTCATGCTTCAGAGGGGCATGGAATAGGACTGCCCATTGTCAGGCGCATTGCCGAGCTTCACTATGGGAGAGTAATCGTAAAAAGCACAGATGAAGTTACGAAGTTTACCATTATACTTCCGGGTTGACAGAGGAGGACTGATGAGCAAAAGAATAATAAATCCCGATGAAATATTGATGCCGCAGAAGCACCTGAGCATGGGGCTCTATGTGGGCGTAATTATAACGATGATGACGGTTCAGTGGATGGCGCTGGACATGTATCTGCCTGCATTGCCGGTTCTGAAGACGGAATTCGGAACTACGGAGGCGCTTCTTAATGTGAGCCTGAACAGCGAGCTGGTAATGTGTGCGGCAGGGATGCTTATAGGGGGAACGCTCAGCGACAAATACGGAAGAAATCCGATTATGATAATCGGTCTGGTTGTGGCTGCAGCTTCACTGATGGCAGCCGCCTTTGCCGATGGTGTAATGCTCCTCATTATAGGCAGGGGAATATGCGGACTGGGGGGCGGCTTTTCGTTAACGGTTGCCTCAGCGATTATCAGAGACAGCTTTGAAGGCAGAACCTTCAAGACCATCACGGCGATAACACAGGCGGCTGCCGTTGTGGGGCCTGTCTTTGCTCCGGCCATAGGCGCATTTCTTATCGAGTATCTTTCCTGGAGATGGATTTTTATTCTGCTGGGTGGAGCTACATTCATCACGCTGATCCCCTTTCTTTTTGCAACGGAAACCTGGCCGAAGGCAAGGCGCCGGGTCACCAGCGTCTGGCAGGCCACGCTTCAGTCATTTAAGCTGACCGGAGACAGGGATTATATTATCTTCCTGACCTATATGATGATGATCACCATACCGATGTGGGCATATCTGGCGGTATGTGCCTATATTTACTACGAGGATTTCGGAGTTTCCAACCTGCAGTACAGTATTCTCTATGCTTCCGCTACTGCGGCTGCATTTGTCGCTCCTTTTATTTACATATGGCTGTCACGCAAAACCTCCGCCAGGCATACTCTGGAAATTATTATGGGAATGATGGCGCTGGGACTGGTGCTGCTTATCCTTGTGGGGGCTCGTGGTCCAGTGTTCTTTTTAATTGCAATAGTTCCGATTGTAATGATTGAAGCCATGGCACGTTCCATGTGCATGGTCGTTGTTCTTGAGGAAAAACCGGAAGAAGCCGGATCCGTCAGCGCGGTTACCGGGTTCGCCCTCCTGATAATAGGCGTTGCCGGTACCACTGCAGCAACTCTACGCTGGTCGTCTCTGCTGTTCGGTCTTACGGTGATAACGGCCGGCAGCCTTATCCTGACACTAATTCTGTGGCTTATAATCCGGAAAGAAAAAATTCATAATATTTGTTAGCACTCCCCCTTGACGAGTGCTAACAACTGTGATATACTTGCATCATCAAGAGGAACATCATGGATATTTAGATAAATAAAAGGAGGTATGTTCATATGATGATGCCAAGAGTATACAGAAGAAGTTTGTTTGATGATTTGTTTGAAGATTTTGGTTCAGGATTCTTTTCGGGACCGGGCAGAAGACCGGCCAGACTTGCCTCAGGGTCACAGGCAGTGCAGCCTGCAGGCAGCGGCAGACAGTCTTTAATGAAAACCGATATTAATGAACTGGAGGATGCCTTTCAGCTGGACATCGACATGCCGGGCTGGAGCAAGGATGATGTGAAGGCTCAGATTAAGGATGGATATCTGGTTATCAGTGCCGAGAAGACATCTGAGAACGAAGAGAACGATGAAGCAGGAAAGTGTATCAGAAGGGAGAGATATTCGGGTTCAATGGCCAGAAGCTTCTTCATCGGCGAAGGAATCAGTGAAGAGGATATCAGCGCCAAGTTTGAGAACGGAGTCCTGACAATCAAGGTTCCGAAAACAGAGCAGAAGAAAGTTGATGAGCCTAAGTACATTATGATTGAAGGATAAAATCAATATACACACTTAAATATTAAGACCAGGCGGCACAAGCTCCGGATTACCGGATTTTGTGCCGCCTTTGTTGTTTTTGAGCATGAATTTCCCGGTTATTTATATAGATGACGCAACAATCAGGTAGTATAATATGATTAACTTAAAAGAATTTAACGAAGGAGGGGAAAATCATGCAATTCCAATCAAGCGTTATAAACAATGAAGAGATAAAGATAATACATGAGCAGAGTATTCGCATACTTGAAGAGGTGGGAGTGAAGGTCCCCAGTGAAAAGGTCCTCGCCATGCTTGAAGAGGGCGGAGCCAGGATAGACTGGGATGCCCGGGTGGCTTTAATCAGCCGCGAAATGGTCGAAGAAGCATTGGGTAAGGCGCCGAAAGAGTTTATCCTCGGTGCGAGAAATCCGGTATTTGACATGCGGCTAAGTCCGGAAGGCGCGATGGTCGGAGATATGCCGGGACCGTTCATCAACATGGACGGGTGCGGTTCACATGTGATTGATTTTGAGACCGGTGAGAGAAGACCGGGGGTTTTGCAGGACCTCAGATATGCGGGCAAAATCTTCGATGCAATTCCTGAAGCGCAGGTTCTCTGGTCCACAATCATGCCTGATGATGTGCCGGCAAATGCGGCGGGAGTTGTCAGTGCGGCAACATCCATGCTGGCAAGCGGCAAGCACCTTATGGATGAGGTGCAGAATGTGCGTGAATGGCCGTTTTTCCTGGAGCTCTTAAAGGCTTTTGCAGGAGATGAGCAGGAGATAAAAGCCCGTAAAATCTACGGGGCGTGCTACTGCACGGTTGCGCCTCTATGTCATGACGGGGAAATGCTGGAGGGGACATTGGAACTGGCGAAAGTCCACGGTCCCATACTCATGTACCCGATGCCCTGCAGCGGCAGCACCGGACCGGCAAGTTTACAGTCAAATATCGCCATGGCCAATGCGGAAACACTGAGCTCCCTGGTTATCTTCCAGCTGGCATCACCGGGGACACCGCTGATTTACGGCGCGGCACTGGGAAGGATGAATGTCAGAACGGGATTTTTCTCGCTGGGTGCGGTGGAGACGGCTCTGCAGATGGCGGGGATGAATCAGATGGGCAAATATTACGGTTTTCCGACAATGTGCACGGGAGGCGTATCCGATGCCAATGTACCGGGCGAACAGGCTCTCATGGAAAAGGTTCTGACGACTATGTCTGTGGTACTGACAGGCTGCGATATCATTCAGGGACTCGGTCTTATCGAAGGAAGTATGACCTTGTCTCTGGAGCAGATGCTGGTGGACGCCGAGATGTTCAGACAGTGCAGAAGAATGTACGCCGGTATAGACATGTCCGGTGAAAAGGACTATTTTGAAGACATAAAGAGCGCAGGTCCGGGAGGGGACTTCCTCAGGTGCAAAACCACCAGAAAAGCTTTCAGAACCGATGAGTTCTACAATCCTCAGCTGGTGCCGTGGCAGGCCTACGACAGATGGGTGAAGGACGGATCCAAAAATATGTATATGCTGGCACACGAACAGGCTGAACAGATTCTGGAGGCTGAACCTGTTTCACCGGTGGACTCCAACACAGAGAAGCTGGTACTGGAGATAATCGAAGAAGCCAGGGCCAAGCTATAAAATATGTAAAATATTATAGCATGTATTATGTTATTGATAATAGCGGTGGTAAAATAAACCCGTAAATGAGTTTATTGATTAACGACCGGAAATGAATGGGGAATCCCCAAAAGGAGCCAAATGATTCGATTAAAAAACTTATCGAAATTCTATCATAGCAAAGGTATCATCGCCAGTGGCATATCCAGAGTGAATCTGGAATTTGACATTGGCGAATTTGTTGTAATCACAGGAGAGTCGGGCAGCGGCAAGTCTACTCTGCTCAATGTGATTTCAGGCCTGGACTCCTATGAAGAAGGAGAGATGTACATAAACGGGCAGGAGACCAGTCACTACATGGCGGCTGATTTTGAAGAATACCGCAGGAAGTACATCGGAAATATATTTCAGAACTACAATCTCATAAACAGCTACACGGTGTATCAGAATGTGGAGCTGATTCTCCGGATCAACGGATACAGCCGCAAGGAGATGAAGAAGCGCGTTGACGAAATCATCGAGCGGGTCGGTCTGACGAAATTCAGGAGAACCAAAGCTTCCAAACTGTCCGGCGGGCAGAAACAGCGCGTGGCTATTGCCAGAGCTCTGGCCAGAAATACGGACATCATTGTGGCAGACGAGCCTACCGGCAATCTGGACAGCAAATCTTCAGAAGAAATTGCTCAACTCCTTTCGGAAATTGCGAAGGATAAACTTGTCATAATCGTAACTCATAACTACGATCAGTTTGCGAATTACGCAACCAGACGAATTAAGATGCATGACGGCAAGGTTACAGAGGACATCAGCATTGCCCCTCGGCAGCCTGAATCTGCGGCGTCATCTGCAGAGAGTGCCCAAGGTTCAAAAGGAAAAGCCGGGCCTAAGGGACATATTTCCGCAGGGAGCGAAATTCGGCTGGGTCTCCGGAATACTTTCAATATAGCCTACAAATTCCTATTGCTTCTGATAGTATTTTTGTTCCTCGTAACAGCCATTGCCTCCCAGTACACCTCCTATCTGAACCAGCAGGCGGAGATGGATGCTTTAGGGTGGAACTCATGGTTCTACAATTACAGCAATGACAGAATTGTAATGAAAAAGACCGATGGAAGCGTTTTCATCCAAGAGGATCTGGAAAAAATCAGAGCCACCGAAAACATAGCGCATATAGTGGAGAACGACATGGTGCTGGATTCCAGCATTTTTGTGGAGAACAGTGACTTCACCTTCGAAGCCTATATACACTCCATAGATGAATTCAATGGCAAGGTGGATAAGGGAACCATGCCTGAAGCCGATGACGAGGTACTACTGGCAGGCCAGGAAGATGAATACGGCTTCAATGAGGAGCAGATGGATAAAGTCATAGGGAAAAAGTTAACCGTCTACATGGGAGACTCCAGCGAATACAAGATTAAGGTGACGGGGGTATCCATAGATCGCGATGTTGATGAATACCAATATGCGGGAGATGTATATCTCTCTGAAGCGCTTATGTCAGAGGTTCGAGCGGGAACATACAAGACTTACAGCAAAATGACAACAGTGATTAACGGAAAAGCGCAGGAGTATGCCAATGGAGAAGGGACATACAATGTGCTGCCGTCGGATAAGGTTGCAGAAGGCAAAGCCATTCTTTCCGATGAGGCTAACATGTTCTATAAGAACGGCGTGGCCAAGGGCCGCACTATTACTGTAAGAGTGGAGAATATATATTACAAAGATTCCCTGGATCTTCGGATAGCGGATGTATACACCGAGAAGAATTTTACGAAGAAGACGGGTTATAAAGACTATGACATTAATGGCGGAGCGGTATTTATCAGCAGAGCCGACTATGATAAATTCTTCAATCGCGGCAATTATCAGGTCAGCGCCTATGTAGAAGATGTCAGGTACACGGATGAAACGGAAAAGGCGCTTAAGAAAGAAGGCTTTGCACCTCTGGCTCTTAAGGATGCTAAATTTGGCATAGACGATGAAATAGTTTCAATCATTCAGGTGCCGCTGATGATCATTATCGGCATTGCTGCTCTTATTATCGCATATATCGTTATCGGACTGATTTTAAGGTCGAGAAACAGCTACTTCAGCATACTCAGGATGCTGGGTCTGGCAAAGAAAAATATCAGGCGCATTCTCGATATCGAAATGTTCATCATTGCCGGCATTGCATTTCTGCTGTTTGCCACGGTGGGCGTATTGACCAATTACGGTGTCATAACTCTGGAATACATAGTGAAGCTTGTAGAATACATGCAGCTTCGCGACTATATCATTCTGTATCTGCTGATTGAAATAATGGCACTCATCATTTCCGGAAGGTTTGCAAACAAACTTTTCAAAAAGACAGCGATGGGTTCATTCAGGGAGGAGTAAATAATGGTCAGACTTGAAAAGGTTAACAAGTACTTCTTCCGTAGAAGAAGGAATGAAATTCATGTTATAAACAACACATCAATGGAACTTTCGGGCAAGGGTCTTGTGGCTCTTCTGGGTCCCAGCGGCTGCGGCAAAACCACGCTGCTCAATGTTATCGGCGGACTGGATAAGGTGAGCAAGGGCAAAATCTTCATCAACGGCCAGCGCATCACCAGGCGGAGAACCGGAAAGGTTGATAAAATCAGAACACTGAATATCGGCTATATTTTTCAGAACTACAATCTGGTTGAGAACATGACCGTATTCGATAATGTGGCACTGGCTCTGAAGATGGTGGGAATTACCGACAAAAAAGAGGTAGAGGACAAAGTCTGCTATGTTCTGGAGAAGGTGGGAATGATCCGCTACAGAAATCGCTATGTGGACATGCTTTCCGGCGGGGAACGCCAGAGAGTAGGTATCGCCAGAGCCATAGTAAAGAACCCTGCTATAATAATCGCCGACGAGCCTACGGGGAACCTGGACAGCAGGAACACCCTGGAGATAATGAACATCATCAGGACAATTGCGGAAGAAAAGCTGGTCATTCTCGTTACACATGAGGAAAAGCTGGCTCAGTTTTTCGCAACCCGCATCATACGCATCCATGATGGCAGGATTATATCCGATGAGACAAATGAATATGCTGAGGAACTGGACTACAGAGTTGAGAACAAGGTGCACCTTAAGGACATAAAGAATCACAAGAGGCTTAACACGGGAGAGTATCTTATTGATTTCTATAATGATGATGATGAGAAACTCGATCTGGACATTGTCCTCAGAAACGGTAACATTTATGTCAGAACCAATCTGCCCAATGACCGTATAGAGATTGTGGACGAGACCTCCGGAATCGAGTTCGTCGATGATCATTACAGAAGAATGACCCGGGAGGAGATACAGGCAAACGCTATAGACCTTTCAAGACTCGAGTCCGGAAAAAAGAGAAAGTATAAATCCATACTGAACCCGTTGACCCTGATTAAGCAGGGGTTCAAAACCATCAGCGGGTATAGTCTGATGAAGAAGATTTTGCTTCTCGGCTTCGTTGCCTCCGCCATGTTTATAACCTACGCCATGAGCATGGTTTTCGGGGTGCTTCATGTGACGGATGACGAGTTCAGCACCGCGGACAGAGATTACCTGACGGTGGTCGGGAAAAAGATAAGCGTGGACACTTATCTGGAGTACGAGCAAAACCCCGACAATCTCTATGTCATGCCGGGTGATTCTATGATCAGTCTTGAGATGAAGTTTGATGAATTCATTCAGACAACGGGATTTACAGCTTATATTCAGGGATCTCTTTCCGATGCAGAGAAACTTTCGGAAGACCATTTGACTGCCGGCAGACTGGCGGAGAACAACCGGGAAATCGTGGTGGACAAAATGGTGCTTAAATCGGTCATAGACAATCAATCCAGTGTGGAAGTCGGGGCGGGGAAGCCGAAAGATTTTCTGGACAGAACCATGCATGTGGAAAACATGGGTGATTTTACCCTGGTTGGAATCTGCAACCTGCAGACCCCATGTATCTATGCGCCAAAGAGCCAGTTTATCAATCTTCTGGCAAACGCCAAAGCATCCGGAACCGGGGATGATATGTACTTTGTCGAGGAGACTGCAGATGGCGAAAATCTCAACTTTATTGATTACAAGCTGAAGCAGGACGAAATCACCCTTAAGAAGGGCAAGTGGCCGGAGAACGACTACGAAGTGCTGGTCAGCTATCAGCATAAGGATGAAAAGGCCTACAAGATAGGAAAGGAACTGAAGAAAAAGATAAACGGGCATAAGCTCAAGGTTGTCGGCTGGTATACGGATGAGAAGGAAAGCGATCTGATGCTGGTCAACAACGAGATGATAAAGTACGATTTAGTAAGGGCAAAAGACAATGTTACACTCTGCCCGGTGGATAAGGCTTCAATGCTGGAAACCTTAAAGGCGGAAGGTGTAAATGTCAAGGACACCTATACCGTCAGCCGGGACAAATATATTAAGGAGAAGTGGTCGTCCATGCTGTCCATGCTTGTGGTGGCAGGCGTTATCCTTCTGATTTCTTTCATAGAGATTTTCCTCATGATAAGAGCGTCCTTCATATCGCGGATCAAAGAAGTGGGAGTGTACCGTGCCATCGGAGTGAAGAAAAGGGATATCTACCGCATGTTTATGGGAGAGATACTGGCCATTACAACCATAGCGAGCATGCCGGGCTTCCTCTTTATGGCGTTTATAATTACAAAGCTGTCAAAGATATCCTACCTGTCCGATATGTTTCTGATCAACACTCCGATCTTGATTCTCTGCGTGATTGTGATATACGGACTGAATTTCATCTTCGGTCTTATGCCTGTGTGGCGTACTATCCGTCACAGACCGGCAAAGATTCTTGCCAGAACCGATATAAACTAATGTAATTTAGTGTTATATAATTAATTTGTTAAACATATTGCCGAAAGGAGGCAGATAAGATGAAGGAGAAAGTGGAAGAGATCAAAGATAAGCTCTGATACATTGTCCGGCCTTTCAAATCTGTCAAGTTGATTATTGCAAATCTGTCAAACAAATCATTGCAAATCTGTCAAGCAGATGTTAGTATTTAATCATATAAACTGGACAAAACAGCGAGTTCAGAGGATGATAAATGAATTACAGGAAAAGAATAGTTGATAAACAACTTGATTTTAAATTAGAAGCTTTTGGAGCGACCCTTATTGAAGGGCCAAAGGGATGTGGTAAAACTACAACAGCTAAACAAAAGGCAAAAAGCACAGTTGAATTTCAAGATGAGGACGAACGTGAAAACTACCTGATAATAGCCAATACCCGCCCCTCAGAATTGTTGAAAGGACTTAAACCCAGGCTTTTTGATGAGTGGCAGGATGCCCCAAAAATCTGGGGTGCCATAAGGAAAGATATTGATGATAGTGGAGAAGTCGGTCAATATATTTTAACAGGTTCAAGTTCGAGAACGTTTGATACGCCACATACCGGAACCCTTAGAATATCTCGCCTCAAAATGTACCCGATGAGCTTGTTTGAAAGCGGAGAATCGAGTGGGGAAGTTTCGCTAAAACATTTGTTTGACAATCCGGATTCATTTGACGGGTGCCAAAGTAAGTTGACAATAGACGATATTAAATTTGCAATATGCAGAGGCGGATGGCCGGCGGCTTTGGACAGAAAAACTTCTAAAGCTAAGTTGGCTATCGCAAAAGACCTGTTCAACCAGACATGTAAAGTTGATATATCTAATGTCGACGGTGTAAAACGCAACCCGCAATGGGCTAAAACCATTTTAAGATCTTATGCTCGAAATTTGTGCACATTGGCGACAACAAAAACGATTATAAATGATATTAATGTAAGTTGTGATATGTCTAAGCAAAGCTATTATGATTATGTGTCCGCGCTTGAAAAACTAATGATTATTGAGGATATAAGCGCGTGGAGTCCTGCAATCAGATCGAAAACATCAATTCGCTCGTCTATGAAAAGAAATTTTATTGACCCTTCTATTGCTGCTGCAGCCTTCGGAATATCTCCGGAATATTTTGATGCAGATTATAAAACCATGGGTTTTTTATTTGAGTCTTTGTGTATAAGGGATTTGAAGATATATTCTTCAAGTAATGATGGTCAACTGTCATATTATCATGACCGGATAGGCTTGGAAGCGGATGCAGTCCTTCATTTGGACGACGGAAGATATGCACTCATAGAAATAAAACTTGGGCAACACGATGTAGATGATGCCGCCAGACATCTATGTGAAATAGAAAAATTAATCGTAAGGTATAATAAAACAGGAAACCAAACATCTCTAAGAATACCGAATTTAAAAATTGTACTTACCGGTACAAAATATGGATATAGGCGGGATGACGGGGTGCTAGTAATTCCAATTGGATGTTTAAAAGATTAAACACATGATAAAGTTTACAGGAGGTTTTGCATGAATAAGAAATATTTGATTTACGCCATGGAAGGCGAAAAAATGTGCTTTACGCACGCACTGCTTAATGCCAGGCAGCTTAAGGCAAAGGGATACGAAGTAAAAATTATTATTGAAGGGGCCGCCTGCAAGCTGATTCAAGTCCTTGAAGATGAAAAGAACAGCCTCTATCTGGAATTGAAAGAGGATAATACCATCGTAGGCGTCTGTCTGGCCTGTTCTAAGGTCTTAGGCGTCTATGAAGCCAATGTGGCTTCCGGCATTCCCATGCTGAACGACATGATGGGCCACGCCGGTATCGCTCCTTATGCTGAAGAAGGCTATGAGACACTGATTTTCTGATCGGAATGACTTTAATGTGAAATCGGCCCAATGGTCTTGAGATCAGGGCCGATTCTTTTTCCCATTTAACTCTATTATTTTTTGGTAATGACAACTGATTTATTAATAATGAAATATTATAAAATATAAATTGGAGGTTTGCATGGATTATGTTATAAGAGAATTAAGACAAAGTGAAGTTATGATACAAGTGTCATTATCGGTTTAAAAGGTAAATTGTGCCGGATAAAACAGTCGGGAGATAGCAAGATGTTACCAAGAGAAAAAATAATATCAATATTGGAATCTGACAGCAGACAGGAAGCGGAGGATTTGTTTGCCGAAGCCAGAGCTGCCAGACAGAGATATTTCAGTAAAAAGATTTTTATGTACGGATTTGTGTATTTCACCACATGGTGCAGAAATGACTGTGCATTCTGTTACTACAGAAAATCCAATGAGATAGAGAGATACAGAAAAGACAAGAGCGAAGTGTTACGGCTGTCCGAAGAGCTGGCAGAGTCCGGTGTTCATCTCATAGATCTGACTATGGGTGAGGACCTGCAGTTCCATCGGGAGGACTTCGAATCCGTAATAGAAATCATCAAACATATAAAAAATGAACTCGGCCTTCCGGTTATGATTTCACCGGGAGTGGTTAATGATGCGCTTATAAAAAAGTTCGCCGATGCGGGGACTGACTGGTACGCTCTGTATCAGGAAACCCATAACAGAAAACTTTTTGAATCCTTGAGAATCGGACAGAGTTTTGATGAGAGGATGCACGCCAAGTTATTTGCCGCGGAACGGGGTATGCTCATAGAGGAGGGCCTGATGTCGGGAATAGGCGAGTCATATGAAGACATAGCCCATTCGCTTATCAGAATGGGTGAAATAGGTGCCGGGCAGATGAGAGTAATGAGTTTTGTTCCTCAAAAGGGAAGCCCGATGGAAAACTCTGAAACGCCTGACAGAATGACGGAGCTTAAAATAATAGCTCTCATGAGAATAATGTACCCATGGGTGCTGATTCCCGCCTCATTGGATGTGGACGGAATAGCAGGGCTTGAGGCCAGACTCAATGCGGGAGGAAATGTTGTAACTTCTATAATACCTCCGAGGACAGGGCTTGCCGGAGTCGCGCAAAACAGCATGGATGTGGATGATGGGGGAAGGACCGTGGAAGAAGTTAGGAAAATTCTTGAGGCAATAGGTCTGGAAGCCGCTTCCACTGGGGAATACAGTAAGTATTTAGGGGAACTGGAAAGGCGAATGCAGAAATAGCCGCAGACAACGGGGAAAACAATGTGAAAAAATAATGGCAAATCAAAGAGGATGTACCAGAAACGGTGCATCCTCTTTTGTATAATGCAGGTGAACGGTGGAAATAGCGAATAACGGCGGGAGGTAAGAAGATGAACAGTTTTGACAGAGTAATAGGTTATGAAGCAATAAAAACCGAATTGATGCAGATCTGTGACATGATTAAGAACAGGGAAATATACGAGGAGCTGGGAGCGGAAATGCCTAAAGGCATATTGCTTGACGGTGAACCCGGTCTGGGAAAGACTTTGATGGCAAACTGCTTTATTGAAGAGAGCGGACTCAAAGCCTATACAGTCAGACGAAAAAAAGGCG
>CAYFQD010000002.1:66015-71822 GCA_964345275.1 uncultured Oscillospiraceae bacterium
GCAGCTGGTGATTACAGTGGCAGGACGCCCGGGCATGGGCAGAACGAGACTGATCCGGCACATTATCGCCAAGGGGGCGGGATGCGATTTCTCGCCGGCAGAGATGCTGCTGATTTCGCCCAGTGAATATTTTGACAACGAAAACATGTGCCGCTGTTCGGATGACCTGTTTCATATAGACGACGTTGTTGAGAAGTGTATGGAGTATGCCGACCTGAAACTTATTGTAATAGACGATCTTGAGCACATAGATGCGGGATTTAAAGCCGGGAGCGATGAAGAAAAATACTCTGTCATAATGCGTAAATTGCGAAAAGTTGCAAAGGCTTTTAACTGTCCTCTGATTGCCGTGGCAAAGTTAGGCAGAGAGATAGAGAAGAGGCCTGATCGGCGACCGATTCTTTCTGATCTCAACACGACACTTTCTTTGTATTCCGATGCGGTTATTCTGCTATACAGAGATGGCTATTATGATGATGGAATCAGTGATGAGGATGACTGGCTTGAGGTATTTCTGGTAAAAAACAAATGCGGTTCAACAGACTCCATGACATACAGTTCCCTTGAGGAGGACATGGTAGTAATAGATTGGTAATCTTATATAAGAATAATACTCGGCATGCTATAATGCATGTAATCGTGAGATTTTCAGAAAGCAGGTGATAAAGTGAATCTGAGCAAATCCAGATACTGTTCAGCCGTCCAGTGTCTCAAGATGCTGTGGCTGAAGCAGAACAAACCGGAAGAATTTGATGAATCGGCAATAAACGATGCAGTGCTCAAAACAGGCAATGAGGTGGGGGATATTGCCATGGGAATGTTCGGTGACTTTACTGAAGTGCCGTACAGCACTAACCTTCAGGAGATGATAGATAAAACGAAGGAGCTCATGGATTGTGGAACCCCGATAATTGCAGAGGCCTCATTTGCATACGACAGAGCTTTTTGCAGTGTCGATATTCTCAAAAATCTCGGAAACGGCGCCGTGGAGGTATACGAAGTAAAGAGCTCTACAGATGTTAAAGATATTTACCGCCATGACCTGTCATTTCAGTGCTATGTCCTGAGGAAACTGGGCTATGATGTTAAGAAGGCCTGCCTGGTGCATATAAATAACAGCTATGTCCGGCAGGGAGAACTGGATCTGCAGCAGCTTTTTACGGTAGAGGACATGACAGAACTGGTCGCCGGAATGGATCCGGGAGTCGAGCGCAGGATAAAGATAATAAGAGAGTATATGCAAAACCCTGAGGAAGATCTTCAGGAGATAATCGGTCTGCACTGCTCTGATCCGTACAATTGCGGATTTTTCAAATACTGCACGAAGGATTTGTCAAAGCCTAATATATTTGATGTGGCGAGCCTGCGCAAAGATAAGAAATTTAAATGCTACTATGAAGGTATTATTTCTTTTGAGGAAATATGGAATTCAGGAGCCATCAATGAAACATCTATGAAGCAGGTGGAGTTTGAAGTAAAAGAGCTCCCGCCGGAAATAAATATTTCCAGGATTCGGGAGTTTCTGGACACTTTATCCTACCCGCTGTACTTCCTTGATTTTGAATCATTCCAGCCGGCGGTGCCTCTGTATGATAATTCCAGACCTTACGAGCAGATAGTTTTTCAGTATTCACTGCATTACATTGAGGAGCAGGGCGGCCAGCTGAAGCATAAGGAATATCTGGCATATCCGGGCGAGGACCCGAGACGGGCGCTGGCGGAGCAGCTGTGTGCAGACATTCCAATGGATGTGTGTACGATGGCTTACAGCATGAGCTTTGAGAAAATGATAATCAAAGGCCTGGCGGAATTATACCCGGATTTGAAGGAACATCTGATGAACATCCACGGCAATATGGTTGACCTGATGGTGCCGTTTCAGAAAAAACATTATTATAGCCGGGAGATGCAGGGGTCATACTCAATCAAGAAAGTTTTGCCTGCACTGTTTCCGGACGACCCGGCTCTGGACTACTCCAATCTGGAAGGCGTCCACAACGGAGGCGAAGCCTCGGCAACCTTTGCCGCCATGGCGACCATGAATCCGGCAGAGCTGGAAAAATGGAGAAAGCATCTGTTAGAATATTGCAAACTGGATACATTGGCGATGGTTAAGATATGGGAGAAGTTATTGGAAAAAATCAAGGAAGAATTAGAGTAAAGGAGGATTGAGACAATCTAATCACAAATCACTCCGGTAAAATGCCACAAATCATTCCGGCAAAATACCGCAAATCACTCCAGAAACCTTGACGAGAGTCATATTATCGTATTAGAATTAGCGAAGAGATATGTTTCTAAATGATATCGGGAAGTGCATGTATGAAATACAAAAAACGAATTATAGATAGATTGCTGGATATAAATATGCAGGCTTTCGGTGCGACATGGATTAAAGGTCCAAAGGGCTGTGGCAAAACGACATCAGCCAAGCAAAAGGCAAAAACCGTTGTTGAGTTTCAGGATGAAGAATATCGCAATAATTTATTAATGATTGGAGAAACTTCACCGAAAAAATTATTGCTGGGAGAAAAGCCGATACTCTTTGATGAATGGCAAGATGTACCGAAACTTTGGGGTGCTATCCGTAAAGATGTTGATGATACCGGTAAAAAAGGCCAATATATTTTAACCGGTTCTTCTTCAAAAAATATAGATACCCCTCATACAGGCACGCTGCGTATTAGTCAGTTAAAGATGTACCCTATGAGTCTTTGGGAAAGTGAAGAGTCTAATGGTAGTGTTTCTTTAAAGGAATTATTTGAGCGAGCGGATTCTTTTGATGGTTGTAAATCAGATTTATCTATAGATGATATTATTTATTCTATTTGCCGAGGAGGATGGCCCGGAGTTTTTACTATAAAAAATAACGAAACAAAATTGCAATTGGCACGGGATTTATTTAAGCAAACATATTCTGTGGATATTTCTCATATTGATGGAGTAAAAAGAAACGAAAGATGGGCACAAGGCATATTGCAATCTTATGCACGAAATATTTGTACAGCGGCTGCAACAAAAACGATTTATGGCGATGTGAATGCAAATCATAATATTGGAGAAAGTACTTTTTTTGAATATATCAATGCGTTAGAGAAACTTTACATAATTGATGACATAGATGCTTGGTCTCCGGCTATTCGTTCAAAAACTGCAATTCAATCATCCCCTAAAAGAAATTTTATTGATCCATCTATTGCTGTTGCGGCAATGGGGCTTTCGCCTGATTATTTCAATAGAGATTTTCAAACTTTGGGCTTCCTATTTGAGTCATTATGTATCAGAGATTTAAAGATATATTCATCCGCATTTGACGGAAGAATGTCTTATTATCGTGACCGCTATGGTTTGGAGGCCGATGGAGTTTTACATTTAAGTGACGGACGGTATGCACTCATAGAGTTTAAGTTAGGGGAATCCGGGATTGAAGAAGGAGCAAAGCATCTCTGCGAAATTGAAAGTTTGGTTAGAGAGTATAATAAAAAAGAGCGACAAAATCATCTTCGCATGCCGGACTTGAAATTGGTAATTACCGCAACTCAATTCGGTTATCGGAGAGATGACGGTGTATTGGTTATTCCTATTGGTTGTTTAAAAGATTAATGCCGGAAAACATCAGATCGCTGCGTCAGTTTTTGAAGCGTGGCAGCCATACTTGCAAACAAGTGTGGAATTTCTTTTGGAAGATAAGTCGGTAGCCATGGTTACCGATTTGAAACAGATGGATGGTTCTGAGTTGTCTGTTTTACAAAAAAGATTGGTAAATTCCGAAGATTTTCCGATTGAAGCATTTACTGAAATCGGTTTCTCGCATCATATGGAAAAAAGGGGTAAACTATGGAAGCAATACTGACAAATCTGAGCTCACTGGCTACGATTTTTCTCATAATAATACCGGGAGTAATCGTAGGTAAGCTGAAGCTCCTGACGGAGGAACAGACTGAAGGTCTGTCTTTTGTTGTGGTCAATATCACATTTCCGTGCCTGCTGATTGACGCACTTCAGGTGGAATTCACCACACAGGCGATAATTGATACAGGTGTTATTATCGCCATATGGATAGCGGTATTTATATTCGCTGTCATAATGGCCGTTCTAATCAGAAAAATCCCCAAAGTCAGGAAAGATCAGTCATACCTTATCGCATTTATGATATGCTTCGCCAACACCGGATTTATGGGCATGCCCATAGTAAATGCCATATACGGCAAGGAGGGTCTTTTTTATACGGGGCTTATAGAATTTGCAAATGATATTCTCATGTTCACCGTTGGAATAATGTTCATTCAGGCTTCCGCCGCTGAGTTTAGAAAGAGCAGCGAGAGTCACGGCAAATACAAAATGAATCTCAGAGGATTGCTCACTCCGGGATTCATCGGTCTCATGACGGGTATAATATTGTTTTTGCTGGGCATCGATTTGCCGGGGTTTACCGGAGGAGCCGTAACAACGGTCGGCAGTGCGACAACACCTCTGTCTATGTTTGTCATAGGGTTGCTGCTCAGCCGGATGACGGTTAAGGAAATACTGGGAGATTACGTGATGTACATAGTTTCATTTATCAAACTCGTCGCTCTGCCGCTGCTGGGACTGATGTTCTTCCTTGTAACCCAGGGCGAGCTCACGCTCATGGCCAAGGTTGTCATCATTGAGCTGGCCATGCCCGCTGCCATGTGCACCTCCATATTCGCTGTTCAGTACAAGGCGGATGCGGCCTACGGAACGAAGGGCGTCATGGTGACAACGCTGCTTTCCATCATAACCCTGTCAATCTTTGTAGTAATCATGGAGCTTTTTTAGACTTTGATTCTGGTGCAGTGCAGTTTCGCCAATAATCCCGCATGGGGCTGTCATATTAAGGACGCTCTTGCCAGTTGCGGCCTATCACAAAGCCTCTCCTGAGTCAATCATTGTTTTGTTATAACTTGTACCTGCGTAAATTGTCTATGTCCATCCGGTGAACCATGGTACCCATATCCACTTTGTTTAGCCCCAACCCATGGAGTATCGCCAATACCGCCAGCTCCGCCATTTATACCAATCATGCCAACCTGCAATTGCCGGGCTACTTTTTCTACATTTTTATGGCCATACACCACTCCGCTTAATCCGAACCCTGTGGAGTTTGTAGAATTAATAGCATCTTCTACATTATCAAAGGTACTTAAACATACTATTGGCCCGAAAGTTTCTTCTTTTGCTATTTGCATTTCATCTGTAATATTATCTAATATCATTGGAGAAATATATTGTTCAGGGTACACGGCCCCCTTATATATTATATTTGCACCTTTTGATAAAGCATCCTGTATTTGATTTAATATGCGCTTCCGTTGATTCGCATTGATAATTGGTCCAACTACCGGCTGATCAGAATTTGCACCCCGGTTATAATGTTGCATGAAATTTATCAATTGCTTTTTAAAATCGTCGGTTATTGCGGCATCGACAAAAATGCGTTCTGTTGAGATGCACATTTGCCCGGCATTTTCCAAACTGTTTGCGATAGCAAACCTTGCTGCTTGCTCAACATCTGCATCTTTTAGTACAATAAGAGAGTCTTTTCCTCCAAGCTCAAGAATTACCCTTTTAAGAGTACCTGCCGCATTTGACATGATTTTCTTGCCTACCTCTCTCGAACCGGTGAACCCGATAAAATCTACACCATCTGAAACTACAAGTTCATTTCCCTGTTCATCACCACCTTGTACTATTTGTAGTACATTTGGAGGCAACTCTTCATTTAAGGCATCGACATAAGCTTGTGCAACCAATGGTGTTTCTTCTGAAGGTTTTAATATTACAGA
>CAYFQD010000002.1:71922-81100 GCA_964345275.1 uncultured Oscillospiraceae bacterium
TGCCCATTTCTCTGTGTAACAATGTAGAAATTCTATCTTTATTATTTATTACTTTTTTTGAAGCCTTGTCAATAATTTTAATTCTGTCATCTATTGTCAAATCTGCCCAATGGATCTGAGCTTCTTGACTTTTTCGCACAATGCTTTCTATTTCTGATAGTTCTGTTTTTCTCACTTCACCAATATATTCTCCACAAGCAGGATTATATGATTTTAATGTTTCCATTGATATTCCTTTCTTTAACTTAAATTCCTTTGATTTTGGTGTAGTTCCGCCAGTTGTCCCTCATTGCCGATGCTGCGGCGTCGGCATTTTTTGTTTCAAAAGCCTCAATTATCGCGTTATGCGTGTCAATGGAACTGCTGAAGGTTTTCTCATCTCTGAAATAGGTGTAATCCAGACGCTGTATGTGGAGCCATAAGGTATCGCAAAAGTCATGTATATATTCGTAGTCGGCCAGTTCCAGTATGTAGCTGTGGAATTCATAGTCCGCATTGAGTATGTTAAGGGCATTGTTTTCAAGGGTGGTTTCAAAGACAAACCTGTCGTTGAGTCTCTTGAGCGTTGCAATATCATCTTCGGTGGAATGTTCGACGGCAATTCTGACAGCCAGTTCCTGCAAAGCCATCATCGGCAGATACAGTTGCTCGATGCCGTCGCCCTCCAAATTGATATCGGTGACTATTGTTGCCTTTCCGGGGAAAGACTTTATCAGCTTCTGATTCTCCAGCTGCTGCAAAGCCTCCCTGACCGGCGTGCGGCTGACATTAAAATACCTGCCGATCTCAACATCCGATATTTTCTCAAGAGGTTCCAGCTGTCCCTCAATTATCCAGGTTTTGAGCTGCTCGTATATCCTGTCACGGGCACTTTGCGGCTCTTTTGCATTGTATGTTTCCGGAATCGGCATTTCAGTCTCCTCTATTTGTTGAACTTTATAATATCGCTGATGTCTGCAATTTGGCAGTCAGGTGTCAGGTCGCAGGCTCTCATTAGGAAATTAAGCTTTTCGATTCTCTCTCCGGAGCGGGGAGCACCGTTCTTGATAAAGCCTATTTCCAGTCCGGTCGCTATATCCATTACAATGTCGTCAACAACACCGCCGGATCGTCCTGAGGTTACGGAAAGAAGTCCCTTTGATACGGCAAATTCGTGTGCCTCCATAGCCTCTGTAATGGTTCCCACCTGATTAGGTTTAAGAATAAAGCCGTCAACGGCGCCAAGGTCATATGCCTTTGAAAGCCTCTCGAGATTGCTGACGGTCAGGTCGTCTCCCAGTATGTTAGTTCGGCTCAGCTGAGGAGTGGCATAGGCATAAGCGTCCCAGTCATCCTCGTCAAAGGGGTCTTCTATGAACACGAAGTCGAATTTGTCGCACAGATGTCTGAAATATTCGGTCAGAGCTTCTGCAGATATGCGTTTGTCCTTAAGCAGATAGGTTCCGGATTCTTTGTCATACATTTCGCTTGCGGCGCAGTCGAGAGCAAAACCTATCTTGCCGGTGTAGCCGCAGTTATCTATCGCCTCAGAGATTGTATCGAGCACAATTTCCGGATCGTCGGAATGTGCCGCATATCCGTAGGAACTTGCAACAGCAGGCTTGTGTCCGAGTTTTCCGGTCAGAACCTTTTCCAGTTCCTTGAATGTGTTTACTCCCATTTCGACGGCCTTGTAAATGTCCGGCGCGCCATAAGGCATGATTATAAACTCATTAAAGGCCTGGACAAGGCCAGGATATCTGCCGCCGTTCACAATGTTAAAGCTGGGAACGGGAACGGTTCTGATCTTTCGCCCGGCTATATATTCGTAGAGCGGCATTTTTTGCGAGGCAGCGGCGGCGCGAATTGCCGCAATAGATACGGAGTATATGGCATTTCCGCCAAGATTTTTCTTTTCGGGGGTTCCGTCCATCTCAATCATCAAATTATCGATACCGGACTGATCCTTTATGTCCATTCCCATAAGTGCAGGCGCTATAATGTCGTTTACATTGGCAACCGCCTTGTGTACGCTCATACCCTGATATTCCTTCGGGTCGCCGTCTCTCAGGACATGGCTTTCATATATTCCGACGGAGGATCCTGTGGGAGCCGCTCCCGACCCTGTGTAACCGTCATCTGTTTCAATATCAACTTCAACACACGGGCGACATTTGCAGTCGATTATCTGTCTGGCATGTACTCGCTTGATTTTGCTCATCTTGACTTCCTTTCTTTATAAACAGAACGGCTTATTTCTCAGGTATATACAGGACATTCAAATCGCAGAGATTGGTACCTGTATTGCCGGTAAATACGGCATCGCCTATTTCGCTCAAAGCCTCATAGCAGGAATGTCCGCGAAGTGCGGCGTGTATGTCAACACCCTTTGAAAGGGCACATTGGTAACTGGTTGAATCGGTGATTCCTCCGGCGACAGGCGCAGTTCCGTCTGTTCCTTCCGTATCTATGCTGAGCATGCATGCACCGTCAGTCTTTGCGGCTGTCAGAGCGAAGCTTGCTGTCAGCTCCTGTCCGCAGCCCCCGTGTCCCGTAATTACGCTGCTGTCCGGAATCTTTGTTGTCGTTTCGCCGGCGGCCAGGATAACGCAAGGCGGCTTGACCGGATTGCCGTAAGCCTGTATTTCTCTCGCTATGGAGGCAAAGAATGTTCCCGCATCGCGGCTCTCTCCTTCGAGGAAGGAAGTGAGAATCACGGTATTCAGGCCCATCTCCTCTGCGATTTCTCTGGCATAGATACAGGAATCCGGAAGCGTATTTAAAAGGAAGTATGTATTCTGCGGGAAGGCCTTAGGTGTTTCCTTGTCCGGACCGGCAGTCATGATGTATTCAACAACGCGCTCAGGCAGCTTGTCCTTGAGATCGTAGTCGGCGATTACCCGGCGGGCATCATCGAGAGTAGTTTTGTCAGGACCGATAGGGGTGCTGGCATAGTTGGCGTACGGAATCCGGATGTCACCGGTCGGTGGATTGCCGATGGCATCGCTTATTCCCAGACCTATGAGTTCCGCCCCGCGGTCGGCAATTCGTTTTGCCAGCATTCCGCCGTTCATTCGCGAAATGTGGCGGCGAATGGAATTTATCTCATATATCCCGGCTCCTGATTTGAGAAGAACATCGGTGGCGTCCATCTCGTCCTGCAGAGTAATCCCCTCAATGGGGCAGCTCATCAGAGCGGAGCTGCCGCCGCTTATTACGGCTATGAAAAGATCATCAGGACCGGCGCTGTCCACAAGCTCGAATATTTTAAGGCAGGCTTCATATCCCGTTTCGTTGGGAATGGGGTGGCCGCCCACATAGACATCGGTGTTCCTGAAAACATCGGTATCCTCGGCTATTTTCACAATAGCGATTCCCTTGGTGAGGCGGTCTCCGAGAATTTCGTCAAAAGCCATAGCCATGTGGTTGCATGCCTTTCCGCCGCCCACAAGATAGACATTTCTCTTTTTTGACAGATCCCACTGCTCTGTACCTATATGAAGCATATGGCCCTCCATGTGAGCTATGTTCTTTATACGCTCATAAGCGTCCAGACGCTGAAGTGTTCTGTTGGTTATATCCAGTACGATTTTTCTGGATTCAACACAGCCGTGTGAAACCAGTTCATCGTAATTTCTGATCTTGTTATTGCTCATAGATTGCCTCCTTAATACATATGTCAATTATAATGCGATATATCGCAAAGTGTCAAGCGAGCGGGAGAACGCATAAGTAATTGACATAATAACAGGAATATGAGAATATTTAGACAAATAGAAATATATTGCATATCGCTATGCAGTGAAACAGGAGGAGCAACAGATGGGAAAGAAAACGGAATTCCTGTATTTAAATGAACAGGAAACTATAGATGCCGGGGTGCTTGACGCCGGTGCCTGCGTGGATAATGCACAGGATGTATTTGAAATACTTGGGAGGGGCGACTATCTGATGGGAGGCAGTCTGCACAACAGCCACGGAATAGGTCTGATTTTCCCGAAGGAAAGCAAGTTTCCCAATATGCCGCTGGCAGGTCCCGATCGCAGATTTTTCTCCATGATGGCATATGTGGGCGGCAGATTCGATGTGTGCGGGGATAAATGGTACGGATCCAATGCAGCCAACAAGGAAAAGGGACTGCCAAGATCCATTCTGACCGTTGTTCTGAATGATAAGGACACAGGCGAACCGCTGAGCCTGATGGCAGCGAATTTAATAAGTGCGGCGCGAACCGGTGCGGTTTCCGGAGTAGGTGCCAGACATCTGGCTCGTGAAGATTCCAGTGTATGTGCGGTGATAGGATGCGGGCCGATAAATCGTTCCTGCTTCAGATCTATTTATTCCCAGAGAAAGGGAATCAGAAAAGTAATATGCAACGATATCGTTGAAGAAAAAGCACTGGCCTTCGCCGAATATATAAGAAATGATTTTGGAATTGAAGCGGTGACCAGCTTCGACTATGAGGAGACAGTCCGGGATGCCGACATTATTTCGGTTGCAGCCTCAAGGATTAAACCCGTATACATTAAAAAAGAATGGGCCAAGGAGGGTGCGGCCTTCCTCATAACGGGACCGGTTCAGGCGGATTACGAGTTCTGGACGGAGACAAAGATAGTGCTGGATCATGTGGAGCTTCACAAGAACTATGTAGCCGAAGCTGTTGCCTCGGGAGATAAGGCGGGATACTATGCCGGCGTTATCGGGGGTCCCATGTACACGCTGATAGATGAAGGCAATTTGCCGGAGCTGGAAGATTTTGCGGGAATGGGACCTGTTCTTCTGGGAGAAGCTGAAGGGAGGAAAGACGATAAGGAAATTGTTGTCTTTGTTGCATGCGGAATGGCTGTATTTGATGTGGGCCTTTCATATGATATATATAAAAACGCACTTTCAAAGGGCATTGGCAAAAGACTGACACTTTGGGACGAGCCGTCCCAGGCATAAATGATTGAGAGGGATAAAGCTATGAATAAAAGAATAGAATTCTTATACCTGGATGAGCAGGATACGATAGATGCAGGTGTGCTGGATGCGCAGATGTGTGTTGATAACGCGGAGGAGGTTTTCAGACTTCTGGGGGAAGGTGACTATCTTATGGGCAGTGCCACTCAGAATGCCCATGGAATGGGATTGATTTTTCCGGAAGAAAGCCCTTTCCCCAACATGCCGTTAGCCGGACCGGACAGAAGATTCTTCTCCATGGTGGCTTATCTTGGCGGCAGATTCGATGTCTGCGGCAACAAGTGGTACGGCTCCAACGCGGAGAACAAGAACAAGGGTCTTCCCAGATCGGTCCTTAAGGTAACTCTTAACGATAAGGATACGGGTGAACCCATCTGCTTCATGTCCGCCAATCTGCTCAGCGCGGCCAGAACAGGTGCAGTACCGGGTGTGGCGGCGAGACACCTGGTAAACAAAGATGCCGAAACTGTGGCGGTAATCGGCTGCGGTGCGATAAACAAAGCCTGCTACCATTCAATTGTTTCGCAGATGCCGGGATTGAAGAAGGTTGTGTGCTACGATATTTTCAGGGAAGCCGGAGAGGCATTCCTGGCAAATTCTGTGGATGAATACGGCATAGACGGAACTGTAACTGAGAATTTGCAGGAGGCTCTGGCCGATGCGGATATTATCACATTCGCCGCGTCGAGAATCGAACCCGTATTCTTCGAAAAGGAATGGATAAAAAAGGGTGCTACACTAATTGTGTCGGGACCCATTCATACGACAGAGGAATTCTGGCAGACTACAAATCTGATATTCGACCATGTACCGTTCCAGGAGAATTATGTGACGGAAGCAAAGGCTTCAGGAGATAAAGAGGGATACTATGCGAGCGTTATCGGAGGACCTATTTACACGCTGATAGATGAGGGCAAGCTGCCGCCTCTCAAAAGCTTCCCGAATTTCGGGGATATAATACTGGGCAAATGTGATGGCCGGAAGAGCCACGATGATATAGTAACATTTATAACATGCGGAATGGCTGTATTTGATGTGGGCCTTGCCTATGAACTGTATTGCAATGCGCAGGAGAGAGGGCTCGGAGAGAAGCTTTTGCTCTGGGATGAGCCGTATCAGGGCTGAACACGGAAACGAGAGGTGAAATAATGGACAAACAGATCAGATTTCTGAAAGGCAAAATGACAGCAGGCGGTCTGCCCGAATATTTTAATGAAGAGAATTACAGAAGGGTGCTGGAATTCCATCAAGGCATGAGTGAATACGAGCCGACACCGCTGGTGTCTCTTAAAGACCTTGCCGGGGAGCTGGGAGTGAAGGGGATTTATATTAAGGATGAATCAAAGCGTTTCGGTCTCAATGCCTTCAAGGCGCTGGGCGGTGCTTATGCGGTGAGCAGGCTTGTGGAAGAGAAGAAACTTGAACCTGCGGAGCGGGTATTCGTTACCGCCACCGACGGCAATCACGGCAGGGGCGTTGCCTGGATAGCCCATAAATACGGCGGGAAGGCCTATGTTTTCATGCCAAAAGGGACGGTGGCAGCCAGAGCTGAAGCGATAAGGAACATAGGCGACACAACAGTTGAGGTTATGGACACGACTTACGACGGATGTGTCAGACACGCTGCGGATTTTGCGGACAGGAACGGCTATTACCTGATTCAGGACACAGGTTTTGAAGGATATGAAGAGATACCGAACAACATCACGCTGGGCTATACCACCATGGCGGCGGAGGCTGCGGAGCAGCTGGAAAAGTCCGGTGCGGGCAGGGCAACTCACATGTTCCTGCAGGCAGGAGTGGGATCCATGGCGGGCGGTGTACTCGGATATTTTGCTGATAAGTACGTAACACCGCCTGTAACGGCTGTACTGGAAGCCGAAGAGGCGGCGTGCATCTTTCTTTCTGCGGAACAGGGGAAATACAGCATAATCGAAGGTGACCCGAAGACAATCATGGCCGGCCTGAACTGCGAGTCTCCCAATGTTTTTACATGGCCGGTTCTGAGAGATTATGCGTCCTGGTATGTTTCCTGCCCGGATTTTGTGACGGAGATAGGGATGATGCAGCTGGCAAAACCCGTTGGCGATGACGAGCCGGTCGTTTCCGGAGAGTCAGGCGCCGTCGGTCTGGGTCTGCTGCTGGCACTCATGACCTACGAATACAGAGAGCAGAAGAAAGCTATGGGTATTGATGAAGATTCCATAATTCTTCTTTTCAGTACGGAGGGGAATACGGATCCGGAGAATTATGATTCCATAGTAAATGAGTGAAAACAAAGTTTCATCATCGACTCAAAAATGTTACAATGGCTGAAACAAGTTTAAATATTGTAATAAGAGGGGTATTAAAGATGAAAATGAAACAGATTATTAAACTCATTGCTGCCGTTGCACTGGCAGTGGCCATGGCACTGACTTTTTCCGCATGCGGAGGAGGCGATTCAGGGGATTCCGGAGACGGAGAAGGAACATACAAGGAACTTGCCATAGGCGATGAGGCTCCGGATTTTGAAGCGGAGCTGGCAGGCGGCGGCACATTCAGTATGGCGGACAATGAGGGCAAGGTCGTGCTCTTAAACTTCTGGGCAACCTGGTGCGGTCCATGCTGCGAGGAGATGCCTGCCTTTGAGAAACTCTACAAGGAGTACGATGCGGAACAGGTTATGATACTTGCTGTGAATGTTGCTGAACCGAAGAGCGATCTGGATATGTTCATAGAGAATAACGGCTACACATTCCCGATTGCATATGATGAAGAAGGAGCCATTTCTTCAGACCTGTATCCCACTCAGGGGATTCCTTATACACTGGTTGTCGGCAAAGACGGCATAATTACGCAGACTTATGTTGGTGCCGGCAGTGCCGACGCGCAGTACAAAATCTACAAGAAAGCCATTGATGAGGCACTGGCAAAGTGAGGAGCCGCAGGGAGATGCTGAATCCGGGAGGTTCTGAATGAATAGACGAAATATCCTGAGAGGGGGTATCCTCATCGCAGCGGTTGCACTTATTGCTGCCGGCATTTATACCGGTGATTTCATGAATGTTCTGAATAAAGCAATCCGCATCTGCTTTGAGTGCATAGGATTAGGATGAGAAATAAAAAGCGCCGCATAACGCAGGTGATTACAGCTCTGCTGTATAATTGTAATTTTACCGGGTTTGTAACAGGTTCAATCTATCAGGGCGACTTAAAGATGGCATGCGTTCCGGGGCTCAACTGCTATTCGTGTCCCGGAGCCATTGGAGCGTGCCCTCTTGGAAGTCTGCAATCTGCACTGGTTTCGTTTAAGTACAGGTTTCCCTATTATATTCTGGGGCTGATGCTTCTGATGGGTGTTTTGCTCGGCAGATTTATCTGCGGTTTTTTGTGTCCTTTCGGTTTCATTCAGGAGATGCTGTACAAAATCCCTACAAAGAAAATCGGCAAAAACCGCATCACCTCAGCGCTGTCTTATCTCAAGTATATCATCCTGGTGCTGATGGTTGTTATTGCAACGGTCCTTCTGGGAGCTCCGTGGTTTTGCAAATATATCTGTCCGGCGGGAACGCTGGAAGCAGGGATTCCGCTGGTTATTGCAAATACTCAGATTCGTGCCATGGCCGGAGCGCTTTTCAGCTGGAAAGTTTTAGTTCTAGTGCTCATTCTTGTATCGACGGTGTTCTGCTTCCGGAGCTTTTGCAGATTTCTCTGCCCTCTGGGAGCCTTTTATGCACTGTTTAACCGCATCGCGGTATTCAGGATGGAAGTGGATTCGGAGAAGTGCAACGGCTGCGGAGCATGCAAAAGCTTTTGCATGATGGATATAAAGAAGGTTGGGGACAGAGAATGCGTACAGTGCGGCGATTGCCGTGATGTGTGCTCCCGGAAAGCTATCAGCAGGAAAGTTAATTAACAGATTTAGGTTAAAACGAGATGGGCGGAAACCCATCTCGCTTTGTGTTGTTAGAGATTGAACTTAGATCAGCGAGTTCGCACAGTCTTAACCTTGGACCACTTTGAATAGAACCTGTTGCCTTTGACCGTCTTATAGGAGCGGACACTCACATAGTAAGTTTTGTTTCTTGAAAGGTTCTTAAAGGTCGTTGTGTTCTTGCGGCTGCCTTTAATAGTCTTTGTTTTAACATTTTCGGTAAAGCCTCTGTCCTCTGCGATGTATACCTGATAACCGGTTACCTTTAAAGTATATTGGGTGGTTACAACATTTAAATAATTGCGAAATTTATATAAAGTG
>CAYFQD010000003.1:0-30665 GCA_964345275.1 uncultured Oscillospiraceae bacterium
CTTTGCTTTGTAGTCCTTAAGACACCGCCAGGCACCGGATCTGTAATCCCAGTCAGGATCCTGCCTCACCTCATGCAGCTTGAATATATCTATTGTTTTAATATTCAAAGCTTCCATACACTCATTAATGGCTCTCTCCATGGCTTCATAGGAAGCATCCAGGCACTTGCTGGCGATTATAGGCCGCTTATCGCTTCCCACACTCATATCGATGTCCTTAAACGCCTCTCTGATATAGGGATATGTCTCATAATACTGTGCAGTATCGAAGAAATTTATCCCTTTGTCCCAGGCATATCGCACAATTTCCGCCCCCTCTTCAAGGGGCAGATCAAGCTGAGTGTTTCCAATAGTCAAAACCCCCAGACCCACAGGGGTAACATATAAACCAGTACTTCCAAGTTTAATTTTATTCATTTAATAATTCCTCCGCCTATTACTGCATCGTCCAAGTAAAAAACAATGGACTGTCCCGGTGCAGGCGCCCGCTGAGGCTCTTCAAATTCTGTCACAACATTTCCGTCATCAGATATCTTTATCGAAGCATGTGCCGGACGGGCTGCATAGCGTATCTTGGCCTTTATTTGTTTACATAATATGTTTTCGGTTAAATCATTGCGTATAAACACATTTTTTTCGGAAACGACAGTCTTACGGAACAGATCATCGTTATCCCCTAAAGTCACTGTATTCTTTTCCGGATCAATGGCTGTGACGAATGCCGGTTTCCCCAGCGCAATGCCCAGACCCTTTCTCTGGCCTATGGTGTAGTTTATTATTCCTCTGTGTTTTCCAAGTATATTGCCGGAAGAATCAATGAAATCACCTTCCGGGAAACCTGTCTCTGTCGAGCTCTTCGAACCGGCACGATTCACGATGAAATCCGCATAATCTTTCCCCCGGTCGATAAAGCATATTTCCTGACTGTCGGATTCATCGGCATTATCCATACCGGCTTCCCGTGCCAGACTTCGCACATTCTCCTTATCCGGGATTTCGCCTAAAGGCAGAATCAGTCTGGAAAGAACATCCTGCCCCAGACGGTACAGCATATAGGACTGATCTTTGGTCTCGTTTGCACCCTTAAATATGCAAAAAGTCCCCTCTTCACAATCATTCTCACCGGCAAATCGCCCAACGCGTGCATAGTGCCCCGTTGAAATATATTCTGCTCCGATCTCATCGGCAGTCTCAAGCAGAACCTTGAACTTAACCTGCGGGTTACAGATTATACAAGGACTTGGCGTTCTGCCTGAGATATAAGAGTTACAGAAATCCTCTATAACAACTTCCTCAAAAAGAGAGGAAACATCGCGACAGATGAGCTCTATGCCCAGCTGGCGGGCAGCTTTTTCCGCCTTTTCGCGGCCTTTGTGCATTCCCGGAGATTTATCTTCCTTCAGAACATTAAAATAGAGCCCCGTTACTTGGAGCCCCGTTTTCTTCAACAGCAAAGCAGCGGCAGTGCTGTCCACTCCGCCGCTTAGTCCCAAAACAACTCTATTCTTCTTCTCCGCATGCATCACAGTCATCATGATGTTCGCTGTCCGGGTCGAATCCTTCCAGACCGGCATATTCCCTGCCGGTACGCCGGGCATAATCATATATTGCGTTCTTAATGGCATGTTCCGCCAGAACGGAGCAGTGAACCTTCACTGCAGGAAGCCCCCCCAGTTCTTCAATGATTTTCTCATTGCTGACTTCCAGAGCCTTTTCCACTGTCATACCCTTGATCATATCGGTAGCCATGCTTGAAGAAGCAATGGCACTGCCGCAGCCGAAGGTTTTGAACTTGGCGTCGGTAATAACATCCGCCTCATCGATTGACAGGGTAACCTGCATCATATCTCCGCATACCGGGCTGCCGTATACACCCTTGCCATCAGGATTCTCTATTTCGCCCACATTGTGAGGATTCATAAAATGTTCCATTACAGTATCATTATACAGAGCCATGTCTTACCATCCTTCCATACCGTTAACCGGTGATAATTCTCTTAATCTTCCTATAACCTCTACCAGCACATCAACTGTATATTCAATATCTTCTTCCGTTGTCAGATCTCCTGTTGTAAACCTGATTGCACCATTGGCACGGGTAACCGGTACGCCGATTGCATCAAGCACATGGGAGGACCCTAAGGAGCCTGAGGAACAGGCAGATCCGGTACTTACGCATATTCCGTATCTGTCAAGGAGCAGCAGAATTGCCTCACCCTCAATATATGCAAATGAAACATTCAGATTTCCCGGATGTCTTCTTTCAAAATCTTCGGGACCGTTAAGATTGACATGGGGTATTTTCCCCTGAATCTTCTCCCAGAGAAGACTCCTGAGTCTGTTGCAGTGCTCCCTGTGTGCGGCCATATGTTCGCCTGCCAGCTCAGCTGCCGCTCCGAAACCGACGATACCCGCCGTGTTCTCCGTACCGGCACGCTTTTTTCTCTCCTGAGCACCGCCGTGAATGAGATTGGGAATTATTATTCCCCTTCTCTTGTAAAGCGCTCCCACTCCCTTCGGTCCATAGATTTTGTGTGCAGAGAACGAAGCGAAATCAACATCAAATTCCTTTACATCAACGGGAAAATTCCCAAGAGCCTGTACCGCATCCGTATGAAACAAAACCCCATGGGCTCTGGCGATGGCCGCCAGTTCTTTAATGGGCTGCAGAGTGCCGATTTCGTTGTTGACCATCATAATGGAAGCAAGAATAGTGTTTTCCTTTATAGCTGCCTCAAAGTCGGCAGGATTAACGAAGCCTTCACTGTCTACATCAAGATATGTAACCTCAACACCGTGCTTCTCCATGTACTGACATGTATGCAGAACAGCATGATGCTCGATTTTTGTCGTTATAATATGATTACCTTTGTGTCTGAAAGCGTCGCAAACACCTTCAATTACCCAGTTATCCGCTTCCGTACCGCAAGATGTGAAATATACCTCCTTCGGATCCGCATTGATGAGGCCGGCAACCTGCCCTCTGGCCTTTTCCATTCCGCTTTTAGCCTCCAGTCCGGGACCGTAAAGCGTGGATGGATTGCCGAACACTTCCGTAAGATATGGAATCATGTTTTTTGCGACCTCTTCCCTTACGGGAGTTGTTGCCGAATAGTCTAAATAGACATTTTTCATATATTTTTTCTCCTTTAAGTTAATCTATACCTTTTAGGTCTAAATTTATTTTACACCTGTATCTGATCCAATGCAAGATTTTTTTATTGTTTTTTTGCCTGTCTAAGGGCATATTCCTCTTTAAACTCCTCCTCGGTCATGTCTTCAACATATCTGACATTGCTGAGAGTGCACTGCACCTGACCTCTGATTGCAGCGAGATACTCTTTATACAGGGATTTTTGCTCCAGCTGTTCCTCATCTGTAAGTCCCTCGCCCTTTTTCTTCGCTGCCAGGGCATTTATTCTGGCAATCATTTCTTTAGTAATCTCTGCCATATGATCATCAATCCTCCGATTTCTTTTTATGGTTCATATTCAAAAGCAGGCATAGGCTGAAGCTTGAACAGATTCGCCTTGTGACGCCTGTCTATTTTCTCTTTTATTTCCGCATCTTCACAGATACCTTCACGTATATATCTGTCCAGAACCTCGTAGGTGAAGCCCAGATTATCCTCATCGGTTTTACCCTGCAGCCCGTCAATAGGTACCTTGTCAACAAACATTGCAGGGAGATTAAGCGCTCTTCCCACAGCCTTGACCTCCTGAACCGTCAGATTTCTCATGGGGCTGAAATCTCCCGCATCATCGCCGAAAATAGTATTATATCCCACATAATCCTCTGAAAGATTGCATGTATTGGCAACACGGCCGTTGACTGTCTGGGACACCGCGTAGAGAGTTGTCATTCTCAGGCGTGACGGCAGGTTTGTTATTGTCTGAGGGGAAATATCTTCAAACTGTTTTTCCAGTTCTGTTATCACTCCCTCGTAAGCCTTGTTAATATTAATAACCACACTGTCAATCCCCAGATGCTCCACAAGAGCTTTTGAAACATCAATATCAAACTGCTCACCATTGGGCATCATGACGGCAAGCACATTTTCCCTGCCCAGCGCCTCAACGCAAAGAGCCGTAACAATGGAACTGTCCTTACCTCCGCTGACTCCGATTACCGCCTTGCAGCCCTTGCCGTTTATTTCAAACCAGTCCGCTATCCACTTAACTATCTGATTTTTCACTTTATCCGCATTAAACATTTCTATTTCCTCTTATTATAATTCGCGTAACAGTGCCTTCAATATATGCCCCGCATTTATGGCAAAGGCCTCGTATGGCTGTTCCTTTTCCTTTTCCGGAGTCCAGTACCTCTCCAGATATCTTTCAAGCATCTGAGATTCGGTTAACCCTTCCTCTTTCATTTTAAGAACGAAATCCAGCTTCCTTTCCACCTCATCATCAAACATATCAAAGTATCTGTCAAGTAATACCTGCGGCAGCATGCCGAAATGCGGCAGACATATATGTTCCGGTGAAAGGTAACGGCACTTTTTAGAGGACTCCAGAGAATCCGAGAAGCTCTTCAGGCACGGAGTATGTACATAATCAATGCCTTCCAGTATACCGGTGCTCTCGCTTGCGAAAAGTATTCTCTCAGGTTCAAGGAAATAGCTCAAAGAACAATCTGTATGACCGAGAGTCTCGTATGCGGTTATTCTCTGTCCGTCTCCCAGTTCTATAAAGTCCCCGTCGGCAAGCACTCTGTCTATGTTCAGACCGTCAACTCTGATTTCAGTTTTGCTCTCCGGCATATATGTATTCCTGGCTTCTTCGCCCAGCTGCACTATCAGCTTTCTGGCGCTTTCCTTCGTAAGAATACTTGCACATTTTGCACTGCCGCATACAACCACTTCAGGAAATTTTTCTCTTATATATGGCAGTGCGCCGATATGATCGTAATGGGAGTGGGACAACAGCACATAATCGAGCCTGTCTGTATGTCCGGCTACATTTGCCGCCATCTGCTCTCCGCAGTAAGCCATTCCGCAGTCCAGTAAAACCTTTTTATCCTTTCCGGAAATGAGCAAAGCCTCACCGCCCTGACCGGCGGTCACTCTGACAATATCTCCCGGAAATCTGAATCTGTCGTAATCCTCGCCAAAGGCCTCCTGCAGGGCGCCCTCCTTATAAAAAGTGTTTTCAGTTCTGATATCAGGCATCTTGAATTCTCCGATTGTAAAATAAACAAGTCCTATCCATACAAAGATAAAGGCAATCAGCTGAACGGAGTCAAAGGGCTCCTTCATAAAGAATATACCTATTATAAGTGTAAGTGACGGTCCTATATACTCCATCAGTCCCGTAACTACCAGCGGGACTTTCTTAGCCCCGTTGGCAAAGAGAGCGAGCGGTGTGGCTGTAAGAATTCCGCACAGAAGCATCAGTCCATACTTCCCGGGCTCACCTGTAGCCAGGGCACCCTGCCCTGTGGTCTCCAGATATATTACCACACCCAGAGCGGGCCACATGAGAAAGAATGTCTCAAGAAATACAGACATAATAGCCGGCAGCTTGAAATTCTTTTTAAGTGCCGCATATATTGCAAATGAAAATGCCAGGCCCAGGGCTATTGTAGGCAGCTGGCCAAAGTGTATCAGAATAATTATTATTCCCACCAGAGCCATTAACATTGCACCGGACTTGTACCTGGTAAGCTTTTCTTTGAAAAACACCAGACCGAACAGGCAGACCACCAGCGGCTCAATATAGTAACCTACGCAGGTTTGAATAACATGGTCTGCATTGACCGCCCATATATATATGCTCCAGTTACATGTAATAAGAATTCCGGTAACCGGAAAGAGCCAGAGATTTCTTTTAATCATCAGATGTTTCTTTATCTCCGACCACCCGTAAACCTTTAAGGAAACGGCACCGGCAGTCAGTCCCACGAGAAAAATCCTGTAAAAAATAATCACCCAGGAATCAATGGGCCTCAGAGCCTGCCAGTAAATCGGCAGCACACCCCACAGGGTGTTGCAGATAAGCAGCGTAATTATTCCGTTTTTGTAGTCCTTACTGTGCTTCATAATCTTCGGCAGCAACCAGATCGGCAAAGGAGACGGCATAGCTGTCCAGTTTAAAATTCAGAGCATTGTCAAAGTTATACCGATATACCTCGCCGCCCAGCCTTTCGATGCGGGCAGCAGTAATGGCATCTCTCAAACTGACATAGTGAGAATCACTGTTCTCCTCAGAAATGAGCTCAACTGCGCTCTCATCGGAGTACCAGTTCCTGAATCTGTAAAATTCATCGGTAAATCTCCGCACATCGCTTTCATCCTCAGTGTTTTCTGCAAGCCCCTTCAGAAACAGTCTGATCTGTTCCAGCAGAGAATAAATTTCTCCGGAGTCATCTGGCAAACCGTTCATTATATCTTCAAAATAATCTTCTATAAGTCCGGAAACCATGTCCATATCCGCCTCATCAAACAATTGCCCCATAGCTTCCTGCTCAATGTATTCTTCACACTCAACCAGGTCGGCCATTGCTTCGAAATACTGGAATTCATATCCGCCTTCAATATCCAGATATGTAAGCAGTTCCTCATAATTCATTCACATTACCTCCCTATTTAAGCATATCCTTCTCCAGATCAAAATTCAAGAACTTAACCTTGGCATCATCGGCTTCATCCCTGAAGATATAATCTATCATGTTAAGAAAATTCTCTGAAAGGTCGCTGGCATAGAACACATTTCTGAAATCCGAATTCACAGCAAACATATTTTTCTCTGCAAGCACATTATCTATACGTTCAACAACAATACTTGACGGATTGATTATCTCAAGCTGAGGATATATTTTTTCAATGTTCTCCTGAATCAAAGGATAATGGGTGCAGCCCAGAATAATCTTGTTCAGTTTGCTTTTCTGCACGAAATCATCCATGTAGTATCTTATGGTCAGATCCATAATCTCATTATTGATGATTCCCTCCTCTATGAGCGGAACAAAAGCGGGACATGCACATTCATAAATGGAAACCTTATCATTATACTCATGAACTGTATCTCTGTATGCATGGCTGGCGATGGTTACCTTGGTTCCGATTATCCCCACATTATCCGCATCGGCACATTTTTCGGCAACGGCTTCCGCTGTAGGCTCTATGATTCCTATTATAGGAATCCTGGGGAATTTTTTCTGCAGATCATCCACACAGGTGGCACTGACTGTATTGCATGCAATCACGATTATCTTGACATTGCATTTGGCAAGGAAGTCGCAAATCTCAAAGCTGAAGTTTTTTATTGTGTTCGTTGCCTTGGATCCGTATGGGGTTCTGGCTGTGTCACCGAAATATATCATTTTCTCATCGGGAAGTCTCTTCATCAGGTAGGGTATGCATGTGAGCCCGCCCAGTCCCGAATCGAAGAATCCGATAGGTCTGTTATCCATCTCCAAATATCCTCTCCGTATTGAACAATTAACTTTAATATTATACAATACCAAGTAATCAAAGTAAATTGATATGGAGGCAAAAGATGAGTTCAAAATACAAGTGGGATATTGAAGCGATGATATCCGATGAGAGTACTATAGACAGCGATCTGCAAAGTATAAGAGAAGCCGCTGAAGACTATTCAGCCCGGTTTGCCGGGCATCTTGCGGACAGTGCCGAAACCCTGGCGGAAGCCTTTGTAACCAAGGATGATATATGGCGCCGCCTTGAGAAGATATATGTATATGCCCGCATGAGGAGAGATGAAAACAACGCCGAAAGCCGCTACCAGGGCATGACCGACAAGTGCATGTCCGTAGTCGCTGCTGTTTCCACATCCATGGCATTCTTCACACCGGAGCTCCTTGCCGCCGAAGAAGAAGTCCTGCTGAATTACCTGGAAGAAAACGAAACCCTTAAAATCTATGAATTCGTTATACGCGACGCATTGAGACAGAAAAAGCATGTTCTTCCTGCCGATCAGGAAGCCATTATGGCACAGATGAGTGAAGTTAACAGAGCTACCAATGACATATTCACTATGCTTAACAATGCGGATATGAAATTCGGTAAAATCACCGATGAAAACGGTGAAGAAGCGGAACTTACTCATGGCAACTACATTAAATTCATGCAAAGCAATAATCGCCATGTGCGCAAGTCGGCTTACGACGCCATGTACGCTCCTTACAAAAAGCTTATCAATACTATATCCACTGCTTACAATTACAATACGAAGACCGATGTGGTGACTGCCAGGATACGAAAGTTTGAATCAGCCAGACATGCCGCTCTTTCCGGCGACAACATTCCTGCGGCCGTTTATGATAATCTGGTGGCAGAGGTTAACGCTAACCTGCCAGCTCTTCACAGATATTTCCGGCTGCGAAAAAAGCTGCTGGGAGTGGATCAGCTATATATGTATGATGCCTATGTCCCTCTTGTTGAGCTGCCTGAAAAGGAATATGAGTTTGAAGCGGGTCTTGATATTATCCGTGAAGCTCTGCAGCCACTGGGCTCAGACTATCTGAAAAAAATGAATGAAGGTATTGACCAGAGATGGATGGATGTCTACGAGAGAGAAGGCAAAACCTCCGGAGCATACAGTTTCGGATGCTATGACAGCTACCCATATATACTGCTTAACTACACCAATACACTAAATGATGTTTTTACGGTAATACACGAGATGGGACACTCCATGCACTCCAGATATACTCGCGAGACCCAGCCTTATGTATATGGCAGCCACTCGATTTTTACTGCCGAAGTAGCTTCAACAGTCAATGAGGTTTTGCTCGTTAAGCATCTGCTTAAAAACGAAAAAGAAGCGGAAATGCGAAAATATATGTTGAATATGCATCTGGAGGGATTCAGAACCACCCTATTCCGTCAGACCATGTTTGCCGAATTTGAAGATATTACCCACAAGGCAATTGAAGCCGGTCAGGTTCTCACCGGCGATTGGATGTGCGAACAGTACCAGGCTCTCAATGACAAATATTACGGTCCGGAAGTGGAAAAAGACGATACAATACGATACGAATGGGCACGCATACCGCATTTCTACAATGCTTTCTATGTGTACAAATATGCCACAGGTTATTCTGCTGCTACTGCCATAAGTAACAAGATACTTTCGGAAGGTAAACCCGCAGCCGATGCCTATATAGAATTTCTCAAGACCGGAGAAAGCGATTACCCTATTGAGCTTCTTAAGATTGCAGGTGTTGACATGTCCCATCCGGAACCTATAAGAGCCGCAATGAAGACTTTTAACTCCCTGCTGGATGAATTTGAAAGATTATAGGAGCGGCAATATGAATATGAAAGAAAGAATTATCTTGATCTTCACAAACGAAACAGAAATAAGCCTTTCAGTTAAAACCACACTTACCTACAAGCTGTCTGCACGCGGCTTCACGGTTAAGTACGATTATGATCCTGATGCTGAACTTATCGTATGTATCGGCGGGGACGGGGCCTTTCTTAAAACAATTCACAAGTGTAATTTCCCCAACTGCCCGATTGTCGGTATAAACACGGGGCATCTGGGATTCTTTCAGGAGATTTTGCCCGAGGGCATCGACGGGTTCATTGAAGATTACATTACGGGAAATTATTCAATTCAGGAGCTTAATACGGTTAAATGCAATGTCAGAACCGGAGACGGAAAAATAGATACCTATGACGCTCTTAATGAGGTAACAATCAAGGGCCGCCAGTCTTACTCGGTTCACCTGCATATATCCATTGCAGGCAAGCCCATACAGAAATTCAGCGGAGACGGCATACTTGTGGCCACTTCTGCAGGAAGCACAGCCTACAATTACTCTCTGGGCGGTTCCATAGTTGATCCTCGCCTGAAACTGCTTCAGGTTACACCTATGGCTCCCATGAACACCACCGCATACCGTTCGTTTACCTCCAGCATTCTGCTGCCTGCCGATCTGTCAATCGGTGTGATTCCCGAGAGTTCCGACAACACTATTTACATCAATTATGACAGTATCGAGGCCGCATATACGGACATAAAAGGAATCAACCTCACCCTTTCGGATAAGGTTGTTAATCTAATCAGATTCAAGGACTACGACTTCTGGAACAAAGTCAAGGACAAGTTCCTCTAAACATTTGCGCATATCTTCAGGAATCGGAGCCTCTGTTTTAAGGGGCTCTTTTGTTATAGGATGGATAAATTTCAGCTTTGCCGCATGTAATGCCTGACGGTTAATAAGGCCATCATTTTCTCCGCCGTAGAGCTTGTCCCCCAGTACCGGATGCCCTATATGAGACATATGCACTCTTATCTGATGGGTTCTGCCCGTTTCAAGCAAAAGCTCGACAAGGGTGTGATTTTTCAGTCTCTGCAGCACTGTATAGTGAGTTACCGAGGCTGCTCCATCCGGCACAACCCCGCGCCGGACATCCTCAGGATCAGGACGGCCTATGGGAAGATCGATGGTTCCCCTTTCTTGACCGACTTCTCCGCACACTATCGCAATATATCCTTTCTCTATGCTGCCGGCACGCATTTGAGATGTGATATTGTTCTGTGCATAAGCGTTTTTTGCAACTATCAGAAGTCCGGATGTATCCATGTCCAGTCTGTTTACGAATCTCACTTTCCAGGTTTCGCCCTTCTGTGCCATATAGTGCATGAGAGCGTTGGCAACAGTTCCATCCGGATATCCTTTGGTGGGATGTACCACCAGGCCGGGCTGCTTGTTAAGGACGAGGATATCATCATCTTCATATACAGGATAAATCGGGATGTTCTGAGGCTCGAAACGGCTTTTCTCATCAGGGAGCGTCACACTTATTACATCTCCCTCTTTAACCTTGTGCCACCCTTCCGTATCTCCACCGTTAAGCCGGAGAAGTCTCTCCCGCTTAATACGATTTCTCAAACGAGAAGAGAAGTCAAAGTGCATCTTCATGATTTCCCTGACTTCTCTTCCATCATCTTCATTTTTTACCGTATGACTGAATGTTGTCATTTATTACTGCTCCAGTAGCTCTGCAATGCTTTTGCTCTTCAGCTCACTCTCCATCATTTCCTGTATGCGGAAAAGCTCCTCATGAAACCGGCACGGGAACTCATCCGTATTTCTGCAACAGTCGTAATCCATGCATTGAATGATGCCAATCTTCTCTTCTGTCATGCTTATAATATCATACAGTGTCAGCTCATCAAGCCTCTTTTTCATGAAATATCCGCCCTTGTTTCCTCTTTCAGAACCGACAACACCGCTCTGCTCCATGTCTCTGATTATCTTGTATGCGAATGCTTTGGGAATATTCTCCTTTTCACAGATCCGGCGGACATTGTGTGTCTTTCCATCGGCCAGTGCACGACAGATTCTTAAGGCATAATCGCTTCTTCTTGTTATAAGCATAAACTCTCTACTTTCCTTTTTTCTTGCCCATTATATCATAAGTTTCCTAAATTAGTACAGTATATTTTTCTTAACAAATCATTTTCATTATGGTATAATGAAATACGATTTCCGACGGGAATCGTATTTTGTTATTTCAGGTTATGAATGGAGTCCTTCTCATGAAAAGTTTTATAAATGAATTCAAAGAATTTGCATTAAAAGGCAGTGTTATGGACATGGCTGTGGGTATCATAATAGGTGCCGCTTTTACCGCCATTGTCACCTCTCTGGTTGATGATATCATTTCGCCTCTCATCGGCCTGCTGGTAAGGGTTGATTTTTCGGAACTGACTGCAAGTATTCTCGGCGTTGAACTTAAATACGGTGCGTTTATTATGGCTGTAATCAACTTCCTCATTGTGGCCTTCGTGCTGTTTATGGTAATCAAATCCCTTAACAAGGCGAGGAGCATCCTGCCTTTGAACAAAGAGGAACAGGAAGAGGAGCCTGCTATCAGAGAATGTCCTTACTGCAAATCCGAAGTTGCAATGGAGGCAACCAGATGCCCTCACTGCACATCTGAAATATAAAGTCCGCTAATATCGCTAATATCTGGAAGCCTTTGCAATGTTGTACTTACCTTCATCCATCATTCCGAAGGTCTCCATAAAGTAAGTTCTGATTTTAAGGTTGTATTTCTGTGCTGTCGCATCGGTGGCATCGGCAACAATATCAGCCATTGTCTGAGAGTCGGCGGCGCATCGGGCATTTATTATGAGTGAAAGCGCACTGTACCGGTTATCCAGCCTGCGGTCGTATTCAACATCATAATCAATCCCCAGCATGCTGGCCTTGAAGAAATCCGTAAGTTCATCAACGCTGTCAGCGGCAAACATCTTCAGATGAGGAACATTACACCTGTTTGCTTTCAGCCCTTCCCTTATGCCCTCAAATATGTCACCGATGACTACATTAAAATCGATATTCTTTTCATCTCTCTGCTCCATATAGACTCTGGTATTGAACCAGCTCAGGAGCATTTCCGCGTCAATGAATTCCTGTGATTCGTAGCCGATTTCCCTGTGAACGGCTTCTGCTCCGGTTGTCAGGATATAATCCGCCACCTCAGCCACTCCGCTGCCTTTGCGTGCGGACATGGCCATGACCTTCTTTTGAGGATATATGCTGTGTATGAAATTAAGTCGCTCTTCTTTCTCCGCTTCTGTTATGGTATCAATTTTATTCAAAATAATCAGATCCGCCTCCGCCATCTGTGCATCCAGAAGGAATTTCATTTCCTCAGGCAGATTAATATCCGCATTCTCCGGCATTACCATTCTGATTCTTTCCGGGTCTACAATGCAAACAAAAGGCATCAGATCGAACTCCCCCGGCTCATTAGCTTCCAGTTCCAGATAAACATGATCCAGTGCGCCTATTCCGCATCCCGGAATATCTGAAAAGATTACATCCGCACCCCAGGATACCAGCTTCCTCATCTTATCAACAAGATTCTCATGCTGATAGCAGATACAGCCTCCCGATATGGGGATAGTCTCAATTCCGGCGGCTGCACAGAACTCGGCATCAACGATATTGCCTGCACCCAGATCATTGGCGATAATTGCCGCTTTGTTAATACCTCTTCTGTTAATTTCCCTTGCTAAAGCTATCATGGATGTAGTCTTGCCCGCACCCAGAAATCCGCTGAATACTGCATATTTTGTCATTTGTTCTTCCTTTCAATTATATCGTTTGTATATATTACGAAGAGAATGTAATATTCCCCGGCTATGCTTTCATTGTATCTAAAACGACCCGTTGCATCAATGGGTCGTTTTCTTTGAATTAAAAATCTACGAGAATTTTTTGTTTAAAAAACAAATTAATTGTTAGTTTTAAAAGCAAGTCTTTGAGTGAAATACATATATAAACGATCCATCTCAATATAAAAAACAGATAGGCATGATCCCATCTGTTTTGTTATGGTGCGGATAAGAGGAGTCGAACCTCCACGTCGTTAACCAACACACGGACCTGAACCGTGCGCGTCTGCCAGTTCCGCCATATCCGCACGAACTCGCAATGGGTTGACATTGCAACCCGCGACTTCCTTATTATAACCAAATGGCCATTAATATTCAAGGACTATTTTTGCTTTGTGTGAAAATTTTGGGCAGGACATAAGCCGGGTTCTGTATCAAGCAATCATCTATCTCGACTTACCGTTACCGGCAAGCTCCAGCGACCTACCTCCCGGGCGATGACGGGCAGTCACCCGGCATTACGCCGATTGCCCTGCTTGGTCTTGCTCCGGATGGGGTTTACACGAGAGGTATGTTACCATACCTCCCCGTGAGCTCTTACCTCACGATTTCAACCTTACCACGGCATTACCCGTTTCGGCGGTGTGTTTCTGTTGCACTTTCCCTACAGTTACCTGCGCCGGACGTTATCCGGCATCCCTGCCCTGTGGAGCCCGGACTTTCCTCATGCATCCCGAAGATGCACGCGACTGCCAGTCCTACCCAAAATCCTACATTAGGCAACTTGAATAAATGTCAGCAAACGAATGGATCTGTATTCACACCGGACTCTAATATTTCTACACCATCTCCCAGTATTTGTGCAAGCTTTTTCTTCATTGCCCCGGCGAAAAATTTTTCAGTGCCATAGTGTCCTGCGTCTACTATACATATACCAAGATTTTTTGCATCCTGTGCCTGATGGTGTTTCACATCGCCTGTAACCAGGGCATCGCATCCGGCGGCCGCTGCAGCTGCTGCGAAATCCGTACCGGCACCCGAACATACGGCAACCTTGGAAATGCCCCGTTCCAGATCTCCGGCACCTCTGATTAACCGGGGATCTACTTCCAGACATCCCGCTACATATGCCGTGAAGAACTCCAGATTCATCTTGCCGACAGTAGGAATAGTCCCGGTTCTGCACATATCCATGCCCTCGGTTTCGCCCAGGGGTTCAATCTCTGTAAGCCGCAGCACATTGGCAAGAACATCGTTGTTTCCGCCTTCAATTCTGTCAAATGGTGTATGTGACGCATAGACGGATATTCCCGCTCTTATGAGCTTTATAAATGTACGGCCATAAGATGTAGTTCCGTCAATACTTTTGATGCCGTCAAAAATAAGCGGGTGATGACAGACAATCATATCGACACCTGACACCATGGCCTCGTCAGCAACTTCTTCGGTGACCTCCAGGCAGACGAGGATTTTGCTCACCTCTCTGTCATCGATACAGATCTGAATACCGCTGTTGTCCCATGCCTCCTGAGTAGTCTCCGGCACCGCTTCATTGATAGCTTCCGCTATACTTCTTACAGTCAGTTTATCCATTTGCAATCTCCTTGAAATACTTAATTCTCTGTTTTACAAGCTGAATTTCGGCAGGATCCGATTCCCTGCCTCTGCTTATGCCCTCGAGGATTTTTTCCTCAACGGCAGCCTTTATACCGGCAAATTCTATGGCAAGTTCTCTATAGTCTTCAAGCAAAACCTTCGGAAGCTCTGCCGCTCCGGGTGTGTCAGATATGGTGCAGCTGCCCGGCTGAGCAGTTATAATCTCGCATATAAACTTTCCTTCCCTTACCAGCTGCTCTCTGACTATGTCAAATCCATTGGAAGCGAGCCACTTTCTCAGATCTCCCGAATTATTCCTGGGCTGAAGTATAAGCCGGCGGAAACTCAAGGTTTTGCATATATCATCTCCGAGAATCTCCATCATAAGCAATCCGCCCATGCCTGCAATTACCACATTATCAACCTCTTGAGCCTGAAGAATCTTCAGACCGTCTCCAGCACGAAAGTCACATCTTTCGTCGACATCTGGCACACTCTCTCTGAGAATTTCAGCACCACGGACAGCCTTCTGAAGTGACGGCCGGCTGATATCCGTCATAATCGCAAAAGATGAAATGCCCTGTTCAATAAGGTAGAGTGGAAGAAAACCATGGTCGGTTCCTATGTCTGCCATGGTTTCTCCGGGTTTAATGTTATCTGCAATCATCTGCAGTCTGTCACTGAGTTTATTCATTACTCCAGGTAGTCCTTGAGAATCCTGCTTCTGGTCGGGTGTCTCAGCTTGCGAAGAGCTTTTGCTTCAATCTGTCTGATTCTCTCACGGGTCACATCGAACTCCTTGCCTACTTCTTCAAGCGTTCTCGCTCTTCCGTCATCAAGACCGAAGCGCAGCTTGAGAACCTTCTGTTCTCTTTCCGTCAGAGTTCCCAGCACGGTAACCAGCTGTTCCTTAAGCATACTGAACGCCGCCGCATCAGCAGGGGCAGGTGCATCTATATCAGGAATGAAGTCACCCAGGTGGCTGTCTTCCTCCTCACCTATAGGAGTTTCCAGCGAAACGGGTTCCTGTGCAATCTTCAGTATTTCACGCACCTTCTCAACCGTTATCCCCATTTCAACAGCAATTTCATCAGGTGAAGGCTCATGCCCGTTTTCCTGAAGCAGCTGTCTCGAAACGCGTATAAGCTTGTTTATTGTTTCAACCATGTGAACCGGTATTCTGATAGTCCTGGCCTGATCCGCAATGGATCTGGTTATTGCCTGTCTGATCCACCATGTAGCATATGTTGAGAATTTATATCCCTTTGTCCAGTCGAACTTGTCCACCGCTTTAATGAGGCCCAGATTACCTTCCTGGATCAGATCCAGGAAGAGCATTCCTCTGCCCACGTACTTCTTGGCAATGGAAACCACCAGTCTCAGATTCGCCTCACAAAGCTTCTGCTTGGCCCATTCCTCTCCCGCTTCCATCCTCTTGGCCAGATCAACCTCCTGTTCCGCGGTAAGCAGAGGCACCTTTCCAATTTCCTTAAGGTACATCCTCACCGGATCGTCAACGGCAATACTCTTTGACAGAGTTGCCTCCAGGTCAATCTCCTTGGCTTCCGGATTCTCTGCAATAGCTGCCTCCACTTCAGGATCGTCTACTTCTTCTTCGTCGATATCCATAATTTCTGAATCATCGGGCTCCGATTCCATGATCAGCTCCACACCCTTGTCCATTAGCGCTGAATAGATTTCATCCATCTGATCCTTGTCCAGTTCAGCATCACCTATGTGATTGGAGATTTCCGTATAGGTCAGGCTCTTTCGCTTCTTTGATCCGGCCTTTTCCTCCAGCTCGCTTATTAGCGAATCTTTTTTTTCAGCAAAGCTGAATTCTTCAGCCGGTTCAATTTCCTGCACAGGTTCATCCTTTATGTCCATTATTCTCTTTCTGAATTCTTCAAGTTCCTTGTCGTTAATTCTCTTTGTCATCAATTGTACTCCCTTTATCTTTATTTATCTTGCTTGAGTTTCTTCTGAATTTCCATATGCCTTTCCAGGAGCTCTCTCACCTTTTGCTGGTCCGTCTCATTATCTGCCAGCGAAAGTTTGAGCCTGATATCCCGATCCTCTTTCTTTAATTTTTTCAGGCGTATGTATTTTATGCACTCATCAAATATAGCCTGTTCCTTGTCTCCGGGGATAATCTTCTCTGTTATTTCATCAAGCAGGTCTGAATCGGACTGATTCAGAAGATCTTTTATTGTATTTATATCAAGCGGTCTCTCGCCTCTGTCCACTGACATTAGTGCCCTGAAAAGAGCTTTACCGGAACCGCCGGTAAACACATCGTTTTTTATATCATCGGGAAGAACTGTAAACTTGTAATCCATCAGCATCAGCTTAAACAGATTTTTTTCTGCCAGGGACATTGTTTCCTGTGGTACCCGGCCGGAATACGGCTGACCTTTATAACTGTCACCTGCAGGCAATCTCACTTCCTTCTGCCTCTTCTTCCCTTCACCGTATTCCATTCTTAATGCACCCTCGGATATTTGGGTTTCAGCGGCCAGCTTTCTTATATATATATCAGCTTCCACAGGTTTCATGTCCCTTAGAACAGCTACAGCATCCCGCATGAATTCTATTTTCTGCTGCTCATCATCAAGATTATAGTGCTCTCTCACCCTGGATATTTTGAAGTCTCCATAGGGCAAAGCTCTGTCAACCAGGTCAAGAAATGCCTGTCTGCCATGACTCTTTACGAAGTCATCCGGATCCTTTCCATCAGAAACTTTCAAAACTGATGCCCGGCATCCTTCTTCATACAATATATCCAGACCTCGGTCCGCCGCATCCTGCCCCGCCTCATCAGCATCATAGGATAATGTAACATTAGATGTATATCTTTTTATCAGCCTGGCCTGTTCATGCGTCAAGGCTGTTCCCAGAGAGGCGGATACATTTCTGATTCCCGCCTGGTACAGTGATATTACATCCATGTACCCTTCCACGAGAATTATCCTGTCTTCCCTGCTGACAGACTCTCTGGTAAGGTTCAATCCGTAAAGATTGTTTTTCTTTTTAAAGATCATTGTTTCCGGCGAATTAAGATATTTGGGTTCCCCTTCACCAACGATTCTGCCGCCGAAGCCGATAATCTTTCCTCCCGTGTTTATAATGGGGAAGATTACTCTGCTTCTGAATTTATCATAGTATCTGTCGCCTTTTTGTGATGCAAGCCCCAGCTCTGTCAGCTTTGTTTTCTCGTAACCCAGGCCGGTAAGATGGTCGATCAGGCTTGTCCATTCACCGTCAGCCCAGCCGATGCCAAACTGTTTAAGCGTGTCATCGGTCAGACCTCTGCTGCGCATGTATCTGTATCCCTCGTTGGGTCTCTCGCGCAAAGCCTTATAAAAGAATACTGCCGCCTCTCTGTTAATCTCATAGAGCTCATCCTTTTCTTCGGAATTACCGAAGCTGAACTTAACATCTATGCCATATTCTGACGCCAGCATTTCTGCAGCACCCTTAAAATCCAGATTGTAGTATTTCTCAACAAAACTTATTACATCGCCGCCGGCTCCGCAGCCGAAACAGGTAAAGATCTGTTTGCTCTCCGAAACAACAAAAGAAGGTGTTTTCTCATTATGAAACGGGCAAAGACCTTTGAAATTGCTGCCCGCCTTTTTCAGGGGGACCACTCTGCCAATGACATCAACAATATTACACCTGCTTTTTATCTCATCAACGATATTAACCTGATTTCTGCTGTTCCCCTGCACATTGACCCCTTGATACGCAATAGTAATAAAAACCTCTGTCAATATACAGTTACGACAGAGGCTCATGGTTTCCTTTAATTTATTTTTTTACCCCGGTTTGCATATAAATCCTAATACCGTTAAATGAATAGCTGTTATTGTTTTTCATTTTCTGTAAAAATAGAACTAATTGAGCCTTTTTTACAGAAAATGAATTCGGACAAACATGGATTTTGATCTTTCGACGGAGAAGACCAATTGAAACCGCAAGCTTATTCTTCTGGTCGCTCTATATACAGCAAGTTCGTTTATTATTATTCCCCTGCCTTAGATGCATGGTTATACATCGTACTTCACTTGCATTATTTCTGTAAAAACACAGCAAAAAGATGAATTTATGCAGAAATTGAGCGTTTACTCTCTCCCAGCCGGTCCCCCCGCCAGCCTGTTGTAAATATTTATGGCATACCAGTCCGTCATGCTCGCTACATGATCCTTTACCAGCTCCTCCGGCTCATAATCTTCACGCATGGCATATATCTCATCAAAAATCTGTTCAGGGTGTTTCATGTAGTAATCGAAAAGAAAGCTCAAAATGGTTTCAACGCTATTGGTGTCTTTCTCCATTTTGATAGCCTCATTGTGATATACATTCTCAAACAAAAAGGCTCTCAGATCATTCATGGCCTCACTTTTCGCATCGCTGAGTTTAATATGACTGCCGCCCTCACTATTGGCTATCATATCCTTCACCATGGTATCAATTCGCTTCTTGTGTGAATCTCCCAGAACCTCAATGCTTTCCCGCGGCAAATCCTTGATTGTAATGATTCCGCTTCTGATGGCATCATCGATGTCGTGATTAATATAGGCTATTCTGTCGCTGATTTTTACCACCTGACCCTCCGGAGTAAACGGCAGGCCCGAACCCGTATGATTGAGTATTCCGTCCCTGACCTCCATAGTCAGGTTGATTCCGTGCCTGGTTCCATATGAGGTTTCCAGAACATCAACTACGCGAAGGCTTTGCTCATTGTGGCGGAAGCCTTTACTGTACAAATCGTTGAGAGTCTTTTCGCCTCTGTGTCCGAAAGGAGTATGTCCCAGGTCGTGTCCCATAGCAATTGCTTCAACCAGATCCTCATTGAGTCCCAAAGCCCTGGCTATAGTTCTGGAGATCTGCGAAACCTCTATGGTGTGCGTCAGACGCGTTCTGTAATGATCTCCCTCAAGGGTAAGAAACACCTGTGTCTTGTGCTTTAACCTTCTGAAAGACTTAGAGTGTATTATCCTGTCCCTGTCCCTCTGGAAATCCGTACGCACATCACACTTTTTCTCTGCCCGCAGTCTACCTCTGCTCTCGGCCGCCTTTGTGGCGCTGGGAGACAGAAACCGGTATTCTCTTTTTTCTATCGTTTCTCTTATGCTCATTCTTTTATTCCCGTATGTCCGAAGCCGCCGTGACCTCTTTCAGTCTCATCCAGTTCCTCCACCTGAACTATTTCCGCCTTTTCATAGGAAGCAACTACCATCTGGGCTATCCTGTCACCGTTATTTACGATGAAATCTTCATCTCCCCAGTTAATCAGGGATACACCAACTTCTCCGCGATAATCGCTGTCTATGGTACCGATACCATTGGTAAGACCTATTCCCTTCTTTACTGCCAGTCCGCTTCTGGCTCTTATCTGCACCTCATAACCCGGTTCTATCTCCATAAAGAGACCTGTTGGAATTAACGCCCTCTTTCCAGGCTCAATAACCACCGGTTCCTTCAGATTAGCTCTGATATCCATACCCGCAGAGCCTCCTGTTTCATATCTTGGCAATATGCCGCTGAGACTTATGATCTTTATTTTCATAACTTAACCTCTGCAATTAACCTCTGACCAGTTTCTCCAGTTCAAGCGCCTTGCCCGTAACCGTCGCCCCACAGTATTTGGTTAAATCACCTATTTTCCGGGCACTCTGAAATATATCATCTCTTGTAACGGCATCGAATCCGGCAAGGATTTCTTCCGGAGTATATATGCTGTCGAGAAGCAAAAGGTTTTTACCCAGAGAAAACATTCTGTTGTTTATATTCTCCGTTCCGAAAATATATGAGCTTTTCACCTGCTCCTTGGCCATTGACAGCTCATCTTCAGATACTCCTTCTTCAGACAGGAAATTAAGCTCATACCTTATGGCTTCTATTGCCTCCTCAGCTTTCTCATGAGCCACACCGGCATAAATGTTAAAGAATCCGCTGCCTGAATTAAAAACATTCATAGACGCAACTGAATACGCCAATCCTTTTTCCTCCCTTATTTTCTGAAAAAGTCTGGAGCTCATACTTCCTCCGAAAATATTGTTCATGATTACGAACGAAAAATATTTATCGTCAACCATTGACACTCCCGGCGTTGCCAGACAGATGTGTGTCTGTTCTATATCCTTAACCTTAACATCAAATGAACTCCTGTAGGTGCCTTGAATAAATTCGGGTCTGTCAGAAGTTTGATTTAATGGTTCCAATCCTTCTTCAAATATTTCACAAAGCTTTTCTTCATCAAAATTCCCAGTAACGGCAATAACTATTCCATCTCTGGCATATCTTTTTCTGAAATAGTCCACCATTTCCCTTCGTCCTATATTACCCAGACTCTCCGGACTTCCCAGAATGTTCATTCGCAGCGGATTGGCACTGTTTACCAGTTCTGAAATGGTGTCATAAATTTCGTCATCCGGACAATCTTTAACCATTTTGATTTCTTCAAGGATAACATTTCTCTCCTTGTCCATTTCATCAGCATCAAAGACTGATCCTGTCACCATGTCCAGCAGGATTTCCGCACCTTTATATATATTTGAAGAAAGTGTCTTTATGTAGTAGCAGGTGGCTTCCTTGCCGGTGAAAGCGTTAGAGGATCCTCCTATCCTGTCTACATCCTCCGCAATCTCCTTTGCACTTCTTTTAGCCGTGCCTTTAAACATCATATGTTCAATGTAGTGGGATATTCCCGATATATCCTCCGTTTCATAGGCTGCACCTGACCTTACCCATATTCCCAGGGCAGCCGACTGAACATAATCTGTTTTCTCCATTATTATTGTTGTTCCATTCTTTAGTTTTCTTGTTGTTATCATAATTAATTACCTTATCAGCTTTCGATTTCGGTTCATTTAAGAGAAGAAAAGAGCGTCACATAATGTGACAGCCCTTTCTCTCTTATGACGCATAATCGATCTACTATCTGTTTTTTTTCGCCAGTTCCACTAAGGCTCCGGATCTTTTCATTATGTGATCAAATGCACCCTTCGAGTGTATAATCATGCAGTTGCTGCAGTCCTTGATTCCATCTTCCGTGTAGACGAAGTTTCCGCCGCATTCCGATCCCAGTATATAGAGCGGACAGTAACAGAACAGACAGTTGAATTCATCAGGATTCTCCGTCTTGTGGCAAGGAAAGTATTCGCAGTCCCTGTTGCATATAAATTTAAAGTTTTCAGTTTCCGGTTTCTTGAAATCACTCATCCTTTTTGTCTTCTTCTGTTTTGTCTTCTTCTGTTTTACTTTCTTCTGCACTTTCTTCCTCTGTCTCTGCAGGATCAATACTTTCTTCAGTCAGAGTTATTGCTTCTTCCAGCTGAACAGCTTCTTCCGCTGTAACAGATGCCGGCGCAGTATCCTTAATCAGGTGTCCTGCGAGAATTTCATAAAAACCGGCACGTGCGGAGTACATGTATGCGTTTACAGGTGCAAAAAAAAGTCCTCCGATAAGAGCAAAAATTCCAATAACAAAATCGTTTGCACTAATAACTGCACCAATGCTGGCAATGATTTCTGAAGGCAACGAAGCAAGAAACAGCCAGCCTATAAATGAAAGTGAAAGGAAAAAGTATTTGGCTTTATTGCCCTTCATCATGGCCTTACTTTCATTCATACATTCTCTTATGCCCTTCTCAGGATTGTCAGCCATTACGAAGAAGGCCTGACTGTATCTGATAGCAGCGATAATTCCCGGAATTAATAAGAGAAATGACCAGAGGAATACAAACAGCGACTGGAACAGCATCAGTCCCAGAGCTTTTCCGAATCTTTCAAAACCCAGAAAGATATCCGTCTCCCTGGTTTCATAACCTCTGAAGGAAGCCAGGAAAAACAAGGTTAGTCCCAGTTCCAGCGCTCCTGCTACCAAAATAACATATATGCTGCCAAGAGTAGAGATTTTCGGCAAACTGTTATACAGCTGACTGTAAACATCTACATCCATTCCGTAGGTATTACCGCCGGAAATAATTATATTTCCTATGTTTACACCAAAAAGGCTGTTAAAAACAAGAAAAGGGAGCATAACACAAATGAGACATATGCAAAATGCGATTATGCTGGTCTTCCACCTGCCGTTGAGCGCATTTCTTCCGAGAGCCCTTAGATTTTTGCTCGTTTCTGTTATAATTATGTTCTGTGTGATCATTCCATCCTGCATTTCATTACCTCTTTTCTTTAAAATACCTCTTTTTTAATGCTGGTAATCCGCCGGCACTATTCTAACATATTACAAACGATGAAACAAAGGCTTTCTCCCCTTGAATGTACAATAGTTTTTGAAACCGAGTAAGCGAGCCATATCTGCAGCCTCTTCAAAATGTGATATCAGATTTGCCGGTGCGTGAGCATCGGATCCGAATGTAATAATCTCACCGCCCAGCTCTCTGTATCTGCTTAGTATTGATTTGCGGGGCAAAGTGCATTCCATCTTGTATGCATAACTGGATGTGTTTATTTCCAGCGCCTTTCCATCGCTGATAATCAACTTCAGAATCTCGTCAATGATATCCTCATAAGGAGAATAATCAAACAATTCTCCGGAATATCTATCCATAATATTGAAATGACCCAGTATATCATAGTTTCTGTAATCCCTGAGGCACTCAAACATGTATATATAGAAATCCTCTAAAAATTTCACCATATCTCTGTCGGAAAAATCCCAGACACTTATGGCAATATCTTCATCGGCCTCTATGTTCCTGTAGCAGTGAAATGAACCTATAACAACATCAAAGCCGGTCATTTCCACCGCAGAGTTGCATTTATCATAAGAGCCCTTCCTTATACCCACTTCAATACCCTTAGCAATGCTGATTCTGCCATCATATTTCTTCTGTGCCGCATCAAGTGCCGGAATGTACTTAGCCATATCCAGCTCGAAGGGCAGAGAACGGTCCGGATAATCCGGGTCGTAATGATCGGTTATGGCAATTGTTTCTATTCCCTTCTCAATGGCCCCCTCTATCATCATCTCCATTGGGAACTCGCAATCATCCGAAAAGCCCGTATGCGTATGGAAGTCGCTTTTTATCATACCATTTTCTCCTGTTTCACCTTTTTGTCTATTATGCGTCGTGAAGCCAGCTCCTCAGAAATATCATCAAGAGTGATTCCGGCCTCAGTCATCAGTACCATTACATGATAAGCCAGATCGGCAATCTCGTAAATAGTTTCTTTTCTGTCATTGGCCTTTGCTGCAATTATCACTTCTGTGGATTCTTCGCCTATTTTTTTCAGAATCTTATCCAGTCCCTTCTCAAATAAATATGATGTATAAGAACCTTCTTTCATGTCCTTCTTACGACCTGCCATCATACTCATCAGGCTATCATAGGAGAATTCACCGTCTTCTGAAATCCCTTCCATGCTTTTCAGAACAGGATATTCGAAACAGGACTCCGTTCCCAGGTGACAGGCAGGCCCGTCGGCTTTTACCTTAACAAGAAGAGCATCCCCGTCACAATCCGCTGTAATTGAGTCTATATGCTGGTAGTTTCCGCTGGTCTCTCCCTTAAGCCACAGCTCCTGCCTGGATCTGCTCCAGAAACATGTAAGCCTTTTCTCCATGGAAATTTCCAGACTCTCCCTGCTCATATATGCCAGGGTAAGAACTTTGCCTGTATTAACATCAGTCACTATTGCAGGAATCAGACCATCCTTATCAAATTTTAATTCTTCAATTTTTATACTCATCATATCTGCCCCATGTCAGCTTTACAATCTGACTTTTATGTTCTCCTTTGCCATAGCTTCTTTCAGCTCACTGATCTTTACTTCACCGAAGTGAAATACGGAAGCCGCCAGACCTGCATCAATATCAGGAACCTCTTTGAAGAGTTCTATAAAATGTTCAATGCTGCCTGCACCGCCGGATGCTATAACAGGCGCATTAACGGCTTCACAAACCATTTTCAGCAGCTTGATATCAAACCCCTCTTTCACGCCGTCCTGATCTATGGAATTGACAACCACTTCGCCCGCTCCCATGTCAACGCAGCGCCTTATCCATTCGATGGCGTCCATCTCGGTACTGTCTCTTCCTCCTCTGGTAAAAACCTTGTATTCCCCGTCAACCAGCTTAACATCCACAGAAAGAACAACACACTGATTGCCGTAAATCCCGGCCGCCTCACTTATTATTGCCGGATTATTTATAGCTCCCGAATTCACACTAACCTTATCAGCACCGCATTTAAGCACCCTGTCAAAGTCAGCAATTGTGCTGATGCCTCCTCCCACTGTAAGGGGAACGGAAACTTTCTCCGCTGTTTCGCGCAGAACATCCGTAAAGAGTTTCCTGCCTTCCGCAGAGGCTGTAATGTCATAAAACACAAGCTCATCAGCACCATTTTTGCTGTAGTATTCAGCCAGCTTCACAGGCGAATCCACATCACTCAGTCCCTGGAACTTTACACCTTTTACCACTCTGCCGTCCTTAACATCCAGGCACGGTATAATTCTTTTGGTTATCATTTCACACTCTCTCCTTCATTAGCGATTTCTATTGCTTCCCGGAGGTCAATGGCTCCGGTATAATATGCTTTTCCGATTATGGCTCCGTGTATTCCCATCTCTGCCAGCCTGCTGACATCCTCAAGCGATGATACGCCGCCGGAGGCTATGATGTTCACATTGAAGCCCGCCTTTGTCATTTCATTGCTGAGTGTTTTATAGAGATTCCTATTAGTCCCCTGCATAGCTCCGTCTTTGGAAATATCTGTGCAGATAATGGTCCCGACACCTTTTTCAGCCATTGTGTGACAGAAACTCATAGCTTCCAGTGAGGATTTTTCCGTCCAGCCCTTTACAGCGACAAATCCATCTTTTATGTCCACACCGACAGCTATTCTGTTTCCGTATTTACCAATAGCTTCATCAGCAAAATCCGGATCTTTTACCGCAGCAGTGCCCAGAATAACCCGGTCAATACCCGCAGACAGATACTTCTCTATAACTTCTATGCTCCTTATACCTCCGCCTGCTTCACAGAAAAGATTTGATTCATTCTTTATTCTGACTATAGTCTCAAAATTAGGTGTGGTTCCTTCTTTAGCACCCTCCAGATCAACTATATGAATGTGGTCGGCACCCTGCTCAGCGAAATCTCGCCCAATCTCCCACGGGCTGTCGCTGTATACTGTCATCCGGTTATAATCACCCTTGAACAGCCTGACCGCCTTACCCTCATATATATCTATTGCAGGATATATTTTCATGTCTTATACCTTTTCTTTCTCCATCATAATAATCCCTTAGTCGATGGTATCTCGTCATTGAATCTCTCTTCAATTGTCACAGCATCTCTGATGCTTCTTGCCGCCGACTTGAACGCACCTTCAATAATGTGGTGAGAATTGCTTCCCGCAAGCTGTCTAATGTGCATGGCGCACCCGGCGTTTCCCGTAAATCCCATCCAGAATTCCTTTACAAGTTCCGTATCAAAGGTTCCGACCTTTTCTGTCGGGATATCAAGCTGAAACTCCAGATATGCCCTTCCCGAAAAATCCACGGCGGACAGAATAAGGGCCTCATCCATAGGTATAACTCTGTCTCCGAACCTGATTATACCTCGTTTGTCGCCCAGAGCAGCCGCAAAGGCTTTGCCCAGCGTTATACCCACATCTTCAACTGTATGGTGATCATCAATAAATGTGTCACCGGTACATTCGATGCTTATATCGAATCTGCCATGACGTGCAAAGGCATTGAGCATGTGATCCAGAAATCCGCATCCCGTACTTACATCAGCCTTTCCGGCACCATCGATATTCAGCTTCAGTTTAATGTCCGTTTCTGTAGTTTTTCTTGTTATCTCAGCGGTTCTCATGTTTTCTCCTCCTTCAGAATCTCCTCTATTGTCCTGACCAGCACATCCATATCCTCGGCAGTACCGATGGTAATTCTGTTATATTTACTTATTCTGTTCTTTGATAAATGCCGTACGAGAATTCCCCTTTCCCGCAGCTTTCTGTACAGTTCCTCACCGTCCATAACATTGCTGGATGCAAGGATGAAGTTGCCTGCGGAATCAGTCATGCTGAATCCGAGCTCCTTCAGCCTGTCAGATGTACGCTTGCGAGTATCCACAATGGTCTCGCAGGCTTTTTTAATATATTCATCATCCTCCAGAGTACCTATCCCTGCAGCCATAGTTACAGAGTTGACATTGTACGGATTCAGAGAATATCTGATTGTGTTCATATCCTCAGTCAATTCCTCATTGGCGATTGCAAATCCCAGTCTGGCTCCCGCCAGCGAGCATGATTTGGAAAAGGTTCTGACAACAATCAAATTATCATATTCATTAACCAGCGGTATACAGCTTTCACCGCTGAAATCGGCATAAGCCTCATCTATAACCACTACATTGTTCCGATTTGCCCTGAGGATCTCCTCGACTTGTTTCCTTTTAAGCATTATACCCGTATGTGCATTTGGGTTGGCTATAAATACTGTTCCCCCCGCCGGCATATAATCTTCAACCCTTATCCTCAAGTCATCGTCAAGAGGGATTTCCCGGTAAGTTATTCCGTTTACATCTGCAAACACCGGATAGAAACCGTATGTAATATCCGGAAAAACTGCCGGATTTTTCTCGTCACAAAATGCCATGAAAACAATATTGAGAACTTCATCAGAGCCATTACCTGCCATGACCATGTTGCCCGTTACTCCGTATTTTTCTGCCAGCTTTTCTCTAAGAACCCGGCACTCAGGATCGGAATACAGATTGAGTCCATCGATAGCCTCCTCCATACGCTTCTGAGCTTTCGGTGATGGCGGGAAGGGTGATTCGTTGGTATTGAGCTTTATATACTTTTTCTCACCCGGCTGCTCTCCCGGTGTATATGGAACCAGGTCTCTGTGCCTTTCGCTGAAATATCTGCTCATAATTGTGCTTCTATCTCCTTAATTATTTTCTCAATTCTGTCACTTTTGAACTTAAAGGCCGCCTTATTGGCAATTAAGCGTGCACTTATATCCTTAAAAAAATCAAGAACAACAAGCTTGTTGGCCTTAAGTGTATTGCCTGTTTCAACCAGATCAACAATAACATCAGAAAGTCCTAAAAGAGGTGCTATCTCTATAGAACCGTTAAGATATATTATATCTATATCCCTGCCCTGTGAAGCAAAATAGTCAGCTGCAACATTTGTGAACTTAGTTGCTACTCTCAGGGTTCTGCCTGTATCATCATGAAAATCTTCGGGCGCGGCTACAGCCATTCTGCATTTACCGACACCAAGGTCCAGAAGCTCATACACATCGCTGTTCTGCTCCAGCAGTATATCCTTCCCCACGCAGCCTATGTCAGCAGATCCTCTTTCCACATATACCGCCACATCGGAAGGCTTAACCCAGAAGTATCTCAACCCCTGTTCTTTGTTTTCAAATACGAGCTTCCTGCTCTTTGAGAGAAGCTCCGGACATTCATATCCTGCCGCTTCGAAAATTTGATATACTCTTTCCCCCAGTCTGCCTTTAGGGAGTGCTACATTGATCATCCGACTCAATTTACTTTCACCTCACCGTCTGTCAGCTTTATCAACTGCCTGTACTTGATTTTATCAGGAATACTTCTCTGCGCCAACGCCCTTCTGCCGTCTTTGGTCAGCTCTTCTATTGCCTTCTTCACATCACTTATATCTTCATTGTCATCATAGATCAGCAATGTATCCACATCATAGGTATCATCGGTTACATTCATTCTTTCAAGTGCATTGGTGTTTATTGCAAAACCGATTGCTTTGGATTTAAGCCCCATCTTCAGCATTACATTGTCGTATTGTCCGCCCGACAGCACCTTGTCCGGAATTCCCTGTACGAATCCCGTAAAAACAATACCATTATAATAACCGATATCGTTGGTAACCGAGAAATCAATTCTCAATATTTCTTTCAGCGGATTACCCTCAAAGGCAGACATGATTCTCTTCAGCTGCTCAATGGATTCCTTTGCCTCCTCACCTGACAGGAGTTTATCCAGCTTTGAAAGAACTTCATCCGGACTGCCGTAAACGAAAACAAGTTTTTGCATAATTTCTGATTTCTTTTCAGGGATGTCATTTTCCTTACACAATCTCTTTATGCCGTGAGCATTTTTTTCGCTTATGCATCCAAGTATTTTCTCCCTTACGCTGTAATCAACATTGCAGCTGTTGAGAATGTCATTTATTATTCCCAGGTGTGATATGTCCAGTACACAATCATCAGCTATATATTTGAGTGATTCCGCCGCCAGCATAATCACTTCATATATATTGTACTCATCCACATCTCCCACGCACTCCAGACCCACCTGCATAATTTCCTGGAAAGAACCTGTTCGTTTAGACACGCGGTAAACATTCTCATTATAAAAGACCTTCCGAACCTCACCCGGAATGTCCTTGCTGTTTTTCACAATGCTTAAGGTCACATCGGGTTTCAATGCCATCAGCTTGCCGTTTGTATCGGTAAAGGTGATAACATTGAGTGAATCGAGAAAGTCTTTGTTTCTTACATACAATTCATATTCTTCGAATTTACTCATTCTGAACTGCATATAGCCATATCGGCCATACAGCGCTTTTAACCGGTTGTCATCAAAGACCATAATCGTTTCCCTCCGTATTTAAATATTTTTACTATGATATGGTGATGCATGTCTTACCTCAAAATATAAACCCCTTACTGGTTTAAGAGTTTATCAATTTAACTCGATAAAGTCAAGGGGTTTTATATAAAAAAAAGAGCCGGAATTCCGGATTTTTCCGTAACCCCGGCTCTATTTGGTATTAAGCTCTTTTAGAACATCTTCAGGAAGATTTCCTTGATCTCTTCTTCTGACAGCTCAACATAGTTATTGCCCAGCAGTCTCTGCTGATTTTCAATTGTTGATTTAGCAAATACGGCCGCCTGATCTTCAGTCATGCCATACTCACTCAGCGGCTTTTTACGCAGAATCTGTCCGAGAAATTCGTCCAGCTTATCGTATGTTTCAGCAGCTTCACAGCCGAGAATATCGGCAAAAATCTTGGTAATTGCTGAAATCTTGCCATCAGGTTTCTTCTGATTGTAAACCTTGAACACCTCTGTAAAGCCCTGGAAGTTGGATTCGCCGTGAGCAATATGGAATTCAGCACCATGAGCATATGCCAGAGCATGTACTGCACCGCATCCCGCATTACCGAATGCTATTCCTGCATAATTTGAGGCTATGAGGAAATCTTTCAGAAGATCTTCTCTGTTTTCCTTAGTGTTTCCGCCTCTGTCTACGATCTTCTTGTATCCGCTCATAATCATTTCGATTGCCTTCAGTGAAAACATCTCCGTAAACGGTGAAGCCTTCGGTGAAAGGAAAGATTCTGCAGCGTGAACCAGAGCATCTATTGATGATGTTGCAAATACATAGTCCGGCAGTCCCTTAAGCGACTCAGGAATAAGAACAGCTGTGTCTGCAAATGTCTGTTCATCGGCAATACCCTTCTTCAGGTTCAGTGCGGGAAGAGATGCAACTGCTACATTGGTCACCTCTGAACCGGTTCCGCAAGTTGTAGGAACAACAATCAGTTCCTTAATTCTCTTAGGCGCTACCTTTCCTGTGTAAAGGTCAACAACTTTATCAGGAATCTCACATGCGAGAACCTTACAGATGTCAACAATACTGCCGCCGCCGAAGGCAATGATTCTGTTGAATTCATACTTGTCCATATCAACCTTCATGGCATCCATCATTTCATCTGTCGGTTCACCTGCACCGTACTTTTCCTGATAGATTACCGGAATGTCGATTCCGAGACCTTCAACATATGGCTTATACATCCATTCGTTTGTTACGAGAATGTCGCCCTTGCCCAGCTTGAATTCGTCATTAAACTCTTTGAAAGTATCAAAATAATGAATTACCGGTTTTAGTTTTAATGCTTGCATTTGTTTTTCCTCCTTTATAAAAAT
>CAYFQD010000003.1:30765-47886 GCA_964345275.1 uncultured Oscillospiraceae bacterium
AGCTTAAAAATCAGCGTTAAATCTTTCCTTGAACTTAACTTTCAGCTCTTCCCTGAAATCCGGATGGGCGATATTGATAAGTCTTCTTGCTCTTTCCTTGATTGGAACACCCTTCATTTCAGCTATACCGTATTCGGTAACAATGTAGTCGGCATCACATCTTGAAGTTGTTACAGCCGCACCGTGATCGATGAAAGGAACAACCTTGGATATCTTGGTTCCATCCTTCATTTCCGTTACTGACGGCATAGCGATTATGGCCTTGCCCTTTCCGTCATGTGCCATGGCTGCACCTCTGACGAAGTCAACCTGTCCGCCGACACCGGAAATCTGTTTGGTTCCGATACATTCCGAAACAATCTGACCCATGAAGTCTACCTGAACGCAGGCATTGATGGATATCAGATTGGATGATCTGGCAACAACTTCCGGATGGTTGACATAGTCAACAGGACGCATTTCAACCATAGGATTCATATGACAGAAATCATACAGCTTTTTTGTTCCCATTAAGAAAGTAACTATCATCTTGCCCTTGTCAATCGCCTTCTTGCTGCCGTTTATTGCACCCTTTTCATAAAGATCGACAACACCATCGGAAATCATTTCCGAATGGATACCAAGATCCTTTTTGTCTCCCAGCTGTGAGAGAACCGCATCAGGAATAGCTCCGATACCAAGCTGCAAAGTAGCTCCATCTTCAACAAGGGAAGCACAGTTCTTGCCTATAGCTTCTTCAACAGGTCCGATTACCGGCGGCTTGATTTCAAAGAGCGGATGTGAATTCTCAACAAATGCATCTATTTCACTGACATGTATGAATACATCACCGAATACTGTCGGAACCTGATCGTTTACCTCGGCAATAACTGTTCTGCATGACTTGGCGGCCTGCATGGTATAGTCGGAAGAGACACCGACACAGCAAAAACCGTGTTTGTCCGGTTTTCCAACTGAAACAAAGAGAACATCCTGGTGGAATATGTCTCTTCTTATGTATTCAGGAACCTGATGGAAGAATACGGGCACAAACTCTCCGTGACCCTGCTCAATTGATTTTCTGACCGAAGGCGATGTGAACCAGCCCTCATAAGTGAAAACATCACTGTTCTCCGGCAGTGAATATTCACCCTTGCCCAATGTTACCATGTGAGATACGGTTATGTCCTTGTACAGGTGCTTGTTGGCAACCAGTGCATCAACCAGAATCAGAGGTTCTGCTACCGCATGTGCGAATATGATTCTGTCCCCTGACTGAATGAGTTCCATTGCCTTGTCAGCAGACATCTTTCTGCTTTCATAGATTTGTTTCCAGTCCATTGTTAAATAAAACCTCCATTTTACTCAGCCTGCAATTCGACAAGCTCCTTAATTATTTGTGGTTTGTGCTCCTCAGAACACATCTTTAATACCTTATTCCGGACATCGTACTGTTTATATGATGCACAGCAGGCAGTACAACCGCCGATTACCAGAAGATTGTCGTACTCTTTCCCCTCCTCCGCATAATCAAAGTCTATATTATTAAGTTCATCTTTTATATGGCGGTAGGCCTGACCTCTCTCATAACGAGGATTGCACCCGCCACAGAATTTCACTCCGCATTTCATATATAATAAGTACTCCGTCTGTTAATTGATTTTGTTTCTAAAAATCGAGGCTGCCTCGAGTGTCAAAGCAGCCTCAAATCGAAAAAAACACAATATCGGTTTACCGGTGTTTTCGATTATTTGATTCCTGCAATGTGCTTGGCAAGTGCCTTCTTGCCTTCAATGTTGCCCTGCCTCTGAATCATGATTCTCTGAGCCTGAGGTGAACCTGCACCGTGCATTGATTCGGTTCTGTAGCCTACTGCCGCTGTACCCAGGCACATATTCTCGAGGAATCTCAGAACTCTCATTCTTTCTTCGGTTGTGCATGTAGGAGCAGCTGCATAGAACTTATTGCAGATTTCCCCGATAGTTTCGCCGTTTCTGCCTACCGGAAGATCTGACTTAAAGTCTTTTTCTGCCGGCATTGTTACCATCAGTCCGCCTGCAATGTCTTCTGCCAGTCTTACGATTTCATAAGGGAATCTTGTTACATTCTGCTTACATACATTTGCAAGAAGCAGGTCAATCTGATAGTTTCCTGCTTCTGTAGGATAACCCTCCGCTGAACATGCGATTCCGCAGCAGTACAGTGTCTCGTTGAGGTGAGTCATCTCGATGAGCTTGTCCTTAACATGTGATGCCTTCTGTGCACCGTTGTATTCCGCAGCCAGAGCGGCAGCACCGATCAGAACATCGCCTACACCTACTTTACAGCCGCCGTATGACTGTCTGTGATATCCCGCAAATCTTTCTACAACCATTCCCGCAAATTCATATTCGCCGGCCAGGAAAACATATTCGTTCGGAATAAACACATCGTCAAATACTACGAGAGCTTCCTGTCCGCCGTACCTGGCGTTACCCAGATCAACATCGGCTCCTTCTTCCAGCTTTCTTGTATCACATGACTGTCTGCCGTATATCATGTACATACCTTCAGCATCTGACGGGCAGGCAAATGAAACTGCGAAATCCGCGTCATCTTCTCTCATGGCCTGTGTAGGCATTACAATGTGCCAGTGTGAGTTTATGGAACCCGTCTGGTGACATTTAGCGCCCCTTACAACGATTCCGTCTTCTCTTCTTTCCTTGATGTGAACAAAGAGATCCTTATCTCTCTGCATGCTTGGCCCCAGTCCTCTATCGCCCTTAGGGTCTGTCATGGCTCCGTCTACTGTCAGGTCTTCATTCTGAACCTTGATCAGGAAATTCTTGAAGTTTTCATGATAGTTTGTGCCATACTTCTTGTCTGTTTCATAAGTTGTAGAGAACACAGCGTTAAAGGCATCCATTCCTACACATCTCTGGAAGCAGGAAGCTGTCTTCTGTCCGCAAAGTCTCTGCATCTTAACCTTGTTTCTCAGGTCTTCCGTGCTCTGGTGCAGATGTCCGAATCTGTTTATTATTTCACCTGTCAGGTTTGACTTGGCAGTCATCAGATCTCTGTATTCAGGATCATGAGCCAGATCGTAAGTTACCCTCACACATTCGATTGAAGGTCTGATAATCGGATGATCCACCCAGTTTTCAACCTTTTCACCAAACATGTAAACTCTTGTTTTCATCTTTCTCAAACTTTCGATGTACTGTTCGCCTGTCATTAACATAATTTAATCACTCCTTTTTATTTCTGTTATGTCCGCAACAAGATTGTTGACGGATAATGTGAACAAATGATTTTCTATTAAAAAGCTTTTCTGAAAAAGCACTTTTAATCTGCATTGTGTTTCCCGTTAAGAATCTTCCTTGCCATATCCAGCAGATCTTCACTCACGGATGTATCCAGCACAACATCCTTTACATCCGGGCACTCTCCCATAACGAAATCTCTAACCACCGTTTCCAGGGTGTCCTGTGCCGAAGGACACTGTGCACATGCACCTGTCATTCTGATATATGCCGTCCCGTCTTCATATCTGGAGAGAACTGCTCCTCCGAAGTGCTCCTCCAGAACCGGATCAACATGATCTTTTAATGCTTTTCTGATTTTATCTTCCAAATCCTTCATTTCTCCCCTTTCAAATTCCTTCCTCTGCGAGTATATTATATATAATTACTCACTGTTTTTCAAGATTATATGACTGCACATACAGGTAAATTATGCAGAAACGCATTAAACATCGCTTCCTGTCACAGCAGTTGAAAGGATAATATTACAAAATGAAATTTCTTATCATCACATCGTTTATAGACCCTCCCCTTGCACTCAATGATATGGCTGAAAGCTGTGATTGCATATTGTGCACTGACGGCGGTATGGATGTTGCACGAAAATATGACATTACACCTCATCTGATACTGGGAGATTTTGATTCTCTTAAGGGTGAATTACCCGCTGATACGGAGATTTTGCGCTTTCCTTCCGAAAAGGATTATACCGATCTGGAGCTGGCTGTAATTGAATCGATTTCCCGCGGTGCCTCTGAAATTATAATAGCAGGCGGAATGGGCGGGCGTCTCGATCATACTATTGCAAATATCCAGATACTTATGAATTACAGCAGGAGCTGCCCCATTACAATGCGGGACGGCCGGAATCTATGTTTCATGCTTTACGGGCCATGTGATCTGTTTGAAATTGAAACTGTTGCAAATTCATATCTGTCCCTTTTCTCTCTTACGGATTTCTGCACAGGCCTAAGTGTTTCAGGGGTAAAATACCCTCTGTCAGATTACACTCTGACAAATACTTATCCTTTAGGAATAAGCAACGAGTTCAGAGACCATAAAGCCACCCTCTCTCTTGAGGATGGCTCCATGCTCATCGCTATTTGCAAAAAAGATTAATTCTGCTCTTCTATCAGCTTCAACCTGAATGACTCAAACATCCTTCTTACTTTCGGTATTGCCAGCAGAATTGCGGTTATGACAGCCTCAACACCCAGATAGGCCAGATTGTACCATATGGACCAGGTTACCGAGTCGAAACCCTCCGGCGCATAAGCTCCGAAGAAAATAATTCCCGACAGTACGGCACAGAGATATCTGCAGAACACACCCATCAGGTATCCTTTCATAAGGCCGTGCTTTTTTGATGCAAATACACCGCCAAGTGCCAGGGCACCGAATGCCAGAGGATAGTCCAGCAGCAATTGAACAGGATGTATGACATATGGATTGAAAATAAGGGTAATCAGACCTACACACATTCCCGCCATCAATCCTCTTCTTACGCCGAAAAAATAGGCACAGAGAACAATGGGTACCATAGAAAATGCCGTGATGCTGCCACCCTGCGGCATTCTGAACAGAATGATCTGATTCAGTATAATGGACAGACCCACCAGCAGGGCTGAAAATGCCAATGCCCTCGTATCCATCTTCTTACTTTTACCGCTGAAAAGAATCAGCAGGAAAATAACCACAATCGCTCCAGTGACAGCAATCTGTCCCTCCGGGGATTCAAAAAAATCCTGTAAATTCATAATAAAAAACCTCCTTCTTCACAGGAGGGGAACACTTTAAAAAAGTATTTACTGCTTCCCTTCGCAGGCATTATCCTGATCAGGTTAAGGGTAACGCCGCATTATGCGGCGACTCTCAGCATTTGCTCCCCCAGCTATTAATGATGTGTTATAGTATTATGCCCATTTAAATGAGCGCTCAACGGCTTTATGCCAGTCGCTGATAAGTTTGTTGCGGGTTTCCGCATCCATATCGGGCTCAAAAATCCGATCAATCTGCCAGTTGGATACTACATCATCCAGTGAATGCCAGTATCCTGTGGCCAGACCGGCCAGATATGCAGTCCCAAGTGAAGTGGTCTCTATGCATACCGGCCTTAACACCTGCTGTCCCAGTATATCAGCCTGAAATTCCAGAAGGAAGTTATTTGCCGAAGCACCTCCGTCCACCTTAAAGGAGCTGATTTCCGCCTTGAGGTCATCCGACATTGCCATGAGCAAATCGTAAGTCTGATACGCCATGGATTCAAGAGCCGCTCTTACTATGTGATTTTTGTTGACTCCGCGAGTGATTCCGGTTATGACACCTCTGGCGTACGGATCCCAGTACGGTGCACCGAGTCCCGTGAATGCCGGGACAATATATGCTCCGGCAGTATCATCCACCAGTCGCGCCATATTCTCGGTTTCCTCCGCATTGTTTATAAGCCCCAGTTCATCTCTCAGCCACTGAATAGTGGCGCCGGAAACAAAAACCGAACCTTCGAGAGCATAACAGACCTTATTATCTATGCCCCATGCGATAGTACTGATAAGTCCGTTCTGAGATTCAACAATTTTCTCTCCCGTGTTAACCAGCATGAATCCTCCGGTTCCGAAAGTGTTTTTTGCTTCTCCTTCTCTGAAACATGTCTGTCCGAAAAGTGCAGCTTGCTGATCTCCGGCCGCACCTCCTATGATAATCGGGCTGCCGAACAAATGACTTTCGGTTTGTCCGTAAATACAGCTTGAAGGTTTAACAAGCGGCAGCATACTTTCAGGTATATCCAGTCTCTCAAGTATATCAGTATCCCACTGAAGACTGCGTATATTGAACAGCATTGTTCTGGATGCATTGGAATAATCCGTTACATGAACTCTGCCTCCGGTCAGGTTCCATATAAGCCATGTTTCTATGGTTCCGAAAAGCAAACGGCCATTCTCTGCCTTTTCACGGACACCTGTCACATTTTCAAGTATCCATCTCAGCTTTGTACCGCTGAAATACGGGTCGATAAGCAATCCGGTCTTATGTCTGTATGGCTCTGTCAGGCCCTCGTCTTTCAGTTCATCGCAAAAATCCGCTGTTCTGCGACACTGCCATACTATGGCATTGTAGACAGGTTTACCTGTATTTTTATCCCAGACAACAGTTGTCTCTCTCTGGTTTGTAATCCCTATGGAATCCACATCTGCAGCAGTAGCGTGAATCTTTCTCAGAGCCTCCTTAGCCACTTCAATCTGAGTGGAGAGGATCTCTACCGGATCATGCTCAACCCAGCCGGCCTGAGGATAAATCTGTTTGAACTCTCTCTGTGAAACGCTGATCTGCCGCCCAAGTCTGTCATATATTATGCATCGGGAGCTGGTAGTCCCCTGATCCATTGCCATAATGTATTTACCGCCCATTGCTCTGCCTTTCACACAAACTCAGCCATTATGCTGTTGGAAATGTCAATTCCTTTTTCCGTAAGCGTGAGATTCATTCCTTTGATTTCCAGATATCCTTTGTATCTCTCGATTACTGCAGGGTCATATATATCGAAAAAGTCAACTTCAAACTTTCTTTCGAAGTCACTTATGTCAAAACCTCCTGTTTTTCTCAGCCCGGTAAATACATATACTCCCATCTCTTCCCGAAGGGTATAATTCTCCGAATTCTCCCTGTCTTCGGTAGACACTCCTCTCTTTATGGCATTGAGATAGTCGGTCATCCTGGTAAAATTACTGTATCGTCTCCCATCAATAAAAGAGCTTGCTCCCGGACCTATGCCAAGATACTCTTCATAGCTCCAGTACTTGAGATTATGTCTGCTTTCGTAGCCCGGCAATGCTGCATTTGATATTTCGTAATGATTGAAGCCCGCATTCTTCAGCATATAAAGAGCCTCTCTGTACATTTCTCTGTCCAGCTCTTCTTTAGTCGGCGTGAGCATTCCTTCTTCCACAAGATGGTTGAAAATTGTACCCTCTTCAATCTGAAGGCTGTATAGAGAGACATGCTGAGGCTCAAGAAAAATACATTGACGTACGGTGTCCTTCCACTGCTTGAGTGTCTGTCCGGGAATAGCAAACATTAAATCCAGGTTGATATTATCAAATCCGGCCCTTTTCACCATCCTTATGGCATTGAAACAGTCATTCTTATCATGCACTCTGCCCAGGAGTTTGAGAAGAACATTGTCAAAAGACTGTATTCCTATGCTGATTCTGTTTATTCCTCCGGACATATAGGAGTTCAGCTTTTCTTCTGTAAGTGTTGCAGGATTGGTTTCGATAGTTATCTCCACATCCTCATCAACATTAAACTCGGTAAATATAGCAGTCAAAATCTTCTCCATGGCTGCAGGCGGCAGCAGAGAGGGAGTTCCCCCGCCGATAAAGATGGAATCCACAACTCTGTAAGGCCATTCCCCCGCTCTTGCCGCAATATCCAGGGAAATCGCATCTGCATACTCCATGAGAATATTTTCATCACAGCATGGAAATGACAGAAAGTCACAGTATCTGCACTTCTGAACGCAAAACGGAATATGAAGATATAATCCTATTTTATTTGTTATCGTCATACTTGAGCACCGCAGTGAATGCCTCCTGAGGTACCTCCACAGTACCGAACTGGCGCATCCGCTTTTTTCCTTCCTTCTGCTTCTCCAGCAGTTTTTTCTTACGGGAAATATCACCGCCGTAACACTTGGCTATTACATCCTTTCTGTATGCTCTGACTGTTTCTCGGGCTATAACTTTCTGTCCTATGGATGCCTGAATGGGTATTTCAAACTGATGTTTAGGAATGATTTCCTTTAGTTTCTCACATACGAAACGCCCTCGTGCGTAGGCTTTTGACTCATGCACAATCATACTGAAAGCATCAACCATATCCTTATTCAAAAGTATATCAAGCTTGACAACCTTTGACGGCTCGTATCTGGTAAATTCATAGTCCAGAGATCCGTAACCTCTGGTCTTAGATTTAAGTGCATCGAAGAAATCATATATCACCTCGTTGAGAGGCATGTCATAATGCAGATTAACCCTTGTCTTTGTAATGTATTCCATATGGATTAATCTGCCTCTTCTATCCTGGCAGAGTTCCATTATACTCCCGACATATTCTTTGGGAACCATAATGTCCGCTTTCACCATAGGCTCTTCTATGTGGTCTATTTCCGTGAATTCCGGCAGATTGGAAGGATTCTGAACCATTTCTACCGTTCCGTCATTCATGAAAACCTTATATATTACGCTTGGGGATGTGGTGATAACACCAAGGTCAAATTCTCTCTCCAGCCGTTCCACAATAATCTCCATGTGAAGTAATCCCAGGAACCCGCATCTGAACCCAAAGCCCAGGGCCGTAGAAGTTTCCGGCTCAAAATTAAATGCAGCATCATTTACCTGAAGCTTTTCCAATGCGTCCTTTACATTCTCGTACTTCTCACCTTCAGACGGATATATTCCGCAGTAAACCATTGATTGTGCTTTCTTATAACCCGGTAAAGGTTCTTCCGCAGGATTTTCTGCCAGAGTTATGGTATCACCTACTCTGGCGTCTGCAACCTGTTTGATACTGGCACAGATATACCCCACCTCTCCCGCTCTTAATGAGCTGCACGGCACGGGACTTGGCGAATATGTTCCTACTTCTGTAACTTCATATGTCTTTCCGCTGTTCATGAGACGAACAATGTCACCCTCCTTAACGGAGCCGTCAAATACTCTTGTATATATTACAACACCCTTGTAGTTGTCGTAATAGGAGTCAAATATCAAAGCTTTAAGTCTGGAATTTTCATCTCCTGCGGGAGCAGGAATCTTTACGATAATCTGCTCTAAAAGCTCATCAATTCCAAGTCCTTCCTTTGCCGATACTTCAGGAGCATCGCCTGCTTCAATGCCTATTACCTCTTCTATTTCTTCCCTTATTTCATCAGGTCTGGCAGATGGCAAATCTATTTTATTGAGAACCGGCATTATCTCCAGATCCTCGTTCATTGCCAGATATACATTGGCCAGTGTCTGTGCCTCTACACCCTGAGTCGCATCCACAACAAGTATAGCCCCTTCGCATGCCGCCAGCGATCTTGAAACTTCGTAGGTGAAATCCACATGTCCCGGTGTATCGATGAGATTAAGTATATATTCATTACCATCCTTGCTCTTAAAAGACAGTCTTGTAGTCTGCAGCTTTATTGTTATTCCCCGTTCTCTTTCCAGATCCATATTGTCCAGAAACTGGGCCTTCATATCACGCCGGCTGACAAGGCCTGTCTTCTCGATTATCCGATCTGCCAAGGTTGATTTACCATGGTCTATATGTGCTATAATACTGAAATTTCTTATGTATTGTTTGTAATCTTTCATTAAGGCCTGTCCTCTACAGTTTCTTTATTGATTTTTTTATGCATTCAAAGGTTTCCTCGCTTATATGATGCTCCACCTTGCAGGCATCCTCGCGAGCTGTCTCCGGACTGACTCCCATACTTATAAATATTTCAGTAAGGATTTCATGTCTTTCATAAATCATTTTTGCAATCTCAAGTCCGCTTTCTGTCAGTGTAATATATCCCTCATCATCCCTGCTTATATAATCATTTGTTTCGAGCTGTTTCATTGCAACACTTACACTGGGTTTGCTGAATCCCAGATGGTTTACAATATCAATGGCTCTCACACTGTTTTTTTCTTTGCTTATCATAAGAATGGCTTCGAGATAATTTTCTGCCGATTCAAGTACTTTCATTTCCTTACGCCTTCTTTCATTAGATTTTGCATCTTTGACTTTAGCTCATCTGATTGCGATATCCAGTGCCAGCTCCATCATTTCCGTGAACTTTTCCTGGCGCTGCTCAGTTGTCGCCTTTTCGCCGGTAACGAAGTGATCGCTTATTGTCATCATTGCCAGGGCATTTACACCATGATAAGCAGCATTCATATACAACGCTGCAGCCTCCATTTCAACTGCCATAACTCCCATGGCTTTCCATCTCTTCCACCAGTCCTCGCTTGTTTCGTAAAAAACATCGCATGATACTATATTTCCCGCAACAAATCCATGCCCGGTTTCCTCTGATGCGTCTCTTAACTTTGACAGAAGTTCATAACTGGCACAGGGAGCATAATTCCCCGGCACATCAAAGGCGTGAATATAGTTGGAGTCCGTGGAAGCAGCAACTCCTACAACAATATCCCCGATTTTTATATCTTTATGAAATGACCCTGCCGTACCGACCCTGATAAGGTTCTGCACACCGTACTCGGTGATAAGCTCCCAGGAGTAAATACCCATGGAAGGCATGCCCATTCCTGTTCCCTGTACTGAAACGGGTACACCTCTGTATGTCCCCGTAAAACCGTACATGTTCCTGATTTCGTTATAGCACCTGGCGTTATCCAGGTAGTTCTCCGCTATAAATCTGGCTCTCAGCGGATCTCCCGGCAGTAGAATGCTCTCTGCAATATCGCCTTTGCTTGCGGCATTTATATGAGTACTCATCGGTCACCTCTTTATTTACACAAATTATACAATGTCAGTATACCATAACTATTTTATCATACAAATAAAAATCAATGAAAAACCACTCCGCTGAGACAATCGGAGTGGTTCATGGAATCTCTGATGTTTTCACATCGCACATTTAACTTATGTGCCGGTGGGGACGGGTGAGATCAGGCTGTTGCCTGGTTGAATCTCTTGTTTAATCTTGAGACTTTTCTGGATGCGGCGTTCTTGTGGATAGTTCCCTTCGCTGCAGCCTGCATAAGCTTCTTTTCAGCCAGAACGAGATCTTCCTTAGCCTTTTCCATGTCTCCGGCTGCCAGGGCTGCTTCAAATGATTTCAGAACAGCCTTCAGATGATTCTTGATCCTTCTGTTTCTTGCAGTCTTTTTGTTGATTACACGGATTCTCTTCTTTGCGGATTTAATGTTAGCCATTAATTTACCCCACTTTCTTAATTATCAGCCTGCCACACAAAATTGTATGGCATAAATTCGCAATTGTCATTATATACGCTTATGGTTGAAATATCAACAGTTTTTACCCGCTTTTAAACGGTATTTCAACGATAATTCAAGTGATAACATGATCCTTGAGCTTTTCAAATGTCTTTTCTCCGATTCCGGAAACATTCATAAGATCCTCCGGTGCACGAAACCGGCCGATTGCCGTTCTGTAGTCTATAATCTTCTGTGCAGTGGCAGGTCCCACCCCGCTCAAAGTCTGCAGCTGTGCGGAATCAGCCGTATTTATGTTCACCCTTCCACCGCTGGTGCCGCTGGTACCGTTTAACGGCTGTACTTCTCCTGCAGCATTACAGTCATCGTCAATAATCATAGTCGGAATATACACCTTATCTCCATCGTTCAGGAATTCAGCTCTGTTAATGCCGGACATATCCGCATCTTTCTTAAGACCCCCTGCTGCTTTAATTGCGTCCTCAACCCTGCTTCCTTCAGGCAGTTCAGCCAGCATGGGTGCCTCCACAGCACCGCCTATATCAACATATATCATTGATCCGTTCTCACCGGCCGCATTATCTGCTTCATCCTCTGTTTCGGTTCCGGCATTCATCCCGCTTGTGATGTCCGGCTCCTTCTGCCCTGCAAATGAAAAAGCTGCAAATGCAACTGCAACAAGAACCGCAGCCACTGCAATTTTCTTTATCTGTGTACCGTAATCAATTAGAATCCTGTCAATAGCTTCGTTGTTTCTGATCAGCTCCAACAATCTCTTCATATCAATACCCCTCATAGCCCCTGCGACTATATTTTACCTTAAATGGTATTATATGTCAATTGTTTTTCCACATCCTTTGTGAAAATGATTCTCTTCCTCATTACATTAATTTCGGCACGATCCATATCAAGGCTGAAATTCTCCGCAACGGTGGCTATTACAAGCTCCGGACTGAGATTGGATTCGCTGCCCGAATCCAGCAGCGCATTAACGATAATTCTTTCTTCCTCTCCATCCTCAACCGGCGTAAATGTAAGCGCCCTGATTTTGGATCTGATATTGATCTGCACGGGTTCAGGTTTTTTTTTCTGCTTCTTCCATGCGAGTATCTCACTTCTGTCCATATAGGAATGCCACATTGCTTCTCCGTTCATCTCTTTACCTGATTCACTGCGGGGAAGCTCTTTGACGGGAATATCTATCAGGTATTCCGCAGCAATTGTTTCAGCCGCCAATGTCTTTCTGAGCCAGTCAGCTGCTATAATCCGCCTGAGCTCCAGCCCTGCCGGCATAATTTCTTTCAAATCTCCCAGTATTTTCTCGCCGGTTATCTCTTCTCCGGTGGTTTCGAATTCCATATATTCCTTCATCCCAAGGTAGCCCAGGGAAAGAGGCTGAGCGAATCCCAGTTTCGGATGCGGGTTGAACCCTTGGGAATATGCCAGTCCTATATGTGCCTTATTGAAGGCACGCTTAAAAACTCTCATTATATCCAGATGCGATATGTAACATATCGTGCCGGTTTTGCTGAATTCTATAATATATTTCATACTTTAAAACACTCTGTAAACCTGTTGACTCCACAATTATTGCAGCCTTGCCTGCAGTCCGGAGTAGTATGGACCAGACCGGCTTTAACGGCCTCCTCCTCAAGGAATTCTCTCTTAATCATAGGATCAACTATATCCCAAGGCAGAACCTCATTGAAAGAACGCTCTCTGTAATTGTAGAAGCTCTCCATTTCCCTGCCGGATTTAAATCCTGTTTCTGTTGCAGCTTCTTCAAAGGCTTTTGCCCACATTGATGCATTGAAGTGTTCACTCCAGGCATCGAAGCTGCACCCCTGTCGCCATGCTGCTTCGATAACAGCACCTGCACGCCTGTCACCCCGGGCTAAAACCGCTTCCAGGTTGCTGGTCAGCGTCTCATGATAGTTAAATGTGACTCCCTTAATGCGTAATTTCCCTGACAGATAGTTGTGCTTCTTAACAAATTCCTCAGGCGTGTTTTGTGCCTTCCATTGAAATGGGGTATGCGGCTTCGGCACGAAATTGGATACACTGACGGTAATTCTGAAGCGTCCCCCTTTTCTCCCTCTGACTTTAAAGTTTATTTCTATTATTTTGCGGACAATATCGGCTATTCCATCAAGATCCTCATATGTCTCCGTTGGTAAGCCGATCATAAAGTAAAGCTTAATATGCTCCCAGCCAAGCTCTATAGCTTGCTCTACGGCCCCGTAGATATCCTCTTCGCTTATGTTTTTGTTTATTACATCTCTGAGCCTTTGAGTTCCGGCCTCCGGAGCAAAGGTGAGCCCGGATTTTCGGTACCTCTGAATTTCCTCGAGAACATTGAAAGAAAAAGAGTCCAGCCGCAGCGAAGGCAGCGAAAGTGCCACATTACGGCTTTTGCACAGACCCATAAGCTCAGTTGCCATTTTTTCGAAGTCGGAATAATCACTGGTGGAAAGGGACAATAGTGACAGTTCCTCATGGCCTGTATTGTCGAGCTGCTCCATAGCAAGTCTCTTTATGGTTTCAGGTCTTCGCTCGCGAACCGGCCTGTAAATCATGCCCGCCTGACAGAATCTGCAGCCTCGCGTACATCCTCTGAATGTCTCAACAACAGCTCTGTCATGTACGGTTTCGATGAAAGGAACGATGTTTTTTACCGAAAATGCCGCCTTATCCAAATCCGGCACAATCGCTCTGAGAACTCTGTCAGGTGCCGAATCATTGAATTTGCTATATTCTTTTATTGTCCCGTCACTGTTATATGAAACCTCATAAAATTCCGGAACATAAACTCCGTCAAACTCTGCAATTTTTTCCAGAAACCTCAGACGCAACTCTACATCATCTGCCGTATGTTTTCCCTTTATTTCCGCATAAGCTTCACATACCTTTTCCAGCAGTTCTTCACCATCTCCAATCAGAAAAGCATCAATAAAGTCCGCTAAAGGTTCCGGATTGAAAGCACATGGACCGCCTGCGATCACAATCGGGAGAGAGCGCTCTCCTTTTCTGACAGGTATCTCTCCCAAGCTGAGCATATTCAGAACATTTGTATAAGCCATTTCATACTGCAGCGTAAACCCCAGAATATCCAGTTCCTTTACAGGGGTAAATGTCTCCAGCGTAAAAAGCTCAAACTCTTCTTCCCGCATTATCTCTTCCATATCGGGTGCCGGTGCAAAAACCCGCTCGCAGTAAATTCTCTCATTCCTGTTCAGAATATCATAAAGAATCTGCAACCCCATATAAGACATGCCTATCTCATAGGTATCCGGAAATGCAAATCCCATTCTGACATCCGCTTCTTCGGGATCCTTTATGCACATGTTCACCTCACCGCCGATATAGCGGGCGGGTTTTTCCACTCTCTTAAGAATTTTTTCCAGAGTTCTATCTATCTTCGTCATGTCTTTTCTCTATGTTATCGTAATCGAGATTTTCCATAAGTTCATCAATTGGCATTCCCACACAGCTTTCAATTTTTTTCAGCAGCCTGCGGGTAACGGCCTTCTTCTCCAGAATGATTTTTCTGGCATCCTTCCAGCCGTTTTTTTCTCCTTTCCTGATGACATAATCCATACGTTCATCCAGCCCCACATATCGATCTTCAAGAGAAAGCCTGTCGCCCAGACACACCAGATCCGTTTCCGTAAGTTCCGAAAGGTTCTCGGGGAATTCATGAAACATGTGGGCGCTTATAATGTCGGCTTCCCTGCAGTATCCATTCTCACGGCACCAGTCCGCCGCTACATTTGCGTGATCGTACTCAACACGAGCCATGTCATGCAAAAGACCTGCAGAGAGAATCAGTTCCAGATTTAACTGTTCACTTCTGCAGTGGTTCAATGCCTCTCCCAGCCTGTATGCAACGGCGGCAACTGATTTGCAGTGACCGACTACATGCCGGGGTGTTCCGTATTCAGTCAGTATCTCATAGCATTTAGCTCTGTCGGGATGTTCGCTCATTTCCTATTCTTCGTAATAATCACTTTCATCGTCATAATATTCATATTCGGTATCAAACAGTCTGATTGTATCGCCGTTCTCCATACCGATTTCTTTTAACATCTCATAAGCACCGCTGTTCTCTATATATTTGAACAGATATCTTCTGGAACCGTGGTCATTAAAGTTGGTGGAGTTAAATATCTTTTCCAGCTGCTGTCCATAGATAAGGTAATTGCTTCCGTCGAAGTCAACAAATACTTTTTTATAATCCGGATCATTCTCATCCAGCTCAAAATCAAAGTATTCGTATTCATCATCTTCCTCAGGCGGATTACGTAAAATTTCTTCAAGCATTCCGGCAGCTTCCTCAAGAACCGCCGTTACGCCCTGTCCTGCAGGTGCCGACATAGAGAATACCTCATACCCCTTCTCTTCCGCATATGCCTTGAATTCCTGATACTCGTCACAGATTTCCAGATCCTCCGGATCAGCACCGCACCCGAGCACATCTATTTTGTTTGCCACCACAATCTGTGGTTTCTTCAGGAGTTTCGGGCTGTATTTCCTGAGTTCTTCATTTATTTTGTCAAAATCCTCTCTGGGATCACGGCCTTCTATGCCGGAAACATCAACGACATGAATCAAGACCTTTGTTCGTTCAATATGTTTGAGAAAGTAATGTCCCAATCCTGCTCCTTCATGGGCTCCTTCTATTATACCTGCAATATCAGCCATGACAAAACTTGTGTCATGAATCTTCACCACACCCAGGTTCGGGTTAATAGTCGTGAAATGATAGTTTGCGATCTTAGGTCTGGCACTTGTGCTTGCGGAAAGAAGTGACGACTTCCCTACATTGGGAAATCCTACCAGACCGACATCCGCAATGAGCTTCATCTCCAGGATTATATTTCGTTCTTTCGCAAATCCTCCAGCCTCTGCGAAGTTGGGTGCCTGCCTTGTTGAGGTTGTAAATCTGGCATTGCCTTTGCCGCCTCTACCGCCTTTTGCCGCAACAAAAGATTGTCCGTGATCGATAAGATCACCCATAATCTTTCCGGACTCCTCATCTATTATCATGGTACCGGCAGGAACTTTTATTATCAGGTCCTCGCCGTTCTTTCCAAAACGCTTTTTCTTCATTCCGTTCTGGCCGTCTTCGGCTTGATACTTTCTCTTGTACTTAAAATCCATCAGGGTTCTCAGATTTTCATCGGCCATGAATACTACATCTCCGCCCCTGCCGCCGTCACCGCCATCGGGTCCCCCTTCAGGCACAAATGCCTCTCTTCGAAAAGTAACAGCACCATTGCCGCCTTTACCCGATCTGATTGTAATTTTTGCTCTGTCAACAAACATTCAATTCCTGTCTTTCTATTCGATTTCTGTCCTTCTCCGGAACCGGCATATCAATGCCCTTACAGAAAAAGCAGAGCCCCTAATTCAATTAGGGGCTCGAAAAAACTTTATGCTTCCTTCGGATAAACGCTTACTTGCTTTCTCTTCTTGTCGTATCTTTCGAACTTTACAGCTCCGTCAACCTTTGCAAATAATGTGTCATCTCCGCCTTTACCGACATTGTTTCCGGGATGGAACTTGGTTCCTCTCTGTCTTACAAGAATGCTGCCGGCACTTACAAACTGTCCGTCGCCTGTTTTAACGCCTAAACGTTTGGATTCGGAATCGCGGCCGTTTTTCGAACTACCTACACCTTTCTTACTTGCCATGGAATTACCTCCTTATATCTGCAATCTAAAACTTTAATTTCTCTCTTAAGACTATTTGGCAGCTTCGATTGTTTCAATGATAACTGCCTTGGTAGCCTTTTCGTCAATTTCAATGCCGTTATTTCTGGCATATTCAATGAGCTCAGCCTTGAGCATCTTGCTCAGCGGATTATTTGCAGGAACCTCAGCCTTAGCCTCGTCCTTGATTTCTTCCTT
>CAYFQD010000003.1:47986-49665 GCA_964345275.1 uncultured Oscillospiraceae bacterium
ATTTCTTCCTTCGTTTCTTCCTCAACTTCTGTCCTTACAGGAACTTCTTTTACAGGAGTTTTTGTTCCTCCAATTGATATGATTTCAACCAGAGTGTATGGCTGTCTGTGACCTTGCTTTCTTCTGTAGTCCTTCTTTGCCTTGTACTTGAAGATTACAACCTTAGGACCTTTTCCTGATTCAACAACTGTTCCTTCTACAGTCAGACCGTCCACATAGGGTGCTCCAACCTTGAGGTCAGCGCCCTCACCTGCTGCCAGAACCTTGTCAAAAACAACAGTACTGCCTTCTTCCGCATTCAGCTTCTCAACCTTAATACGGTCACCATTTTCAACTCTGTACTGCTTTCCGCCTGTTTCAATAATTGCGTACATTAATTTTTTCCTCCTCTAACCAGTCTCGCCTACCGGGGCAGCACTCTGATTGAGTGCATTTCAACAGCCCTGTTCGAGCGGCTCATACCAAGTAATTTTACAATAAAAAATACCCCTTGTAAAGGGTATTTTTTCAATATTTTCAATACTTTCGGGCACTATTCTATGATTACTCCGTCCTCGTCAACAACAATGTCGTCAGAGAGTGCTTCATCGGGTTCTACGGTCCCGCCCCTTGCAGCAGCACGCTCGTCCTGAAGCCTGACTAAAAGCATATTTTCAATCTTTTCAAGAATATCCGAATTGGCCTGCAGAAATTCCTTGACATTTTCACGCCCCTGACCGATTCTATCACCCTCGAAGCTATACCATGATCCGGCCTTTTCTATAATTCTGGCATCAACGGCACAGTCAAGAACATCTCCGGCTCTGGAAATTCCCATGCCATACATAATATCAAATTCCGCCCGCTTGAACGGCGGTGCCACCTTGTTCTTAACTATCTTTGCCCTGGTTCTGTTACCCAGAATCTGATCACCGCTCTTTATACTCTCAATTCTCCTCACATCTATTCGCATTGAAGAGAAAAATTTAAGTGCACGGCCGCCGGTGGTGGTTTCAGGATTGCCGAACATCACGCCTATTTTTTCTCTCAGCTGGTTTATAAAAATAATTGTAGTATTTGTCTTGCTTATGATAGCTGCCAGCTTACGCAGTGCCTGAGACATAAGCCGTGCCTGCATACCAACCGTTGCATCGCCCATAGCTCCATCTATCTCGTGCTTTGGTACAAGTGCGGCAACGGAGTCAACGACGATAATATCTATGACACCGCTTCTTACCAGCATTTCAGCAATCTCGAGCGCCTGTTCACCATAGTCCGGCTGAGAGACCAGCAGTTCATCTACATCAACACCTAAATTCCGGGCATATTCCGGATCAAGAGCGTGTTCTGCATCGATAAAGGCTGCCTTGCCGCCTCTCTTTTGAGCCTCTGCAATAACATGTAGGGTAAGAGTGGTCTTACCGGAGGACTCGGGCCCGTATATTTCAACAATTCGGCCGCGGGGAACACCACCTATTCCCGTGGCCAGATCCAGACTGATGGATCCGGTTGAAATGGCTTCTATGTTAAGCATTGCTCCGTTATCTCCCAGCTTCATAACGGCGCCCTTGCCGAACTGCTTCTGAATCTGTGCCATCGCAGCATCCAGAGCCTTCTCTCTTTCAGCATCACCGGCAAACTGTGGTCCCCTAATATTATCATTCTTAGCTGCCATAATTACCTCCATCTCTCATTCGAAC
>CAYFQD010000003.1:49765-74866 GCA_964345275.1 uncultured Oscillospiraceae bacterium
CTCTCATTCGAACCTTCCGAGCAGATGTGTGAACATCTGTTCTTGACACTATATTAACCCCTCGTTGCCCGCCTGTCAACAACTATTTGAACATTTGTTCGCAGAATTCCGACCCTCGAGCCTTTTGCCTTTATTATACCCCGTTTCCAATATATGTCAATGATGCGCTCCCGGTATTTTCCTATATTTCCCTGTTAATAACATCAAGCATGCTCATAGTTGCATATTTTCTGTTACGGCTTCTTTCCTTAAGGGCTCTGTCAATCTTCCGGCAGAATTTCCTGTCACCATATACAAATCCGATATATGTCAGCCCCACCTGCTTATCCTCAGTTCCCCCGTCAGGTCCTGCAATGCCTGTAACAGAGATACCCATATCTGAGCCGCTTACCCGGCGTACTCCCTCTGCCATTTCCATGGCAGTTTCCTCGCTGACGGCACCGTACCTGTCCAGAGTTTCAGGTGAAACTCCCAGCTCTTCCACTTTCGCTCTGTTGCTGTAGGTAACAAGACCGCGGTCGAAACATGCCGATACCCCCGGCACATCAATCAGAGTTGAAGCAAACATGCCTCCTGTACAGGATTCCGCACTGGAAAGCGTAAGCCCCTTCCCGATCAGCTTGCGAACAACCACATTTACCAGATCTTCATTGTCATAGCTGTATATATATTCTCCTACAAGTTTATCAACCTCAGAAATCATCCCGTCAACTGCAGCTGCCGCCTCCTCGCGGGTTGACCTCTTGGATGCGATTCGCACGGAACATTCACTCTCTTTGGCATATGTAGCTATTGTCGGGTCCGTCTGCATATCGATAATAGGTAAAAGCGCCGTCTCCAGTGCAGATTCACCAATCCCGAAAGTGCGCAGTTCTCTGTAAAAAAGAGTTCCGTCTGACATACTTAAAAGCCATGGTCTCAAATGATTTTCAAACATGGCTGTCATCTCGCGGGGAGGTCCCGGCATACAGGCGATGTACTTCCCCGGCTCATCGGCTGACTCCAGAGCAAAACCCGGAGCTGTTCCCACGGGATTTTTAAATACAATTGCCCTGGTGGGCATATCCGCCTGTTTATAGTTATTATTTGTAAACTTTCCCCTATATCTGAGCATGCGTTCCTCAAGAGCTTTAACAAGTTCCGGACGCTTTTCCATTGTATCTCCAAAGACCTGACATGCGATTTCCTTTGTCATATCGTCCTGTGTAGGTCCCAGCCCCCCGGTGGTAATCACCAGATCGCAATCCTTAAGAGACAGGCGGATTATATCCGCAAGTCTTTCCGGATTGTCCCCCACCGTATGGTGATACATCACATCAATTCCCATTTCATTGAGTCTCTGAGAGAGAAAAACCGTATTCGTGTTTGTGATCTGACCGAACAGAAGCTCTGTTCCGACACTGAGCAATGATGCTTTCATTAAATTCCCCCCTTGTTCTTCATAGAGAACACCTGCTTGTTCTTAATAATATATTCAACGCCGGACCATACGGTCATAACAAGTGCTGCCCAGAGCATTACCTGATCTGCGGGGAACGGGAAAGGCAGCATACTGAAAGGCCAGTTCTCCAGCATAAGAAGCGGAACGGCGACCATCTGAAGGACGGTTTTGATTTTTCCGGACCACCCTGCAGCGATGACAATACCCTCTGCAGCAGCAACCTGTCTCATTCCCGTTATAATGAACTCCCTGCCAAGAATCACAATTACCATCCACCCGGGGATGTCTCCCAGTTCGACCAGACAGATAAATGCCGACATGGTAAGCAGCTTATCAGCCAGCGGATCCATTAGCTTGCCGAAATTGGTAACCAGGTTATACTTCCTTGCAATACTGCCATCAAGATAATCGGTAAACGCCGCAACTATAAAAATGATACATGCAGCAACCCTGTATTCAAGAAGCAGTACCACTATAAACACAGGAATAGCCAGGACTCTGGCTATGGTAAGCTGATTGGGCAAATTCTTGTTTTTTATTGTTTTAGTCATTTAAACTCTCCTTCCAACCAGGTCGTAATCAAAGGCATCTTCTATTGCCACCTTCACAAAATCTCCCGGCTTAAGCTTTCCCCTGCCGGTATCGTCACTAAAGATTACATTACCGTCTATTTCCGGTGCATCGTACTCGCTTCTTCCTATATAGGCTCCTTCATCTGTCCCTTCAACGAGCACGGTGATCACACTGCCGATCTTTGACTCATTCACATGACGGGACACCTCCACCTGCCTGCGCATTATAGATTCGGCACGAGCCTTTTTTTCTTCCTCTTCAACCTGCCCTGTCATTTCATAAGCAGGCGTACCCTCTTCTCTGGAATAAGGGAAAACACCCAGCCTTTCCAGCCTATACTCTTCCGCAAAATCCGCCAGTTCAATGAAGTCTTTTTCTGTCTCCCCGGGAAAGCCGGTGATAAATGTTGTTCTTATGTGAATGTCCGGCATTGCTTCTCTCAGCCGGCATATAGTTTCTCTTATACTCCTTGCCGTTGATCTGCGTCCCATCCTTCTGAGCACATTGTCTGAAACATGTTGCAGCGGTATATCAATATATTTACAGATTTTATCTTCATCGGACATGGTTTCTATGAGCTCATCGGTAATTTTATCCTCATAGCAGTACATCAGTCTGATCCATTTCAGTCCGTTTATTTCACAGAGTTTATGCAAAAGCTCCGGAAGCTTCAACTGACCGTACAGGTCGTAACCGTACTCTGTAACATCCTGCGCTATGAGTATTATTTCCTTTGTACCCGAAGCAGCCATACGCTCGGCCTCAGCTATAATGTTCTCCATGGACCGGCTTCTGTATCTGCCCCTGATCTGAGGGATGACGCAGTAGGCACAGTTGTTGCTGCAGCCCTCCGCAATGCGCAGTGTTGCCGAATACGGCGTGTCACTGAGCCTTCTGGCACCGAATTCTTCAAACTTCTCTGGCGATGCGGAACGGTATATGCACCTGCTGCCGTATGATACTGCGATTTCAGGCAGTCTCTCGTAATCGTTCACGCCCATAAAGATATCAACTTCAGGTATTTCATCAAAAAGATCTTCAGCATATCTTTCCGAGAGACAGCCGCTCACAATGAGAACAGGTTTATTTCCGGATTCATCCTCAATAAAACGAATCATGTCAAAGATGCAATCTATGGACTCGGTCTTTGCGTCATTTATAAACCCGCAGGTGTTCACCAGGATTACATCTGCCTCTTCAATTGACTGTGTAACCGTCATTCCGGCCTTTTCCCATATGCCGGCGATGCATTCGGAATCGTTGAAATTTTTAGGACAGCCAAGAGTCTCAATGAAAAGTTTATTCATCGGTCGCTTCCTTCATAACCTCCAGGTCCTCTTCTGAAATCAGAACCTGGCGCGGTCTGCTTCCGTCCTGCGGGCCGACAATCTGTCTGTCCTCCATCATATCGATGATTCTGGCCGCTCTGTTGTAACCGATTCTGAACCTGCGCTGAAGCATGGAAACGGAAGCCTGACCGGCACCCACTACAAGTTCTATTGCATCCGGCAGCAATTCATCTTTAAAATCTCTGTTCCCCTTTTCTGCATCAGGTGTATTGATTCTGGCGATACTGTCCATAACATCGCCGGCTGCCGCTTCGTCAGCTTCCCCCTGCTGTTTGACAAATGCGATCAGGTTCCTCACCTCGTCATCTGAAATGAAGGTTCCCTGAACCCTGACAGGTTTACCGCTTCCCAGAGGATTAAAGAGCATATCTCCGCGTCCCACCAGCTTCTCGGCTCCCACCATATCCAGAATGGTTCTGGAGTCAACCTGTGAGGATACCGCAAATGCTATTCTGGAAGGAATATTCGCCTTAATCAGTCCGGTTATTACATCTACTGACGGCCTCTGTGTTGCAACTATCAGATGCATGCCCGCAGCTCTGGCCTTTTGCGCCAGCCGGCATATTGATTCCTCAACCTGTGAAGGGGCTGCCATCATAAGATCTGCCAATTCGTCAATTATTATGACAATCTGAGGCATAGGTTCTTTCTTTACATGTCTGTTATAGGCGGAAAGCTCTCTGACTCCCACTTCGGCAAACTTCTTATACCTTTCATCCATTTCCGTAACCGCCCAGTTGAGAGCAGCTGCGGCCTTTGCCGGGTCCGTTACAACAGGTATAAGCAGATGGGGAATTCCATTGTATTGAGAAAGCTCAACCACCTTAGGATCAATGAGAACCATCTTTACCTCATCAGGTCTGGCCTTGTACAGTATACTTGTAATTATGCTGTTTATGCACACGGATTTACCGGATCCCGTAGAGCCGGCAATGAGCAGATGAGGCATGGCTTTTAAATCCGCAACGATGGCTTTGCCGGCTATGTCCTTGCCGATGGCCATTGTTATCTTTGATTTGGCATTCCTGAAGGCCGGCGAATCTATGATTTCACGAATTGTCACCATATTTATCTTTTCATTTTCAATTTCTATTCCCACTGCTGCCTTTCCGGGAATCGGAGCTTCAATTCTGATGCTCCTGGCCTCCATGTTCAGTGCGATATCGTCAGCCAGATTTTTTATGCCCTTTACCTTAACACCGCTGTTTGGCTGGACTTCGTATCTTGTTACTGCAGGCCCCTGAGTCACATTATTAACCGCAGCATCTATATTGAAACTTCTCAGCGTTTCTTCCAGCTTCATAGCCTTTTGCCTCAGCGTATGTTCACTTTCGTTCATGGAGCCGCTCCCGGCGAATTGGAGTATGTCCAGCGGCGGAAAGGTGTAATTCTCAGTTGAAGCGGATACTCCGGCGGAACTCCCTTTAATGATATCTATATCTTCGGCCGCAGTGCTGATTTCTTCTGCCGCCTGTCGTTTTGACTTTTTCCCGGCTTTTTCCATCTCTGCAGTATCCGTATCAGTTGCGATTTCGGAAGATACCCCTTCGCCGTCGGATACTCGACTGTCATCACTCATATAACCCATAATCTTTCTCTGTCCGGCCGTCATATCCACCGTCACCGGTTGTCTGGCTGCCGCAAAACGCTCCATCTCCATATCCAGATGCTGCTTTTGCGCTTCCGCCTCGCGAGCCTTCTCCGCCGCTCTTTCTTCACGCTCCAGCTGCCGTCTCTGCTTCCTTCGCTTGACATTCTCAAAGAATCTGGAAACGGGTGTATTTACCAGCAGCAGAGTGAAGATAAAAATCACAACAAAAGACAGAATGTACAGCCCGGGAGCTCCTATCCAGTTGGTCAGGGGAACTCCCGCACCCATTCCTAAAACCCCGCCGCCTTCAAGGGCTAATCCGTCGGCATAATACTTTGACAGTCCCGCAAATTCCCTGCCTGCAAACTCCGCCGTAAACCTGCCCGCATTTATCAGCACTATCATAAAGTAGATAATAACCAGGTAGACAACAGACTTAACACTTATGTGTATAGTCTTGTGAAGGAACAGCATAATCCCGTACACTATAAAATAATAAGGCAGAACAAAAGCACTGAAACCTAAACATCCCTTCATAACTCCGGCAATGGCTTCTCCAACCGTTCCTGCTGCCTGAGTCTGAAGAGCGATAATCAGAAATACGCTCACGGCTATAATTATTATACCTATTATTTCATCCCGTATTTTTGCCTTGGCTTCTAACCTTGCTTCCGTCTCCTGCACATTTCTGCTGGGAGTTTTACTTTTGTTTTTGCTTCCGGGCGGTCGGCCCGGTCCTCTCTTGTTACCTGCCATTATTCCCTCTTTAATATATTACATAATCACAATCGTATAAACGAAAAGTGCTGCGGCAACAATCCATACATATATGGAGAAGCCGAACAGTCTCTTCCCTGTAACTACTCTGATCATCCACTTGATAGCGATAATTCCTGAAATTGCCGAAACCGCAACTCCCAGAATAATCGGCATCAGCAATGTCATATCAACGCCCTCTGCAAAGGCATCCGGTGCTTCTACAATCACAGAACCGAGAATTGAAGGTATGGAAATCAGAAATGCGAATTTCACTGCAAACCCTCTTTCCAGCCCTGCCATCAGACCTCCGAACAGAGTGGAACCTGACCTGGATATACCGGGATATATGGCAACGCCCTGCATGCAGCCGATCAAGATGGCGTGCAGCCATCTCATCTCCATGACACCCTTTTCACTTTTCCCCGTTCTCTCTGCAATAATCAAGATGAATCCGGTAAAAACCAGCCCGAAGGCTACCGCAATAATTGAAGCATAGAGTCTTTCAAAAAAGTCGTTAAATGCTAATCCTATTATGGCTGTAGGGATAGTTGCAACGATAATCATAAAGCCCAGCCTTCTAGTCGGATTCAGATTAGCTCTCAAACCTTTGCCTGTGAAAATATCCTTTATTACCGCACCAAGCTCTTTAACCAGCAGTACGATGTCCTTCCAGTAACAAATAAAGACGGAAAACAGAGTTCCCACATGCAGCATTACGGCAAAAAACAGAACCTCGTCAGGGTTTACTCCGAAGAAGTACTGTCCTATAGCCAGATGACCCGAACTGCTGATTGGAAGAAATTCCGCCAACCCCTGAACCAGGCCAAGTATAACAGCTTGAATAATTGTCATTAATTGATGCCTCCCGATCGTGTCCCGGTGCATTTTGCACCCTTTTATACGAAATACATTATAGCACAGCTAATATAAAAAAGGCACACCATTTCATATGTGGTGTGCCCATGAATTTGCTGGTTCAGCATCCCGACGGAAGCAATCCGCTATTTCATTATGTCCTCAATATCCGGCAGCGGTGCAGCTTCCGGGCTGTCAGAAGTATCCATCTGTGCCCGGTATGCCATATCCTTCAGCTCATCCCTGTTAGCTGCAAGTGCAGAATTGATATCATCAAATGCCTTCTCAATACTGGTAAACATCTCGCCAAAGTAAATAGAGCTGAGATGCTCCATCTTATCCTGGAAGTTATAGAGTATTCCATCAAGATACTCGTAGGTTCCTATTTTAAGCTGTTTTGCGGTATTCTCGGTTACATTCATGAGTTCATCGGCTCTAAGCTTTGATTTAACCGTTATATCGTTATTCTCAACAAGAGCATCCGCCTGTTTCTGCGCATCTTCAATAACAGCCTCGTACTGAGTCTTTGCTTCAGTAATGATTCTTTCTCTCTCGTTCTTTATCCATTGCGCCTGCTGTATTTCATCAGGCAGCTCCGCTCTTATCTCACGTACTATCTCCAGCAGTTCTTCCGAGTCAATCATAATCTTTCCCGTAAGAGGAAACCCCGCCGCAGTATCAACGATTTCTTCAATTTCTTCCAAAAGCTCCAATACTCTCATTTCATCCTCCTTAATACTTCGTCCGGAACAAGTCCCTCTATCGAACCGCCCAGTGAATGCACTTCCTTAATCATACTTGAACTGATAAACGAATATTTCGGATCCGTCATAAGAAATACAGTTTCAACTGCATCATTATACAACCTGGCATTCATCTGTGCCATCTGAAGCTCGTTCTCAAAATCGGTTGCAGCACGCAATCCTCTGACAACCACATTAAATCCGTTGTTGTTAACATAATCTGCAAGCAGACCGGAAAAACAACCAACTTCAACATTGTTCAGATCCTTCAGGGCATCGGCTATCATATCCTTTCTTTCATCCAATGTAAACCTGGATTTTTTTAAGGGGTTCACTATTACGCCTACAACAAGCTCATCATATAGCTTGGCTGCTCTCTCGATAATATTCAGATGACCGTTTGTCATCGGGTCAAATGAACCCGCATAAAGAGCCTTTGTAAACATACTGAACCTCCCGTAAATTTATCCTAATATTACCACGCTTTTTTGTCATAATCAACTATATACTGCTATAAACGGATAATAATACCACCCCGTATCGTCTGTCCTTTTCCTTAACAAAACCATACAGTTCTTCAGGCATTTTTTCCTCTTTTCTGTGTTCGGCAACTATGACACCGTCCTTAGCCAGCAAACCGCCCGTACCGATAATTTCAAATGTTTCATTAAGCATTTCCCTGTCATATGGCGGATCCAGAATGATGATATCAAAGGGTTCCTCCAGTCCGTCAGCTACTTTGCGAGTCAGCCCTTCAAGAACCCTTTTATAGTCGCCTTGCAAAACCTTTGTCTCCTCTTCTATCTTACAATGGGCAATGTTCTCCTTTATGAGGGTAAGACTTTCCCTGGATATATCAGCAAAAACGCAGTAGTCGGCGCCCCTTGAAAGTGCCTCTATTCCCAGACCGCCTGTTCCCGAAAAGAGATCCAGAACCCGGCTTCCGTATACATGATTTGTCAGTATGCTGAACATGGCCTCTTTAACCTTATCCGCCGTAGGGCGTATATCACGGTTTAATGGTGTTTTCAGCCTTCTGCCCTTGTACTTTCCTGCTATTACTCTCATGATTCCCCCTTTATATGTTCAGTGAAAAATCTTTTCCGAAGAGCTTTTGCACTCTACGGGACAGCGCCTGATTTTCTTCCTTTGTGAGACCCGGATCTTCATCGGTGATAATCCGGGCTTCATCTCTGGCATGATTCAGCACCTTAAGATGTCTGGCCAGATCAGCTATTCTCATGTCGGGTATACCGTGCTGTCTGGTTCCGAAAATCTCTCCCGGCCCCCGCAGTTTAAGATCCTCCTCCGCTATAAAAAATCCATCGGTGGACTGTTCCATTACAGCGCACCGCCTTACGGCAGTTTCCGATTCATTGTCAACTATGAGGAAGCAGTATGATTGATGCTCTCCTCTGCCTACTCTGCCCCTGAGCTGATGAAGCTGTGCCAGCCCGAACCTTTCCGCATTCTCCACTACCATTACAGTTGCATTAGGGACATTTATTCCCACCTCAATCAGCACTGTTGCTACCAGCACCTGTATATTCCCGCTTGCAAAGCCTTCCATTATGGAATCCTTCTCTCCTTGCTTCATCCCTCCGTGAATCAATGACACACTATATTCTGCAAACAGCTTTTCAAGCTCACCTGCCACCTGCTCCGCCGATTTCAGATTCATAGTATCAGATTCTTCTATCAGAGGCGTGACAACATAGGCCTGGCGGCCTGCTGCAAGCTGCTCTCTCACAAATTCATAGCATTTTCTTCTTTGAAGTTCAATGTCTTTTGCACCATCATGCTTCCTGACACATCTGGTCCGTACGGCTCTTCTGCCGGGCGGCAGCTCATCTATGACGGAGATGTCCAGGTCGCCGTAAATAACCACCGCCAGAGTGCGGGGTATGGGTGTTGCGGTCATAACCAGAACATTGGGATTGCGTCCCTTTTCTTTTAAGCTGACGCGCTGTCCTACCCCGAATCTGTGCTGTTCATCAGTTATGAACAGCCCGGGATTTTTGAACTTTACATCAGGCTGTATTACAGCATGGGTTCCTATTATTACATCTATACCTCCATCTGCTATTCCTTCCAGGACTTTCCTTCGTTCCGCCGCTTTCATGGAGCCGCTGAGAAATCCGACTTTGATTCCATGCTGTGCAAAGCTTTTGCTTATTCCTTCGAAATGCTGTGCCGCCAGAATCTCCGTAGGTGCCATCATTGCAGCCTGGAATCCGCTTTTTACCGTCTTAAACATGGCTGTCTCCGCTACTGCGGTCTTTCCGGAACCCACATCGCCCTGTATCAGTCTGTTCATGGCTCTTTCGGACTCCAGGTCAGCGGATATTTCTCTTACGCAGCGTTTCTGCGCCTCCGTCAGTTCATAGGGTAGTGAATCTATATACTCCCTTTCGTCTCCTGTCAGAGCTATTCCGCGTGTAACCGATGATGTCTTTCTCGCAGCCATGAGCCCCGTCTGCAAAATCAGAAGTTCATCAAAAATCAGTCTGTACCTGGCTTCAAGAAGACTTTGCTTATCCTCAGGGAAATGTATCTTGTCAAGAGCATATTCCAGACTGCAGAGATTGTTTTTTTTGATCATTTCAGGAGTGAGGAAATCCTCTGCCTCTGAGTACAGTCCTCTGACCCTGTTCTGTATTTTGCGCATCTCCCTCTGCGATATACCTGAAACCAGTGAATACACGGGAATTATTCCCTTTCCGGCTTGCCCGGGTCTGCTCATATCCGGATGAACGACCTGAATTTTTTCTCTGGTTATGGACGGTTTGCCGAAAAAAACATATTCGCTTCCCTTTTCAATCGTCTTCGCCAGATATCCGGCATTAAAAAATACAACCTCTACCGAGCCTGTATCATCGGAAACCAGCAGCCTCACCGCCTGTTTCTTTACTCCCCTGAAGCCTCCCCCTGCTATTACAAGATCAATCCTTCCGGTAAACATGGCGGGTTCACCTGGGACCAGATTGTCTATTTTTACAACATTGCGTCTGTCTTCGTAGTCTCGCGGGAAATTGTATATCAGGTCTTCAATGGTGAATATATTAAGTTTAGCCAATGCTTCGGCCTTTTTGGGTCCGATGCCCGGCAGAACGGAAATACTATCTGATAATCTCAATTCTTCTCCTTGCAATATCCTTGGACTCAACACCGGTAATTCTCACTCTCACCCTGGCCGGTTTTTCTCCCATTACCTTCTCCACATTGTCATAAATATAATCGATGATTTTTTTGGAGGTTTTTTTGATGCTTGTACCGAATTTGATTACCACATATACTGTAATTTCCATTCCGGTTGACTTATCTATAATCTCTATACTTCCCGGATCTGCATCATAAATATTTATGTTCATAAGAGATGCGATTCCCGGTACAACATTGCTGTACTTGCCGCCGTAATGGAACACATTAACCTTGCCGTCACATTCGTTAACGGCATCAATCACTATCCTTCGTATGACATTTCTTGAGAAATGTATATCTCCAAGTTTTGTTTTTTGCTCAAGCATGGCAATATTGTACCATATCTATCACAAAAAAACACCTGCCCGATTGCAGGTGTTCCGTTTACAGCTTTTACAGCAAGCTGAAGCACATCTGTCAGATGGCACGGCTTACTTTGCCGGATCTCAGGCATTTAGTACATACTTTAGCTCTCCTTACTGTTCCGTTGTCGTTAATTCTTATAGACTGAATGTTCGCATTCCACTTTCTTCTAGTATGTCTGTTTGAGTGAGATACATTGTTTCCGGAAACCTGACCCTTTCCGCAAATTTCACACTTGTTTGCCATTGTTGCACCTCCTTATAGAATGGTATTTCATCGCTTAAGTCTTAAGCGCTATGCTCATCTGTTGCGAGTATCTACGAACTCGAACATCAAAGATTATAGCACAGTAAAAAACCCTGTGCAAGCAGTTTTTTGTAAGTGCTACAAGTCCTACAAGTCGCTGAAAGTTAATACGCTGTCAATAATCAAGCAGCGTCACCCTTCCTGACTCTCTGGTTTTGTTCATGTCGATAACGCGCTGATTGGAGCTCCCTCTGAATCTAAGCCTCAGATCCCGCTGCTTCTGAATAAAAGGACCGTCAATCAGTATGTCGCAGAGCTTTAGGAGCTGAGCTGTTGCTCTTCGCTCTTCAATGGACAGGTTGTCCCTCTTCCCGCGAGCACGATCCAACAGCTGATTCAATGTGTATCCGCTGAATATGGTAACTGTTTTTCCCCTGTCCTTTACAGCTTTTGCAAGCGCAGCAAAAGGAACGGGCTGACACATCGGTTCACCGCCCGAAAATGTAATGCCTGACAGCATTGGATTCTTGTCGAACTCTTCCATAATGCTGTCTGTACTTATTTCGCTGCCGGCTGAAAAATCATGGGTTTCGGGATTATGACATCCCGGGCACTTATGAGGACAGCCCTGACAAAAGACAGAAAGTCTTATGCCCGGGCCGTCTACTATTGATTCTCTTACTATGCCGGCGATTCTGATCTTCTCGCCTGCCATTTTATCCTCCTGCCGAATCTGTTCCTGGCTGAATCTTTCCCCGTACTTCTTCATCTCCGAGGATGTGTTTAACGCGATCTTTCTCTTCACTCGACTTGGCATCATTCCACTGATCCATGGTTCCCACAAGATATCCGGTAATTCTCCTTATTCTTTCGAAACCGGGCTCTCCGTCATCCTCGCTTCTGCCGCATCCCGGACATTCATTATCTATTATGCCCGTATAACCGCAGACAGGATCTCTATCAACAGGATGGTTGATAGATCCATAGCCTATGCCGCTTTCCTTCATTGCTCTGACAACCTGCTCAAAGGCATCCAGATTATTGGACAGGTCACCGTCCAGCTCTATGTAACTGATATGTCCTGCATTTGCCAGCGCATGGTAAGGAGCCTCAAGTTTAATCTTATCAAATGCGTTTATATGGAAATATACAGGAATATGGAAGGAGTTAGTATAATATTCTCTGTCTGTAATTCCCTCTATTACTCCATACCTGGCTCTATCCAGCTTGACGAATCGACCCGAAAGGCCTTCCGCCGGTGTCGCCAGCAGAGTATAGTTGAAACCCGTTTCCTTGGCCAGATCATCCAGTTTCTTTCTCATAAAGCCGATGATCTCCAGTCCCAGAGCCTGAGCTTCAGCACTTTCTCCGTGATGTACACCTATGAGCGCCTTCAGACATTCTGCCAGACCGATGAAGCCCATAGAGAGTGTGCCGTGCTTGAGAACTTCACCGACTTCATCCTCTTCCTTCAGCTTATCTGAGTCCATCCATACTCCCTGGCCCATGAGGAACGGATAGTTTTTTACTTTCTTTTTCGCCTGGATTTTGTACCTTTCCATAAGCTGCTCTGTAGCCAGATCAATTTTTCTATCCAGTTCTTCAAAAAACCAGTCAATATCTCCGTGAGCCTTTATACCGATTCTGGGCAGATTGATGGAGGTGAAGCTCAGGTTTCCCCTGCCTCCAACCACCTGTCTGGAAGGGTCGTGAACATTGCCTATTACTCTGGTTCTGCATCCCATATATGCCACTTCCGTATTCGGATCGCCTTCCTTGTAGAGTGCCAGATTAAACGGTGCATCAATAAATGCAAAGTTCGGAAAGAGTCTCTTGGCTGACACCCTCATTGTCAGTTTGAAGAGATCGTAGTTTGGATCTTCCGGGTTGTAGTTTATGCCTTCCTTTACCTTGAAAATGCTGACAGGGAAGATGGCCGTTTCGCCATTGCCCAATCCGGCTTCAATAGAAAGCATTATGTTTTTTATTACCAGTCTGCCCTCAGGCGAAGTATCTGTACCGAAATTTATCGAAGAGAACGGGACCTGTGCACCGGCTCTGGAGTGCATGGTGTTAAGGTTATGAACGAATGCTTCCATTGCCTGATAAGTTGCTCTGTCTATTTCCTCGTTGGCATATTTGATAGCTTTTGCCTGAAGAGTAGGTATATATTTTTCTTCAATGATAAGCTTGAGCTTATCAGCTTCCAGCGCCCTGTAACCATTGTCATCGGCAATTATCGGGTAGACATCCGCTTCCTCCATAATCTGTCTGCCGATGTCCTTCATCTTTTCAACTCCGTCTTCAATGTCGAAGAGCAGATTGAGCATTTTACCCAGATTTGTCCAGTACAGCTTCCTGTATGTCTTTCTTACGCCGTGCGCCATGCCATAGTCAAAATCAGGTATGCTTTGACCGCCATGCTGATCATTCTGGTTTGACTGAATTGCTATGCATGCCAGAGCGGCATAACTCTGAATATCGTTAGGTTCTCTCAGATGACCGTGACCTGTGGAAAATCCGCCTTTAAAAAGCTTCTCTATATCGATCTGGCAGCATGTGGTGGTCAATGTGAGAAAGTCCATATCGTGAATATGAATGTCACCTTCTCTATGTGCCTTGGCATGCTCCGGTTTGAGAACAAACATCTCATAGAACTGCTTGGCTCCTTCAGAGCCATACTTGAGCATTGTACCCATAGCAGTATCCCCGTCAATATTAGCATTTTCGCGCTTGGTATCGTTGTCCTTGGCATCCTTAAAAGTCAGATCCTCATAAGTCTTCATGAGGCGTGTGTTCATTTCTCTGACCCTGGTTCGCTCCGCTCTGTACAGAATAAATTCTTTGGCTGTTCTGGCATGACCGTTTTCGATAAGCACCCTTTCAACCGCATCCTGAATCTGTTCAACTGTAGGAACATCATTATGACAAATCTCAACCAGATAGAGTTCCACCTGTCCGGCAAGATAATTGGCCGTATTTCTATCATGTCCTCCCAGGACTTCCGCTGCCTTGTAGATGGCATCGGATATCTTTGAGATGTCAAAGTCAACCGTCCTGCCATCTCTCTTAATAATATGTTTAATTCCGTTCATATGGTCACCTCCAAAATGACAACAGATTTTTATCAATTCATTAGGCCCCAACATATTGTGGATTTTAGGGCGTCTTTGACAATTATACACTAAATAACCTCTCCGTCAATATTAATTCCCACAAAAAAAAACATAAAACGCATACATTTTTCCCGGGTTTACAATAACAACTTATTTTTGTTGTTTTCATGCTTGATTCTCCATAGTATAATTGTCCTTACAAGGAGATTACATAGACATGAAACAAATTTTACCTTTTCTTATTTCAATGGTACTTATCATATCCCTTTCGCTGTCCGGCTGCGATTCGGACGGCGATCGCGAGGCGGAACTTACGGAGTATTTTAAGGCTACACAGGGAAACCTTATGGGTACATTCACCGGTGATTCCTGTGATTTTTCTATGGTCGGGGATTATCTGAAGTCCTGGGCAGAGAGCAGCGGTGTTGAAGTGGAACATGCTGATAACCACTATGTAGTTCTATGTAATGAGTCTGAAGGCAGTTCCGGTAGAGCGGACACCACCGTTCTTCAGTGTTCTGTAAACACCAATGATTACAAAAAGTCTCTCGATGTTATGGCAACCGGTCTTACAGCTCTTCTTGGCCCTAACGATCACGGCAAAATCAGACTCATAGTAACTGAGTTTACCGATGGCAGAAGAATAGGTGCTGAATCTGTACCCGAAAAGTATTTGAAATGTGACAATATGATTGCACTACAGAATTCAAAAGAAACCATGATTTATACTTCCGGCTCCAATGAAAAAAAGTGCACTATGAGTACGGATGCCGTACCAAAATCACCGGATTACGACAACACATATGTAATCTCAATGACCATGACCGAATACGCAGATCCGTTTAACTTCGAAAACAAAAACAACTACCCTAATCCGGCGGAAGTCATTGGCGGACTTCTGTCCGGACAGAAAAGCGCCGGCAATCTCTTTAACATTGTATCCTTCACTACGAAAGCTCACGAAGGTTATCTGCCATACCGTGCGACCGCCGTCATTGCCATTGACGATAATCATGTTGAAAGTTTTATAAAGAAATTTGACAAATCCTTTTCTGCAATGGAAGACAAATTTGAAAAGCTGGAAGATACTTTCATATATACAATGTCGGAAACCAGCTCTCCGGCAACGGTACTGCCTGATACTGCAACAGATAATCTCATCAGTCTCATGTACACGCTTAACACGGGCAAATGCTATCAGGGTGAAGATACAGGAATAATATATTCCTCATCTTATATCAATTCTGTAAGCACTTCGGATAATATGCTTAGTGTAGGTATTACCCTCAGAGCGCGCGGAGAGGCTAACCTTACAACGCTCTCAAATGAATATGAGGTCACCTCCGGACTATGCAGCACGAAATACTCTCCGGGTGACGCGGGCATTGTCTGGTCATCTGATCCTGACAGTGACCTTGCTTCTTATTTTACCGAACTGATTCCAACCGATGAGGATGAGAGTAAGGTTGCACTGAAATCCTGCGACAATGATCTTTTTGCCATGAAGGTTCCGGATCTGAATATAATCACTTACGCCTTTAATAAAAAAGACTGCCTGAATACGATGATTAACATTGTTCGCTACATTGATGCTGAAAGGCAATAGAAAAGAGAAAATAAAATGCCGGCTGCAATGCCGGCATTTTTATTTTCTCTTTTGATCAGTCATCTATTCTTTTTATATCGGCTCCCAGTCCTCTTAGCTTCTCAACGAAATTTTCATAACCTCTGTCTATATGATATATTTGAGATACTTCGGTAACACCCTCTGCAACAAGCCCTGTAAGAACAACTGCTGCACCCGCTCTCAAGTCCGTCGCAACAACAGGTGCCGCCTGAAGCTTTCTTTCTCCCGGAATAATGGCACATTTACCTTCAATTCTTATTGCCGCACCCATGCGGTTAAATTCTCCAACATGCATGAATCTGTTTTCAAATACGGTTTCTATTACAACACTGGGTCCTTTGGCCACAGTAAGCAGAGCCATAAACGGCGACTGCATGTCTGTAGGAAATCCCGGATAAGGCAGCGTCTTAATGTCAGTAGAAACAAGAACATTCCGGCTTCCGTCTACGATTACGCCATCCTCTCTCATTTCCACAACCACACCGCACTCTCTGAGCTTGGATATTACCGCTTTAAGATGATCCGGCAACATATTCCTGATTAGAATACGCCCTCCTGTAATGGCAGCACTAACCATAAATGTGCCGGCTTCAATTCTGTCAGGAATTACGCCGTGAGATACGCCACCCAGTTTCTCGACACCTTCAACCTTGATCGTGTCCGTTCCTGCGCCTTTGATTCTGGCTCCCATCTTGTTGAGAAAATGAACCAGATCTACGATTTCAGGCTCCTGAGCAGCGTTTTCAATGTAAGTGGTTCCTTCAGCAAGACTTGCAGCCATAACAATAACCTCTGTTGCACCTACACTAGGAAAATCCAGATACACTGTACTCCCCTTCAGTTTATCTGCTCTGGCATCAACTATACCCTTTGCAAGCTGTGCTTCATCAATAGTGGCTCCCAAAGCTCTTAAGCCCTTAAGGTGCAGTTCAACAGGTCTCTCTCCTATGGCACATCCACCGGGAAGATGTATCACCGCATGTCCCGTTCTTAAAAGCAATGCCCCGAGAACAAGGATTGATGCCCTCATCATCTTTACCAGATCATACGGTGCCTCAAAGTTAATCTCGCCGTCAGCAACAACCTCAACAATATTGTTATCCAGATTCTTTTTTACACTTGCCCCCAGACTATCCAGAAAGTCACACATAACCTCTACATCTCTCAAAGCCGGTACATTTCTTATTTCGCATTTCTCATCTGTCAGCAGAGTTGCAGCCATAATGGGAAGCACCGCATTTTTTGACCCGGAAACAGTAACCTCGCCTGACAGCGGACCACTTTTTCTTACTAATAACTTTGACACTTTATGCCTCCAATAACAAAACCCGTTATAGATCAATAACCTAAAAAAAGGGCAATAAATTGCTCCTTTTTAGTTTATTACTATAGCTCCTGAAGTTCCCTGATGCATTTGATGCACACATTCTTACCGTGTACCTGCTTAACATCATCCGAGCTTCCGCAGAAAATACAAGCCGGCTGGTACTTCTTCAGCATAATAGACTCTCCGTCAACATATATTTCCAGTGGATCTCTGATTTCAATGTTTAATGTTCTTCTAAGTTCTATCGGTAATACAATTCTGCCAAGTTCATCAACTTTTCTAACGATTCCTGTAGCTTTCATCTTAACAATGCTCCTTTCAATTATCGCAGCATGACTGCATCATTCCTCCTTGCCCTTATCTTTCCTGGCAACAAGCCCCTTCAGCGACGCAAGCGATTTCGCTATGCTTGCAACTGCTGCAACAGTTGTCTGGTCTCCTTTCAGTGAGGATGATATACTGGCAACGGATTCAGAAACATTTCCGATTATCCCGTCAACATCCTTGCTCCTGTTAGCCACAATCTCAGTAGTAACCTGAACATCTTCAAGGATTTTGTTAGTACGGTCGAGAGTAACCAAAAGTTTTTTTATCATAACTACCGCGTAGATGATAAGAAACAGCAAGGCAATTAACACTAATATTATAAACAGTGTTTTAAGATCGATTGTTACACTCATTTTCTCACCTCCAGTGTCGTTCCATTATTATTACACAATTTGGAAATATTTTCAACATGTTTGTTTTAAAAACACTGTTAAACACTATGTTTTACCAGTGTCTTTCTCATACATTTCAAGGATTTCCGCACTATATTTACCGTCTTCACCATATACGGCAAGCTCCTTCATAAATTTAAGTTCTTTGCCGCCGCCCATTACTCCGTGCAACAGAACAATATTGGGGATTTCCCCCTTTCGGGGAGTTACAAATCTGATATCTTTAGGTTCAATTCCGTTGTTCCTGAATGAAGTAAGTATATCAACCAGCCGGTTTGGCCTGTGCACCATGCAGAGATGACCTTTATCCCTTAAAGTCCAGGCAGCAACTTCAACAAAATCATTTAGAGCAGCGGTTGTTTCATGTCTGGCTGTATATTTACCCGAGTTACTGTTTATAAGCCCTGCACCCCTGGTAAAGTATGGCGGATTAGAGACAACCAGATCAGCACTTTTTTCTAAATACGGACATGTATCTCTTATATTTAAAACATCTTCCCTTATGAAGCAAATTCTTTCTTCCAGCCCGTTCTCACGGCAGCTCATGTCAGCCAGTCTTACTGCTTTTTCCTGAACATCAATTCCCGTAATACTGCATTGCTTATTTTTATGACTGAGGATAAAGGAAATAACACCATTTCCTGTTCCCAAATCAACAATATGCTCGGCCTCGGGACAAAACTTTGAAGCAAAATCAGCCAATAATACCGCATCCACACCGAACTTGAATCCGTCGGAATCCTGATATAATTTTAAGTTTCCGAAACCTATACTGTCCATACTTCCAATCTTATTAGTCTTTTCTGATTAGTCTTTCATAAGCTTTTTGATTTCATCTATGGTATCTTTGTCCATATCAGCGAAATCATCCTGCTTCCTGTTGTTTCCGGTGTTTCCGCTGTTTCTCCTGCCCAGCCTTCTGATCTCATTTTTATTAAATGTAAAAATTTCAGTACTTAACTTTTCTTCTCCGTCTTTTTCGTCATCTTTATCCTCAACAACAAGTCTGACCTTAACGATAGTTTCTAAAATATTCACATCTGTAACAACAGCTATCCCATCAGGCGTTTTTATTCTTTCCCCTATGTTAGGCATCCCTTTTTTCAGCTCTGCATAAATGTCATTTTCATACTTAAGACAACACATGAGTCTGCCGCAGATTCCGGAAATTTTAGCAGGATTCAGAGAAAGATTTTGCATCTTGGCCATTTTTATGGAAACCGGCTCGAAATCCGAAAGCCATGTATTACAGCAAAGCCCTCTTCCACAATTTCCAACACCGCCAATCATTTTTGCTTCGTCTCTGACACCTATCTGTCTCAGCTCTATCCTCATCCGGAAAACAGATGCCAGATCCTTTACCAGTTCGCGAAAGTCCACTCTGCCATCAGCTGTAAAGTAGAAGACTACCTTGCTGTTATCAAATGTATATTCTACATCAATCAGCTTCATTTCCAGCTTATGAGCATCTATCTTTTCCTGACAGAGCTTTAGCGCCTGTTCCTTTTTTGCCAGATTTTCCTCGTGTCTTTTAACATCCTTCTCTGTCGCAAGTCTGATTATACTTTTAAGCGGTGATACTATTTCCGAATCTCTGACTTCGGTTTCTTCCTGTGTGACTTTTCCGAATTCCAGTCCCCTGGCGGTCTCAACAATTACACTGTCTCCCTGACACACGCGAATGTCTCCCGCGGCAAAATAGTACATCTTTCCCGCATCCCTAAATTTAACTCCTACAACTTTAGCCATTTTATCCTCCGCAGCTACTCATTTCTTTCCGCTGAGCAGCATTTTTTTCATCATGTACGCCGGCGAAAGTCCCTGCAAAATTTTTCTTCGGGTTTCTTCCGCCGCATATATCCCCTCATAAATATCCTCTGCGTTATAAATAGGATCTTTCAGCTGTTTTTTCATAATTATATTTCTGTAAACCAATTGCATTTCGTCCAGAAGTTTTACAGCTGCATACTTATCTTTGGCTGCCTCTTCTATCAAAGGCCTGATTTCATGAAAATCTCTGCCTTTTAGAAGCATTTCAACCACCTTTGAGGCATTCTCCGCATCTATACCTCCACCTGATGACTCCGCCTCATTGATTCTGTATTTGACACATCGTGACAGTATTGTCTGAGTCAGATTCTCCATATTCTCCGACAGGATAATTATAACAGAATCTCCCGGCGGTTCCTCTAAAGTCTTAAGCAGTCTGTTTTGTGCCCTTGTTGTCATGGTATCGGCATCTTCAATTACAACCACATTCCTCGATTCCAAAGGCTTGACCTTAAGCTTTTCCTGCATCTCCGATATAGCAGCATCCTTTACAGAAAGCCCGTCCTTCCTGATATATATAACATCTTCGTGATTATAATGATCAACTTTGTCACAGACCGGACATTTTCCGCAACTTTCTCCTCTTCCCTCCGGACATAAAATTCCCTTTATAAAGCACTTGGCAAAACCTTTTTTATCAATATTGCCGGCTGCCTCAAACACATATGCATGGGATATCCTGCCGCCCTTCACCGCATTTTCCAGACGATCAGTCAATTTGGAATTTCCTTCGTAATTATCGAATTTCATTAAGAAGCACTCTCACTTTATTATCGATGATTTCCGCTATTTCTTCTATTGTGCGCCTTGCATCTATACCAACTACTCTTTCAGGGTACTTCCTTTCCAGTTCCAGGTACCCTTCATATACTCTCCTGTGAAAATCAACGGATGCGGTTTCTATTCTGTCCTGCTCTCTTCCGGCTATTCTCCTGCTGCCCTCTTCCGGGTCCACTTTAAGAAGGATAGTCATGTCCGGCATACAGTCACCTACAGCAAAGCTGTTTATTACCCCGACTGCATCACCCAGATTCCTTCCATAAGCCTGATATGCAATGCTTGAATCCACAAATCTGTCACATATCACAATTTTACCACTGCTGACAGCAGGTCTGATTATCTGTTCAACCAGCTGTGCCCTGGCAGCAGCATAGAGCATTGCCTCAGTCATCGCTGTCATTTCAGAATTGCTCCTGTCCAGGATTATTTCTCTGATCTTCTCACTTATTGCTGTGCCGCCCGGTTCTCTGGTAATATGTATATCAAAACCTTTGTCAGCAAGTTTTTCTTTAAGAATGTTTATTTGAGTTGACTTGCCGGAGCCGTCTCCGCCTTCAAATGTAATGAATAAACCCTTTCTCATACCCGGTCACCGTCTGTGTCCTTTCTGCGTTTTTTTCTTTCCCTTCGCTTCTTTCTCTTTTCGGCAGCGGTTAAATTACCTTGCCTGTCTGAAGAAGGATATATTTTGTTGCCGTATCTGTCATATTTCGGCTTTCTGGCTTCCGCTGCCGCTCTGGCAGAACGCTCAGATTCCTTAAGAGTTTCATCGGTCAGGTTGTTCATTATATAGAGAATAACGATGACCAAAGGTATCAGTATAAGCAACACAAAAATGAATTTTAAGACAATCATTTACATTCCTCTTTTACAAAAACAGACACAGTTAGTATAACATAAAAAGGAGCGATTTACCGCTCCTTTTATTCTTTGCTCTGACTTTACTATGTTATCACTTAAAACGAATTGCTAATCCCGGCACTATGTTCTGCCGCCTCTACAACATGCTTTACCAGAACCGATGTGGTGACGGGTCCAATCCCGCCGGGTACCGGCGTAACTGCATCAACAATAGATATGGCATCTGAAAGGTTAACATCTCCACACATTTTGCCATTTTCGTCCATATTGATACCCACATCAAGTACAATCTGACCTTTCGTAAAATACCCTTCATCGATCATCTTGGCACGCCCCATGGCCGCAATGATCACATCAGATTCCTGGCACTGCTGCCTCAAATCTTTCGTCCTGGAATGACAGATGGTTACCGTAGCATTTTTATGCATCAGCATCATTGCCACGGGTCTCCCAACCACCAGGCTTCTTCCCAGAACAGCCACTTTTTTCCCGGTCAGGTCAACGTCATAATAGTCCAGCAATTCCATACAAGCCTGTGCCGTACAAGGTGCAAAGCCTAAATCAGAATTCATAAACACACCTGCCATGGAACCGGCTGTGATACCATCCACATCTTTTTCCGGCTTTAAAGCGTTGCATACCATTTCTTCGTCCATGTGGTCTGGAAGAGGGCGAAACAGCAAAACCCCATGAATTTCTTCATCCTGATTAACCTCATGAATTGTGCGGATCAATGACTCCTGTGAAGCATTTTTATCCATCACCAATCTCTTCACCGATACTCCGATGGTCTCGCAGCGTTTTGTTGCACCTTTTTCATAGGCAATATCATCGGAGCGATCTCCAATACGAATGATTGCAAGAGTCGGTTTAATCCCTTTGCTTTTTAGCCCTTCTACACGTTTAATCAAATCTGCATTCAAGGCTGCAACTACCTGAGCACCTTTTAATTCCTTCATATATTCCTCCACCCTATATCTCTATACCAATTTGGAAAGCACCTGTGCATAAATTGCATCTGCCATAGCCGTATATTCATCTGACAGCTCCCTGACTTGCTTGTTAAGCGCTTCTGCATGGGTCCTGTCTTTCATAGATTTAGTATTGATCAAAACATTTAAGCTGGCAGCCTGTAAAGCAGATTTGCACAGGATTACGCCACACCCGACATCCGAGATTGCCATCCTCGTCCCCTTATCTGCAAAAGACTGATGTAAAGCAATGGCCTTGCAGCATGCCTGCATAATTTTGATTGGAGGTAAAGCGGCTTTTTTTAGTGCTTCTTCCATGATAGCCTCCTTGTGCGCCTTTTTCTCTTCCGTATTCTGGGGCAGTCCATACGCCTTTGATAGCGGTTCAAACGCCCGCGCATCTTCTGCTGTCAGATCCAGGAGCTCCTGCTGCAATTCATCTGCCTGTTCTTTCAGCGTAAGGATATCGTTCTGTACATTCTCATATTTTTTTTTGCCAACGGTAAGACTGCCTACCATGTTGCCAAGAGCCATTCCAATGGCACCTGCAACAGCGGCTGCGCCGCCTCCCCCCGGAACAGGCTCTTTTGACGATAGAACCTTCACAAAATCCCTGCATGAATATAATGTAAAATCCTTAACCATATCTCTGCCCTCCATTAGAACAATCCCGAGATATTGCCTCTGTTATCAACATCGATCCTTTCTGCCGCAGGAACCTTAGGCAACCCGGGCATAGTCATGATATTCCCCGTCAACGCAACAATAAATCCGGCGCCTGCACTTACTTTCAGGTTTCTAATGGTTACTTTGAAATCTCTCGGTGCTCCCAGATTTGCTTCATTATCGGAGAAGCTGAACTGGGTTTTGGCCATGCAAATCGGCATTTTATCCAGTCCGACAGAAATAATCTGCGCCATATCCTTCTGGGCGTCTGCTGTTAATTCCACGGAAGCACCTCGATATACCTTTGTAACGATGGCATTTAATTTTTCTTCAATAGTCTCTGTTTCATCATACAGATATGAAAACTCAGACGGTTCTTCACACAGTCGAACAATCTCTTTTGCCAGTTCAATGGCGCCTTCTCCGCCCTTAGCCCAAACCTCAGACAGCTTCACATTGACGCCAAGCTCCCTGCATTTGTCTTCAACCAGTTTCAGTTCCGCTTCGGAATCCGTCGGGAATCTGTTTATGGCAACAACAGCCGGAAGCCCGAATACTTTCGTCATGTTTTCTACATGCTGCATCAGATTCGGCATACCTTTTTGAAGGGCTTCCAGATTTTCTATGTCCAATTCTGCTTTCGCAGCCCCACCATGATGCTTTAAAGCACGGACAGTGGCTACGACCACAACGGCATCGGGTTTAAATCCGGCCTTTCTGCATTTGATATCCAGAAATTTCTCAGCACCCATATCTGCGCCAAAGCCTGCTTCCGTAATAGCATAATCCCCCAGCTTTAAGGCCATACGCGTTGCAATCAGAGAATTGCAGCCATGGGCGATATTGGCAAAAGGGCCTCCGTGAATAAAGGCAGGCGTTCCTTCCAGTGTCTGTACTAAATTAGGCTTCAATGCATCCTTCAGCAATGCAGCCAGGGCACCCTGCGCCTTTAAGTCCCCTGCCGTAACCGGTTTTGAATCGCTGGTATAGGCTACGATGATCTGGCTCAATCGTTCCTTTAAGTCTGCAATATCCTGAGCCAGACAGAGAATTGCCATAATTTCGCTGGCAACAGTAATATCATACCCATCTTCACGCGGGATTCCATTTACTCTACTGCCAATACCATTGACGATCTTTCGCAGCTGTCTGTCATTCATGTCCACAACGCGTTTCCATGTAATTCTACGCACATCGATTCCCAGTGAATTCCCCTGGTAGATATGATTGTCCAGCATCGCAGCCAACAAATTATTTGCTGCTCCAATGGCATGAAAATCTCCGGTAAAATGCAAATTGATATCTTCCATCGGCACAACCTGTGCATATCCGCCGCCAGCGGCGCCGCCTTTAACACCAAAAACAGGCCCAAGTGATGGTTCACGCAATGCAATTACTGCCTTTTCACCAATTTTTCTCAGTCCATCTGCCAAGCCGACTGTTGTTGTAGTCTTTCCTTCTCCTGCCGGTGTAGGTGTAATAGCCGTTACCAATACCAGCTTGCCATCCGGCTCAGAAGAATCCTTCAGATAGTTATAGTCAATTTTCGCTTTATATTTCCCATAATATTCAACATGCTTTTCATCAATTGCCAGACTCGATGCGATTTGATCAATGGGTTGCTTCTCTGCAGCCTGTGCGATTTCAATATCAGTTTTCATCTTTATTCATCCTTTCTTTCGTATTGCAATAACTTACTGTTCTGCTTCATCGACGTGAAACTTTTTTATTTTATTATAGCGGCTTTATCGCCACATTGGAACTGTCAAAAAAAATACAGTCTCCAAACGCACTGATTTGTTAAGCGGCCAATAACAGTTTTTACTGAAGCCTTCGGTATGCCGCCGGTGGAAGTCCGACCGGGGGCTCTGTGACAGGCCGTAACTTGCAAGTGCTTCTTTATTTAAGTCTACACATTCAAGGAAAAGGAATGCTACCTATCAACTTGTGCAAAAAGAGTACTTACTTGCGAAAAGTTTAAAAATAATGAGTATTCTGTTATTAGAATCTCTGTTTCCAAAAAATAAAATAAGCGGCAACGTCCTGCTTTTCCGGGCGGTCTCCCGCCAAGTATTATCAGCGC
>CAYFQD010000004.1:0-4386 GCA_964345275.1 uncultured Oscillospiraceae bacterium
TGCTTCTAATTTTTTATCTCTGCCGGTGAGCTTCTTGTTGAGCTCTATGGAAGCTGCTGCAGAGTCTGCCTTATATGTATTTTTGACCGTCAGCGAATCCTTATCGGAGTCGTACTTGACAGATGCACTGAGCTGCCCCGTGCTTTCATCCTCGGTTACCGTAACTACTACTTTATGTGCGGTCTGATCATATGTCACTCCCGGAACCTTGTCCGTATCCGGAGTTACTTCGGTAATTGTGTACTCGTATGTTCCCGGTGCAGTATATGTAATTGCCGGGAAGCTCTGAGTTCTGGCTGCCTCCGTTGCAAAGACCTTATCGTCTGCAGGCATCGGTGCAACTTCTGTTACCGCCGCCAGCTTGAATTCGAACATCTTGTCCTTGAGACCGGTGTTTTCCCATCCATTCAAAGCCTTTGTGACAGAAATGTCCGCATTTGCCTTTCGATATGTGTTCGTGAACTTAACGATCGCTGTCTCGCCTGACTCCACCTTTCCGTCGCCCGTCTTACTTACCTTGAGACCGTAGCCGGCAACAGCAGCGGATGCCTTGTTCTCGGTCACCGTATATGTGCCGACAGGCACGTTTGAAAGCGTATACTTGCCGTCTGTAAACTCAGAGTATTTTATTTTCTCATTAACCGTCGTATCGTTACTAGGTCCTGTTACGGTGAATTCGGCATCATCCGGAATCGTCGTACCGTCAGGAAGACCTACAACTTCTTTTTGAATTACAAGGGTTCCGACATTCAGCTTGTTTGTAAAGGTATAAACTAATCCCGTTGCTAAGTTACCACTCTCCTCCTTGTCTGTCGTATAGTTATCAATTGCCGCTTCGGTTACGTCATAAGTAATCTTCTTACCATTACTGTATACATACAGGTCATCCCATATTACTGTGAGATCAGAGCCGGCAGCATCCTTTTTAACTGTCTTTGTTCCAACAATTTCCGCTGCGGTGCCTTCGGTTTTCTTAGTGAGTGTGAATACCGCATCATCTCTCAAATTCAGCACATTGTCCCGGTCGTCCCAAACCTTAGTGACAATGACATTGGTCTTCTTAGGGGTATAGCTGTTTGTAATAGTAAAGCTGTTCTCTGCCGTATCACTGGCCTTTACACTCTTATTGTAGCCTTCAGGAACTGCCTTTTCATCAACGGTGTATGTGATATTCTGACCGCCCGAAGTTTTAGGTAGTTTGTTCCAGCTGTGCTGCCAGTTGTTATTAGCATCCAGCGTTACTTCTTTGTCTGTGATTTCCTCCTCGTCACCGGTTCCTACCTTTTTATATAGAGAGACCTTAACGCTGTCCGGTCTCTTGCCGTCGCGGTTATTATCGTCGCTCCATTCTTTCTTTACGGAAACGGATGTCTCTTCATATTTGTTAGTATAAGCAATTGCATACTCGGCATTGCCCTCGTTAATCATGCCGCTCGCCTTTGCTTTATCGATTGTCGCTGCAGAGCTCTCAACCTTAACAAAGCTGAATCCATCCGGCATTGCCGAGGTGTCCTCCACTACCTCAAAAGTAGCTCCCTTTGACAAGTCAATCAGGTATATGTATTCGCTCTTCTTAATCTTGACGGTTATTTCTGTGTTGGAATCCGCAGAGAAGTAACCATTATGTGTCTCATCGCTTCCAGTGGTAGGTGTTGCACCGGAAACACGATCTGCAGGAGTCTCAAATTTTATCGGTCCGTTACCGTTTCTGTCATTTATGGAGAACTTCACGGTTCCGTCTTTATCCTTAACCTTAATCTTATAAGTAAAGAGCTGGTCAGGAGCAGTCGTTCCGGTTTCATCGGTGACTGACTTGGTTACTTTGACTCGGCTCTTGAGCACATTGGTTGCGGTTACCTTTGCTGCGTCGCCCGCAGGTGTCAGCGTTCCGTCCACTATCATAGGATGGAAGGTATCTGCCCCCATTTCCAGCTCATAGCTGTCACTTCCCGTTATCTCCTCTACAGTATAGTCATGACCAATCTCCAGAATCTCGCCCTGTACCTCCAGCCCAGGAGCCACATGAATCTGAGAGGACCAACTGTTGGCTTCACTCAACGTTACTGCCTTGTAAAATTTGTTATCTCTATTGATATTCAACGTGATGCTGTCCGGACGATGACTATTGTCGAGGGTGTCCGTCCACTTCTTTTCGAGGGTAAGCAGACCATCTGTAAGTGGCATCGGATCCGGATTGTCGATTGGGCTTGAACCGGCGGTTTCCCTAGTACCGGTGTAGACTCCGGTTTCAGAGTCATATGTGTAGGTGTATCCGTCAGCAGCAGGTTCTCCTTCTTTAAATCCCTCCGGTTTTTCCTTGGTTGTCTTTGTCTCTATCTGAGTGTACTCGACACCGGCTTGGGTATTGGTTCTGAGACCATAACCGCCTACATTGAGTTCAGCAATCTGTGCCTTCTCATCTTCCAACAGATCATTGTAATTCCTTTTTTTATTGTTCAGATCGGATACAATATCATAGGCAGCCTGTGACGGCCATACGGTAAAGCTTACGGTATAAGTGACCCCGTTCTCAAGCTCCATTTCCCCAAGATCCCAAGATACCTGACCGTCGTCGGAATAAGTTTCCGCAGGTGCATCTTCCCAAACATCATCGGCACCGTAGCTGCCGCCGCTTCTCGTATATGCGAAGCTGTTTGAGTCTACAGATGTCATCTGAGTAAGTCCGTCTGTAATCTTAACGCCCTTGTATCCGAATGCATTGGTAATCTTATTGATAATGTTGGCAAATGCCGCTTCAAGACCTTCTTTGTCTGTCGCATTATAATAGTTATCGGTGGTTTCAGTATCATATGCATATTTAACGAGATTCTCCATTTTGGTAACATTGCCGAATACCCCTATGCCGTAAAAATTCTTGCCGTTGTCCACAATCGCCCTAGCCTGCTCCTTTGCCATATCGTAGTTCTTACCGTTGATGTCGGAATAACCGGAGCCGTAATACACCTTATTAGGTATATCCTTGTGCTCTGCCATCTCTGGCAGCCAGCCGCCTCCGGTGCCCTGGGTGTTCCTGTATGTTGGGTTCCCGTCAGAAACAAAGATAACATAAGTTTCTGCGCCCTCCCGTGTTTCAATTTCATTTGCCGTCTTCAAGGCATCTTCCCAGTTAGTGCCGCCTCCCGCTGTCAATTTATCCACTCTCCCGTTAATTCCAGAAGCTTCAAACGTGGAACTTACCTCCGTCGTCGCTATATTATTGAAAGAGATAAGCGAGAACTGGATGTTGTCCGGGGCAGCAGCAGTGTTATTCTCTCCCAGCTGATTTATGAGATCCTTTACCGCACTTTTGGCGACAGCGATTTGCGTGTTTGCATAGCGTGTCCCGGTGTACTCTTCGTATGTGGAGCCAGCCCAGTCCCTGTAATATACGGTACCGGCATATTCATCGTTATTAAGTTGTTTGTAATTATTTCCGGATTTTTGATAGAGCGTCTTATAAGTACCGCCTACAAGCCCATATCGTCCCGTAGTGTTCGCTACATAAGTATTAGTGGTATCGTTCATACTGCCCGAAGTATCGAGCACGATAATCACGTCCGCCTTGTTGGACTCCGTAGAGCTGTCCGCTTTGCCCGTTACGCTAAGCGACAGCTTATAGGTACCGTCACCATTGTTCGTCAGAGTCTTCGCTGTGTCCGGCGGCGTTGTTGGCGTTGTGTTTCCCGTATTCGCAAAAACAACAGCCACGCCGCAAATGATGCTCAGCACCACCGCTACTATTAATAGCTTCTTGTTTTTTAATCTTTTTATCATTTCACTTGTCTCCCCGACTGCTGACAGCAGAATCAAATCTGACGCTGTCACTTTTATATAATATAACCCTGATTTCTTCGCCCATTGCGGCGGAGTACGAATTTAACCTTACATTAACTTTATATTAACCCTCCTATATATAAATACTATAACAGATTTTTATTTTTTTTAGTACTTTTTTTTCTATATATTGACAAGAGGGTCTCAACTCTAAGTCATTTGTAACCATTTACACAAAAAAAGACCATCTGAAGATGGTCATAAAAGTTCATATTAAATTTAGTTTTTGTAGTCCGGCTTAATCTATTCCGTACTTGCTCTTGAACTTTTCAACTCGTCCGCCTCTTGTAGCAAACTTCTGAGTTCCTGTAAAGAACGGGTGGCAGGCTGAACATATGTCGGTTCTGATTTCTTCTCCGGTAGATTTCGTCACGAATGTGTTTCCGCATGCGCAAGTTACTTTACATTCCTGGTACTCAGGATGGATTCCTTTTTTCATGCTTTTTACCTCTTTTTCTATAATATCTGCTCAAGGTCAATTCCACGAGCCTAATAAATATACCATATCGGTTACATCGAGGCAAGCATTATTTAGGAATCTTCTCTTTTTTT
>CAYFQD010000004.1:4486-49732 GCA_964345275.1 uncultured Oscillospiraceae bacterium
TATACCATATCGGTTACATCGAGGCAAGCATTATTTAGGAATCTTCTCTTTTTTTTTAGGAATCTTCTCTTTTTCTTCGAAGCACCATCACGGAAATACCGGCAGACAAGAGCATCAGCACTGCCGCTAAAGCAGCCGCATTGTTATCTCCTGTTTTCGGGGTATCTTCTTTTTCGTCTGAAAGACCACCGTCTCCCGGATCCGATCCTGCAGGCTCATATAGCGCCCTTATTTCCATATCGGCTGTAGCATTAATTGAATCACCCGGCTGCATTTCCGCAGTATCCTGACCCTCCGGTATCACCAGCCAACATCCGAATTGCTTACCCTCGGGCATGTTAAAGGTAAAATCAGGTAAAAAGAATGCTGTATCCTCTTTTACCTGCGTTGATGTTGATGTGTCAAGACCGTCATTGTTAGGGTTCACTGTTACTGTATAGTATTTGACATCACCTCCGTATACCCCGGTCAAATCATCCACTTCGTCGATATCACTGAAACACTCCGGCTCAAAGCTGCGCCTGCAGTTTTCTTGCATCCCGTATTCCGGCGAGCTCTCCTCTGAAGATTCTCCGGCATTTTCTTCAACGCTTTCCATTGCTTCACTGTTCTGAACAGTCTCTTCCGCGTACGCAGGCATAAGACTAGGAGCCATAAGGCCAAATACCATAACAAAAGTGACTATCCACAACAATATTCGCCTTTCTCTCTTTGTTTTAATCATAGTTGGTCTCCTGTCGGATTAAAATCCATACTTTCCTATTTTGGTTATTGCAAAACCTTATCTCACTTCAAGCTTTACTTAAGTATGTCTTAATTTTCTGATATTTTATACTATTTGCGCGTATTTTCTATAGCTCTTCCTTATTATTTTATTTCCTTTTTGCCTCAAAATTGACATCAAAATCTCAATTTTGAGGCATTACGCCCGGTTCCACAAAAAAGACCATTCGAAAATGGTCACATTCACTCTTCTCATCTCTTTATTTTTCCACTTGCACGCATCTTATATCTCAATTTTATCCAGTACACCAGCCAGCTTGGCAAGTACCACACCATAATTAGTAATGGGTACACCTGCAGCTTCACACTGGCCTATTCTGCTGAGCACATGCTTCCTGTTAAACATGCAGGCTCCGCAGTGTATAACAAGATCGAATTGCTGCAGCTCTTCAATATCCGGGAAATCGTTTCCTCTTACATTTGACACTTCCACCTTGCCGTCGAAAAATTTGTTCAGTGCCGCCGGAATTTTAACAGTTCCAATATCCTCACCTTTAGGTACATGAGTACAGGCTTCAGCAATGAGGATATGGGCTTTGCGATACTCTCCGGATTGAATTTTTGTCGCTAAATTATCTAACGCCGAAGCTCCTGAAACAAACTTTTTTATATCTCCCTTTTCCGCAGCAAATAAAATAGAAAATGAGGTTAAGGAACTTGAGGGAGGCTTCACATCGTACACCTGCCTGAAACACTGGGAGTCGGTAATTATTAAATCCGGCTCCTGATTGAGCAGTTCCAGCGTCCGCTCCAGTCCGTCAACAGTTGTTGACACTGCCGTGCATTTCTTGTCCAGCAATTCACGCAGGGTCTGTACCTGCGGCAAAATCAGCCTGCCGGCAGGCGCCTGTATGTCCTGAGGCATTACCAGCAGTGCCAGCCCGCCATCTTGAATCAGCCCGCCAAGAACTCTTTCTCTGATAAAATCCTCAGGCACCGCTTCAGTTATAGCCTGCCGCAGAGCCTCAAGGCTGCCGTCATCAGACTCAGCCCCCCTGGACTCTCTCCTGTATATGATGACAGGGATATCATGCGCCGTCAGCTTACTGTACCATTCTCGCTCGTCCGGGTACATATTCCGGTCTTCAATAACAAGTATGGCTATATCTGCTTTTGACATAGTTTCTTCTGTTTTCTTAACACGAAGATGTCCCAGTTCTCCCTCGTCATCAAAACCGGCAGTATCAATAAAGACCACCGGTCCGACACCGAACAGCTCCATGGATTTATAGACCGGATCCGTTGTCGTTCCCGGTGTATCTGAAACCAATGCGATATCTTGTCCCGTAAGCTCGTTAATCAGCGTGGACTTCCCCGCATTTCTTCTGCCGTATATCCCTATATGCAGTCTGTTGCCTCTGGGAGTGCTGTTCATTTGAATCTCCTCCGCATCCCGCTAAATCACTAAAATCTGAAGTCGCGGCTGCCCTTCTCAATTTCCTCAAGGCGTTCCGCCGTCATTCGTCGAACTTTTTCATCCGGTATCAGTTCCAGCTTTTCGTCGATAAGAGCGTCGCCCTTCTTCCTCGTCTTCTCACCGGCATAATCCATGAGAAACTCTTTAAGTGTCATCATCGCATTAGGCTGACAGCAGTTGGCTATCTGTCCCGATTTAAGCAGGCTCATAAATCGGTCTCCCGTTCTGCCCTCCCGGTAACATGCCGTGCAGAAGCTCGGGACATAGCCTTTGCATATGAGCCAGTCCACAACCTCTCCGAGAGTACGTCTGTCCTCAACATCAAACTGAGCCGTTTCTTCGGAATCAAAGATTCCGTCCTCACCCAGCTCCTCACAGTATCCTCCGACACTGGTTCTGCTTCCGCCGCTGATCTGCGTAATGCCGATTTCCAGACATTCCTCTCTAATCTTCGCACTTTCCCGTGTCGACATAATCATTCCCGTGTATGGAACGGCGATTCTGAGAACAGCAACAATTCTCTTAAATACATCATCGGGAACTCCATTATCAAAAGTATCAGGGTCAATATCATCTGCAGGCCTGATTCGCGGCACGCTTATGGTATGCGGACCGCATCCATAGGTCTCTTCCAGATGATGTGCATGCATGAGCATGCCCACGAAGTCGTACTTATAGTTGTCAAGTCCGAAGAGAACACCGCAGCCGACATCATCGATACCGGCCTGCATAGCTCTGTCCATAGCTTCCGTATGATGAGCATAATCGCTCTTCGGTCCGGACGGATGGAGCTTCTCATAGGCTTCTTTATTGTAGGTCTCCTGAAAAAGTATATATGTTCCTATCCCGGCCTCCTTCAGTCTCCTGTAATTTTCAACCGTCGTAGCGGCGATGTTTACATTTACCCGTCGTATTGCGCCATTCTTGTGTCTGATGCTGTAAATAGTCTCTATGGAGTCCAGAATATATTCGATAGGGTTTTCTTCAGGGTGTTCACCGGCTTCCAGCGCAAGCCTCTTGTGACCCATATCCTGCAGGGCGATTACTTCCCTTCTGATCTCTTCCTGCGTCAGCTTCTTTCTCGGTATTCTCTTGTTCTGACTGTGATAGGGACAGTACACACACCCATTTACACAATAATTGGACAGATACAGAGGAGCGAACATAACAATTCTGTTTCCATAGAAATGCTCCTTAATCTCCTTGCCCAAGCTGAATATTTTTTCAATAACAGCCGGATCCTCGCATTCTAAAAGCGTCATAGCCTCCTTATACGACAACCCCTTGTATGTGCGGCCTTTATCAAGAATGGCCTCCATCATTTCAATATCATCTTTGTGCTCCCCGGCAAAAGCAAGAGTCTCCCTTATCTTTTTATCATTGATGAACTCTTCGGCTTTATCGGATTTGTTGTTGTACTTATACTCCGTCATTGTTCCCCCTTTTATAGCGGTTTCCTGTTATATGCGCAAATTGCTTCTTCAATATTCTTTCTGTCCCCGGCCACATCTGTATCGGCAAAATCCGCCGGATATATTTCATACGCCTCCTTGTATTTGTCAGGCGTTACCTTCTTCATTATTACATTGGCTCCAAAGGCAAAGGGATTCTCCTGTTCCTCTGCCACAGACAGCGCCGTCGTAACCGGCAGATTGCATTTCGGGAGCAAAATCCTTGCAAGAGCTACGCACCGCCTGGTGAGCTCCGCTCTCTCTGCGGCCGGCATTTCTGCATATTCCTGCGACGATACGCTTCTGAGGTTTTGCTCGAGGGGTGTCTTTGGATGCGGTATATACGGACCGATACCGGCCATCCTGCAGTCCAGGGTCTTCAGAAGGAGCAGATCCTTTGCAAGAATCCCGCACATTTCCTCTTCATCTATCCCCGGGATTCCAACCATGAATCCGCTGCCCGTTTCATAGCCCAGACCGCTCAGAATCCTGAGACACCTGATTCTCCCGGTCAGCCCGTCTGCACCGTCACCTGCATTTCCGCCGCAAGGATGGAGCTTATGGTACAGGGCTTCATCGGCAGTTTCATGTTTCAGCAGATACCTGTCCGCTCCCTTATGGCGCCAGTACCGGTAATCTTCATCGGGTCTTTCCCCGACGCTTAACGTCACCGCCGGGTGAACAGAATCTGCGGCACCGCCTACAGGAAGTTTCTTGATCTCTGAAATAATATCTCCCATCATCTCACGGGTATAATATTCATCTTCACCGGACTGCAGAACAATGGTCCTATATCCGGCGGCGGCAGCTTCCGATGCCGTTAACAATATCTCTTCACGACTCATTCTGAATCTTTCCAGATCATGATTGCCCGAATTCAGACCACAATAGGAGCATCTTCTCCCACATACATTGGAAAACTCAATAATGGCACGCAAATGGACTATGTCGCCAACATTTTCTCTCCTGACTCTGTCTGCTTCGGCATAAACATCCGAAAAATCAGACAGCTGCAATAATCCGGCCAGATCTTTCTGTGTCAGCTGACCGGGAGTTTTCAGTTTTTCTGTAAGTAACGCCGCCACTTGCCGCCTTCACGCCTTCCTGCACTTTACCACACGATCCCTGCCCGGAAGATCCTTTACAACCTCTGCGGGAGTATATCTGCCTGAATCTCTGATCATCTTTCTAAGCGCTTCCCCTTGATCATAACCGATTTCCAGCATCAGCCACCCTTCATCATTGAGATAGTCCGCTGCCTTTTCGACTATTATCCGATAGAAGTCAAGACCGTCCCGCCCTCCATCCAGAGCACGGCGAGGTTCATAATTTTTGACCTCCTCCTGAAGCATTGCAATAAGATTCGTCTTTATATATGGTGGGTTCGATACTATCATATCGAGTTTCGGCAGCTTCTTCTTTGATTTTATTACATCAAAGGCATCAAACATATCTCCGCATGCAAATTCAATTTTCGTACGCAATACTTTAGCATTTTCTTCAGCCAGAGCAATGGCCTCCGGGCTTATATCAGTACCTAAGACCTTTATATCCGAACAAATTTTGAACAGGGAGATGCCTACGGCTCCGCTGCCACAGCACAAATCCAATACGCTGATATTTCCCTTGCCTCCAAAGAGCCTGCCCTTCAGCCGGCCGCGCTTTTTCGGCTCTGACTGCATTTTCTGTATTGCTCTTGCGGCTTCTCCCACCAGGAGCTCCGTGTCCTGTCTCGGAATAAGAACCTCCGGCCCTACCCTGAATTTATATCCCATAAACTCCTGCTCGCCTATTATGTACTGGAGCGGAAGCCGCGTGGCTCTCAGATCAATCAGTTCGTTAAACTCAGCTTCAAGCTTCTCCTCGACCTCTTCTTCCGCCCTTAAGAATAATCCCACCTTGTCAATACCGGCAGCAAAACAGAACAGCTCCTCCGCATCAATCTTAGCATCCGGCACCCCTGCCTTAGTTAATCTATATTCTCCGTCCTTTACAAGTATTCTTGTTTTCATAATCCTTTCTTGTCCCTGTTTCCCCTTTTTTCAATTTCCCATACCGGCGGATATTCGTAATTGATCTCCGGTCTGCTTCTGATAATATATTCCCCTGACGGGCCATCGTCACAAACGGCATTGACCGCCGCGATAGCTATCTCCAGCATCTTGTCGTCGGGCTCCTTTGTGGTAATTTTCTGCAGCCACAACCCCGGCAGACTCAGCAGCTTAACAACAATGTTATCGCTCCTTCCCGCCCACTTGAGAAGTTCGTATGAAACGCCCGCAATGACCGGCAGCAGCAGCAGTCTGGTCAAAATCCTCAGCCACAGCTCAGGCCACCCTAAAAGAAAGTGACAGGCAAAAGCAATTATGAAAACAAACATCAGGAAGCTGGTTCCGCACCTGGGATGAAGCGTCGGATAATCACGGGCCCGGTTTAAAGTCAGTAAATTCAAGTCCGGCTCTGAAGCCTCACCTGTACGGGGCAAGTTCTCGAAAGTGTGAATGGTTTTGTGTTCGGCCCCATGAAACATGAAGACTCTCTTGATTTCCTTCATGTAAGACACTACCCAGACATATGCAACAAAAAGAGCGATCCTTACAAGACCTTCGGCAAAATTCAACCAGAAAGCACTGGTTGTAAACAGCTTCATTACGGTTACAAGACCTGTGGGCAAAATAATAAAAATTCCTATGGTAAAAGCCAGGGCAAGCACTACAGATGTGTAAACCATGAAATTCCACAGCCCTTTTGAACCCCATTTGGCTTCTATCCACTTCTCAAGTCTGCCAAGTTCCTCCTCTTCCTCAAATTCCGACAACAGCTCAGCGGAATCCATAAGGGACTTGACTCCATTAACCAGAGAATCCGCGAAAGCCACCACCCCGCGCACCAGAGGAATCTTCATCCATCTGCCATAAGTCTTTGTCTCCTTGGTTTTTATGCTGATATCACCGTTAGGGAGTCTGACCGCAAGAGCTGTCTTCTTATCACCCTTCATCATGATACCTTCCATGACGGCCTGACCGCCCATCTTCGTCGGACACGCCTCTTTAATAAAAATCTTCTTTAAGTCCATTAGAATCTGACCTTTTGAATCACTTCAATAAATGTTGCATTATCCTTAGTCATCTGCAGATTGTCGATGATCACCTCGGTAACCTCCTGAACATCCCTGCCTCCCAGAGCTCTTCTCATAGCCCAGATCGCCTGCATTTCGCTCTGGTTCATGAGAAGGTCCTCACGCCTTGTCCCGGACTTGTTCAGGTCGATGGCCGGGAAGATTCTCTTCTCCGAAAGCTTCCTGTCAAGATGCAGTTCCATATTACCTGTCCCCTTGAACTCCTCATATATAAGATCATCCATCCGGCTGCCCGTCTCCACAAGAGCCGTTGCAAGTATTGTAATGCTCCCGCCTTCTTCTATCTTTCTTGCCGCACCGAAGAATTTTTTCGGCCGATGCAAAGCCCCCGGATCGAATCCGCCGCTTAAGGTTTTGCCGGAGGATGGCACAACCAGGTTGTAGGCTCTGGCCAGCCTGGTGATACTGTCCATGAGAACAATTACATCCTTGCCGTGTTCAGCCAGTCTCTGTGCACGTGCCAGAACCATTTCCGCAACCTGCACATGATGCTGCGGGAGTTCATCAAAGGTCGAATATATCACTTCACTCTTTTCATTCAGCAGACTTCTCTTAAAATCGGTGACTTCTTCCGGTCTCTCATCGACAAGAAGGACGATCATTTCAATTTCAGGATATTTCTTTTCTATGGCATTTGCCATTTTTTTAAGAAGCACTGTTTTTCCGGCCTTAGGGGGGGCAACGATCAGTCCCCGCTGACCCTTGCCGATGGGCGCTATCAGGTCAATAAGCCTCAGCGAAAGTTCCCGCCTGTCCTCCAGCACCAGTCTTTCGTTCGGAAATATCGGCGTCAGGCTGTCGAAATCCGGCCTTCTGATTGCAGTCCCCGGCTCCTCACCGTTAACGCTGACCACATAGAGCAGAGCTCCGAATCTGTTGCCCTCTCTGGCCGGTCTGCATATACCCCTCACCTTGTCGCCGGTTTTAAGGTTAAACCTTCTCACCTGTGCAGGAGCCACATAAATATCTTTATCGCTGGTGAGGAAATTGTTGAACCTCAAAAATCCGAAACCGTCATCGGACATGTCAAGAATTCCCTCTGCCTCATATCGATCATCTTTATCCGGTACGATTTCGTCCGGCACCTTCTGATTTCTGCTGACGCGGGTGTTTTGTTTTTTAGCTTCAGGCTCATCGGCTGCTTCTTTCTCGACATTCATCAAAGCCTCGATCAGCTCTGCTTTCTTCTTTTTTTCATACCCCTCGAGTCCGAAGGTTTTTGCGATTTCCCTGAGTTCTGCCACCTTCTTTGATTTGAGAGCAGCCTCGTCAATAGTTTTCAACATAGTAATAAGATCCTTTCAGAATATGCACATCGTGTGTCATATAGTTATAGATGGGAATGATAGATTCCAACACTCATAATATACACCTAAAACCCTGCTGTCCGCAATATGTCAGGCGATACTATCTTGCTGAACTTTGAATGAAAAACAAAACGGTATCCGGAAATACAGGAACCGTTTATGTTTATTGTTTCTCTTGCCCGTTCACGCGGGTTAAATCTTATTTGCTGTAATCGAAGAATCCAACGCCTGTCTTTCTGCCCAGCTTGTTTCCTCTAACCATCTTCTTCAGCAGTGGATGAGGTCTGTACTTAGGATCGCCATATTCTTTATACAGCGTCTCCATGATTGCCAGGCACACATCCAGACCGACCAGGTCTCCCAGAGCGAGAGGACCCATCGGGTGATTGGCTCCCAGCTTCATTGCTGTGTCAATACCTTCTGCGTCGGCAACGCCATCAGCCAGTATACCGATACCTTCGTTAATCATAGGGATGAGAATCCTGTTCACTACGAATCCCGGAGCCTCTTCTACATCTACAGGAGTCTTTCCCAGATCGTTACACAGGGCAATAATCGTTTCTCTTGTTTCTTCTGAAGTGGCCAGACCTTTGACGATTTCAATGAGCTTCATCATAGGAACAGGGTTGAAGAAATGCATTCCTATTATTTTATCCGGTCTGTTCGTTGCTGCAGCAATCTCTGTGATTGAAAGTGCTGAAGTGTTGGTAGCAATAATAGTATCCGGCCTGCAAAGCTCATCCAGTTCCTTGAACAGAGCCTTCTTGGCTTCCATATCCTCTGTAGCGGCTTCAATAACCAGGTCAGCACCTGCTATTATGCTGATGTCCGTTGAACCGGTTATCCTTGCCATTGCAGCATCCATCTCTTCCTGGGTAATCTTCTCTCTTGCGACTAACTTGCTCAGGTTCTTTTCTACTGTAGCCCTGCCTCCGTCAACAGAAGTCTGTCTCCTTGATCTCTGCACAACATTGTATCCCGCCATTGCACATACCTGCATAATGCCTGCACCCATAGTCCCTGAACCGAGTACGCCAATTGTTTTCATAATTTTTATCCTCCTTAAACTCAATCAAACTCCTGATTGCTAAAAAATTTACCGCACAGCGATGCGCATATTATAACCTCTTTTTATCTATTTGACAATTTTAATTCTTACTCAAGCAGTCTCCTCATTTCCGCCTTGTACGCCTCGACGCCGGGCTGGTCAAAAGGATTGACACCACTGAGCATCGCCGTTATGGCGCATGTTGTCATAAGGAAGTAAAGAAGCTGCCCGTAGTTGTAAGCATTCATTTCCGGCACATGTATTTCAACCAGAGGGATTCCTGCTTTCTTATGAGCCTCGGAAACACCATCCATCATAATTCTGTTCAATTCTGCCAGGGTTTTCCCTTTAAGGTCACCATCCGGAACAGTTATTTCTACCGGTGGATTATCGACAATCATCATGGTTTCAAAGAAAATCTGTCTGCCCTGCTGCAGATACTGTCCCATTGAGTGCAGATCTGTAGAAAATGTCAGACTTGCCGGCCAGAGCCCTTTTCCATCCTTGCCTTCGCTTTCTCCGTACAATTGCTTCATCCATTCAGCTGTAAACTCCATTCTGGAGTTACAGAGTTCGATAACCTCTATCATCTTGCCTTGCTTTTGCAGCAGATGCCGGGCAATAGCATAGTCAGGTGCATCCGCATCCCATTCCGGTGATTTGGCCATATCTGCCGCTCCTCGCAGGAATTCCCGAATATCTATGCCGCTTACTGCCATAGGAAGCAATCCCACAGGAGTCATAACCGAATATCTGCCGCCGATATCACCGGGAACCGCCATTGTCACATAACCTCTCTGCTCAGCCTCCTCTCGCAGCTTGCCCTTTTTTGCATCGGTAATAGCTATAATACGCTTTGAAGCTTCCTCCTCACTTCCGTATTTCTCAACGAGCAGCGGCTTGACTATCTCAAATGCCGCTTTCACCTCCATAGTGTTGCCCGACTTGGAAATGACACACACAATGGTTTTTTTTCTTCTTATCTCGTCAAGAATTTCAGCATAGTAATCAGAACAGAGATTTATCCCCAGAAATTTCACTTCAATTCCCTGCCCACTCTCCGACAGTGCCTCGATGGCTGCCCTGGCACCAAGATAGGAGCCGCCGATTCCCAGCACAACTAAAAGCTCCGCTTCTTCTCTGATTACATCGGCAACGTTGAGAATATATTCCAGCTCCTCTTTATCATAATTGATCGGGGCCTGAACCCATCCGGTCATTTCCTCATTTCCTGACCAGAGCCTGTCCATTATTTTCGCAACGGCTGTTTTTTGTTTGGCGATTTCACTCTTATCAATATTCAGGTTTTCTGTAATTACTCGTATACTCATTTCATCCCCCCCGCTTAATTAAGTTTACATTTTTCAATTAAAAATGACAAGGGGGCACACACATTCTTTGCTTTTCTGTTATTTTAATGTGTTGAATGAATTTACTTCTGCTATTTTCGTTTTCTTACATCATCTGCAGTGTAATGTCTCACCACCTCCTGCAGACTTGTCAGCCGGTCTATTGAGCACACGCTTGTCATGGCCAGAATGTTTTCCTGCAGTCTTCGCCGCTTCGCATCCTCGCTCATCATGCTGACATCACCATCCAGAAGGTAATCTGAACTGACATTGAACACCTGACGGAGCTTATAGAACACATCCAGAGATATCCCCTTATTGCCATATTCCACTTCCGCCAGATGGTGTGACGATATTCCCAATTCCTTCGAAAGCTCCTCCCTGGACATATGTGCATCTTCACGCAACCCCCTTATCCTGACTCCCATTTTATTCTTATCTACACTGTTCAGCTCGCTTGACATCTCTTTTCCTCCTGGCGGCAAGTATTTTTCACTGATAGTTTATGAGAATAGAGATAATCAGTTTTTTATCTTTAAGGGGATTGTTCTATGCCTTTAAGGGGTAATTTGGTAGTATTGTTTAATTATTTTGAATATTTTTGGTTTTTGCTGTTCCCTTTTCATGCCTGTCGGACTATTTATCAATATATGTAATTAAATTAATTAATGGAGGTATTATGAAATGAAAAAGGAAAGTACATTGAAAATGGCCGATTGCGCAGTAAAAAACTTCTCCGGAAATATCGCCTTGCTGCGAAGATCGCGAGGTTACAGTCAGAAATATGTAAGCGAACAGCTGCTCATTGCACGCTCCCGTTATGGATCCATTGAGCGAGGTACAATGCCCAGTCTTATTACTGCCTGCATGCTGGCCGATCTTTACGGTATTGATTTGACTTCCCTTGTCAGAGATGATTTAAAAAAGATATGTGATGAGGCTTATTGCTCCAGGAACGGTGGCAATAGAAACAACGGTACTTAAGACAAGAATAAGGCTTACCGTTTCAGCATCCTGTTCTTCCTGCTCCGCAATCATAGATACAATTGCAGCAGTCGGCAGTGAAATGCCGAGAATGACAATGCTCTTGATAAGGCCGGCAACCGGCAGAAAATAAACCATGGCCACGGTCAGCAAAGGCATGCAGATCAGTTTCATCGCAGCTGATTCAACAATTAAACTGTCTTTCAGCATGTCGGTAAGCCTGCAACCAACGAGAGAAGAACCGATATATATCATTGCCATAGGTGTGGAAACATTGCCTATATACATAAGATATTCATTTACGACATCCGGAAGCGATATTCCGGTCATGCTCAAAACAAAGCCGATCACAAGTGCCAGAATATTAGGATTCAGCAGGAATTTGGACATAGCCTTTATAAAAGCTTCCAGTGACCTGCCGTCCTTTTCCTGCCGATTCCTTCTGAGCACTCTGAGTCCATATGTGAAAACAAAGAAGTTCATGGCGGAGTTATGAGCCAGCATTAAAAACAAACCCTGCTCACCGAAGAAAATCAGAGCTACGGGAAAACCCATGAAAGCATTGTTAGGGGCAGACATGGCAAGTTCCGCTACATTGGATTTTTCTGCCGGAAATTTTCTGACCTTGCTGTAGCCATATGCCACCAGGCCATAGATATAGAAGCAGACCAGACTTATAACAAAGGTAATCAGAAACCGGCTTATCATCCGGCCGTCCATATCCAGGTTGCCGATATTGTATACAATCAGGCATGGATATGCAAAATAGACGATAAGTTTATTCACACTGTGATTCATCTTATCGTCTATAAAGTTTATTTTTCTTAAAAACCAGCCTGTAAACAGGATGGCAAAGAGCACAAAATATCTGCCGTACACTCCCTGCTCCTTTCGGGTATGTCAGCCAGCCTTATTCTTAGCTGTAATAAAGGTTATTTGTTACATATTCCGGATCGCTGGTGACATCAATGCCCAGCGCTTTTAATGTGTTCTCATCCTTGTCCGAGAGAATTGCGGTGCAATGGGCCCTGCGCCCTCTCAGCTCCGTCATCTTAGCGAGCGCTGCCTCTGCCGTCGGGTTAGTTGCCGCTGAAATTGTAAGTGCAGTAAGCACCTCCTCACAGTTAAGACTGGATTTCTCCGACTGCAGAATCCCTGTCTTAAGTTCCTGAATGCTGCTTAGAATGTTAGGAGAAATGAGGTGAATACTGTCTGCTATTCCACTCAGGTGTTTAGCTGCATTTAATATGACCGCAGCGGCAGCTACCATTCTTCTGGAACTTCTGCCGGTTATAATGGTTCCATCTTCAAGCTCCATGGCCATCACAACTACATTAGAATATCTGTCATCTTCGTTTCTCTTTATTTCCGCATATTCCCTGGCGGGGATAACCACCGACCTGTCCTCAACCTTAAGGTCCAGATCGTCAAGAAGAAGTTTGGCTCTATCCACAACTTCGCCGCTGATTTTACCTTTTTTATAGTCACATTGAGCAACTAAATATCTCCTTATTATTTCCTGACAGGCAGCTTCTCTGCAGACTTTATCGTCAATTATTCCAAAGCCGGCTCTGTTCACACCCATATCTGTCGGGGATTTATACTCCGACTCCTCACCGGTTATTTTCTCGATGATTCTTTTTACAATCGGAAACACTTCCAGATCGCGATTGTAGTTCACCGCAGTTTCACCGTATGCCTCCAGGTGGAAGTTATCAATCATGTTAACATCCTTTAGATCGATTGTGGCCGCTTCATAAGCCACATTTACCGGATGTTTGAGAGGAATGCTCCATATCGGGAAGGTCTCAAACTTGGCATATCTGGCCTTTTTCCCACGAATATGCTCATGATACAGCTGGGAAAGGCTGGTTGCCAGCTTGCCGCTGCCTCCTCCCGGACCTGTGAGCACAATCAGAGGCTTTGTCACTTCTATGTAGGGATTTGCACCGTAGCCCTCTTCACTGACAATTGTATCCACATCTGTAGGATACCCCTTGGTATATCTGTGCTTATAGGTTTTTATCCCCCTTCGCTCCAGCTTAAGCAGAAACTTATCAACCGCCGGGGAATTGTCCTCGTATCGGGTCACTACCACACTGTTCACTTCAAGATCGTAGTCTCTGAAAACATCAATGAGACGCAAAACCTCCAGATCATAGGTGATACCAAAGTCAGCTCTGGTCTTATTTGTTGCTATATCTCCCGAGAACACGCATATTATGATTTCTGCCTTATCCTTCATCTTCTGAAGAAGCTTGATCTTCGCATTCTCATCAAATCCCGGCAGCACTCTCATAGCATGCTTGTCCTGAACCAGCTTGCCTCCGAACTCCAGATACAGCCTGTCACCACCGCCTCTTTCGATTCTCTCAAGAATGTGCCTGGATTGCTCTTCGATATATTTTTCTGCACTGAAACCTATGCTTGACATTATTTCCTCCCCGACGAAAACATCTTCGCTATAGCTATATTAAATAAATAACTGCCATTGAAAAAGTTGTCGCAACCATAACGACAGCTATCGTAATAGCAATTACCCTTGCAACTTTTCTGTTCATAATTCCCCTCCAACCAGCGTGATATTCAATCTGTTCCTTCCTTCAAGCAGCCCCTTAAGACTTATGTCATAATCAATATCTATCTGTCCATCTCCTTCTGCAGACAGAGTGTTCTTCAGATCGTTAGTCAGTACTTCCATCTCTATTGCTCCGAAAGGGGTGTCGTAAATGCCAGTATATCTCTTGCCCTTTCTGAAGCAGATTTCATTTCCTGTCCTGGTACCCTCTCCAAACCTTTTCAACTGTATTTCATCGTCACGAAACCTGAGCCTGGTCTTGCAGCCGGGGACTCCGCTAAGCTCTGTCTCTTCATACAGCAGGTACACTGCATCATTGCGCCTGTACAGCTGCGCCTCCGTAACGAACTCCATTTCGTCCTCACCTGCTTCAGCACTGAACTGAAATCCTTTTATTTTTACAACAACATCTTTCATCTTCAATACCTCTTCATATCCCGATCACATCTGTTTGAGTATTTCACGCAGCTTATCTTCATCAAAGTTGTATTTCCTCAGACAGAACTGACACTGCATCTCAGCCCTTCCGTCCTCCTCTATTATCTCTCTCATATCTTCTCTCCCTATTGTCATGAGAGCCTTCTCCAGCCTTTCCCTGCTGCAGTCACAATTCCATGTTATTTCTCTCTCATCCAGAACCTCAGGTTTATACTCGTCGGAAACCTCCTTAAAAATCTCATCGAGTAATGCCTGAACACGCTCCGCTTCAGAACATGTCTCTCCGGTTTTCATGACATCGTCAATAAGCGATGTCAGCGGTTTCATGTCTGCAATCATCTTTTCCAGCGCTTCTATTGCTCCCTCTTCAGCATCCGGCAGCATCTGTATTATCATTCCTCCGGCTGCCCCTATGCTTAAATCCTTTTCCACCTTAACGCCAAGAGCTACGGACGAATTCTGCTGCTCGGAAATAAAGAAATATGCAGTCAGATCTTCAGCAATCTCTCCACTTACCAAAGCAATGGTTCCCAGATAAGGCTCCTTTAATCCAATATCTCTTATTACAGTCAGTTCGCCTGTTCCCAATGATCCTCCTACATCCAGTTTATCATCTTCCTTCAGGAGCAGATCCACATACGGATTGGCGATATATCCTTTCACATGACCGCTTCCGTATGCCGTGGCCAGTATCTGCCGTGCAGGTCCGTCCCCCTTGAAACTTACAGTAAGTCTGTCCGTAGGGTTCTTCATCATGATTCCCATTATTCCTGCCGCTGTCAGAACTCTTCCCAGCCCTGCAGCTGCCAGCGGAGTTGTATCGTGAATATCTGCTGCCTCCTGAACCATATCGGTTGTAATTGTTATATATACTCTGAAGGAACCGCTTCTGTCTATTGCTACCAGCGCTTTACTCATTTCTGACTCTTCCTTTACTCATTTTTCTCTTCTGTTTAACCAATTTATTATAACATATAATATACAGACCAACGACACCAAATCAACATAATTGCCATGTATATTTGAAACAGTAAATGTTTATTATATATAAATATTCTTCAGAAGAAAGGAAGCTAGTTCATGAACGAAAGTAACCGATTCCCGGATCCGCGGCGCTCATTTACCGGGCAGCCGGATAAAATCCCTGCAGCTTCTGCATCATGGAGCAATGGAGAAACAACGATAAAAAGGTCAAAAAGGAATAATGTACAGGCACATACCCTTACTATACCAAGACGCTACCTTATTATTGGAATAATTGGATTCCTGTTAATGGCCGGTCTGTTCGGTTTTGCCGGAGTTATGGCAGGAACAGCCCTGGCTGACAGGTCATCCGAATCTTCATCTTTCGAATCGGACAATGCAGCCCCCTCCGGATACACCCTTGAAGATGCCGCGGGAAGCAGCATGACCATTCAGGAAATAACCGCAGCTGCTCAAAAGAGTGTTGTGGAGATCCGGACAGAGAGTGTTACTTCCGATATATGGATGCAGCAGTATGTCACAGAAGGTGCCGGAAGCGGAGTAATTATAAGTACCGACGGATATATCGTCACCAATAATCATGTTATTGACGGGGCTGGCAAAATTATTGTTACCACCATAGACAATATGGAGTATGAGGCCAAACTTGTAGGGACAGATTCCATAAGTGATATTGCCGTTATTAAGGTTGACGCGAAGGGTCTTTCTCCGGCAACTTACGGAAACAGCGACCAGCTCAATGTGGGGGATCTGGCTGTTGCCATCGGTAATCCTCTGGGTGAGCTGGGCGGAACTGTCACTGCCGGCATAATAAGTGCCAAAGACAGAGAATTGGTAATCGACGGCAAAACTATGAGTCTGCTCCAGACAGACAGCTCCATAAACCCCGGTAATTCCGGCGGCGGACTGTTCAACGATAACGGTCAGCTCATAGGGATTGTTGTTGCCAAGTCCTCCGGTTCGGATGTAGAAGGACTGGGCTTCGCGATTCCCATAAACACAGCCGCTGAAGTTGCAAGCCAGCTTATAGATAAAGGATACACCAGCGGCAGACCGTGGACAGGCATGACATACACTGAGGGCAGTAGCGGATTTGACTCCATCTTCGGAGTAAGCTCCGGTTCTGTTTATGTTTATTCTGTTGATACAACTGAAGCCCGGCGTTCCGGCTTCCAGCCCGGAGATATTATCTTTGCCGTTGAGGAAAAGCAGATCACTTCCATTGATGACCTGTCGGCAATAGTAACCGCCCATAATGTAGGCGATAAACTTAAAGTAACCATCGTTCGCAATGGTAAAACAAAGGATTTAACCATCAGGCTTCAGGAGAGAAAAGGGGAATAGTCTGACTTCGGTGCATCCACGCGCGGATGCATCGATTTTTTTTGCATTGAATGAACTGATACGATATAATTTGTGTATTAATGTTTTCAACTGCGGCTGCTGCCGCACACCCGCGAAGGAGGGACTTATTAATTGGACAGTAGCATAACCGGATATATAATAGCCATTGTGGTTCTGCTTATTTTTTCCGCTTATTTCAGTGCAACGGAAACGGCTTTTACTTCATTACATAAAATCAAATTAAAGACTATGGCAGGTGATGGAGACAAAAAGGCCGCCAAGGTTCTGGAGCTAAGCGAGAAATATGATAAACTTCTGACTACTACTCTGGTCGGAAACAACATAGTGAACATATCAATGGCGACCATTGGCACGGTACTTTTTGTATCAATGTTTAAGGAATATGGTGCGACCATCGCCACTGTTGTTATCACCTGCCTGGTTCTTGTCTTTGGAGAAATTACCCCCAAGAACATAGCGAAAGAGAAGCCTGAAAGGTTTGCAAAATTCTCGGCACCGATGTTGAGCTTCTTTTTAATTGTACTTTCACCTGTTAATTTCATTTTTACTCAATGGAAGAATTTTATTACCAGAGTATTTAAACTTCACAGTCATGACACCATTACCGATGACGAAATTCTTACCATGGTTGAGGAAGCGGAAACCGGCGGCGGTCTGGATTATGAGCGAAGCGAACTGATTCAGAATGCAATTGAGTTTGATGATCTGACAGCTGAAGATGTAATGACACCACGCCCCGATATGAAGGCAGTCGATGTCGGGTGCAGCAAAGAAGAGCTTGCAGAAATTTTCGAGGGAACCGGTTTCTCCCGAATTCCTGTCTACGATGAAGAAATCGACAAGATAGAGGGTGTCATCCATCTGAAGGATTTTCACTATCATGTGGCGGGAACCGATGCTCCCATTTCTGACTATGTAACCCCTGTAGTCTTCGTCGCGGAAACCATAAAGGCTTTTGATCTGTTCAGAAAGATGCAGCTTCTGAAAACACATATGGCTATTGTAATCGACGAGTACGGCGGCACATCCGGTCTCGTCACCATGGAAGATATTATTGAAGAACTGGTTGGCGAAATATATGACGAGTATGATGGCATTCCCAACAAGGACATTATGCCTCTGCAAAATGGCAGTTACCGGGTTCAGTGCAATGCCAACATGTCAAAGGTTCTGAATTTCTTTGACATCGATGAAGACTTCTCTGAATTTAACACTGTTAACGGCTGGGTTTCCATGGAGCTTGACAGCCTGCCAAACAAGGATGACAGATTCGAAACCATAATCGACGATAAGTTGCTTAAGGTCAGAGTGACCAAGGCCGATGACAGAAGGGCCATTGAAATAAATCTGGTTGTAGAAGATATAGAAAAGGAAACGAAAGAGGATAACAAATGAGCTTAATGGAAAAAATATTTGGCGACCTCAATCAGAAGGAAGTCAAAAAGGTTAAAAAAATTGCAGATAAGGTCATGGCTCTTGATGAGACCATGCAAAATCTCACCGACGATGAGCTGCGCGAAAAAACAGTTGAATTCAGGGGAAGACTTGAGGAAGGTGAAACTTTGGACGACCTGCTGCCTGAAGCCTTTGCAGTATGCAGAGAAGCGGCATGGAGATCTTTGGGAATGAAACACTTCAAGGTTCAGGTAATCGGCGGAATCGTTCTTCATCAGGGCAGAATTGCCGAGATGAAGACGGGTGAAGGTAAGACATTGGTTGCTACCCTTCCGGCATATCTCAATGCCCTCGAAGGAAAGGGCGTGCATGTTGTAACAGTCAACGACTACCTTGCCAGGAGAGATATGGAATGGATGGGAAAGCTCTACACTTTCCTGGGCCTGACGGTAGGCTGTGTCATCCACGGAATAACTGAGGAACAGCGAAGAGATGCATACCGGGCGGACATTACTTACGGAACCAATAACGAATATGGTTTCGACTATTTGAGAGACAACATGGTCACCTACCGTGACCAGATGATGCAGCGCGATCTGAACTACGCAATCATAGACGAAGTTGACTCCATACTGATTGACGAAGCGAGGACTCCTCTCATAATATCAGGGCGGGGCGATAAGTCCACTGATATGTACAGGCGTGCCGACAACTTCGTAAGGACGCTGAAAAAGGATGCCGACTTCACTATTGAGGAGAAGGATAAGCAGATAGCCCTTACAGAAGACGGTGTGTCAAAGTGCGAAGCCAGTTTTAATATAGATAACTTCTCAGATCCGGAAAACATGGAAATCAACCACCATGTAATGCAGGCTCTCAAGGCTCGCAATATGATGAAAAGGGATGTTGACTATGTGGTTCGTGATGGTGAAATCATAATCGTTGATGAATTCACCGGCCGTATGATGTTCGGCAGAAGGTACAGCGACGGTCTCCACCAGGCAATCGAGGCCAAGGAAGGCGTGCTGGTTCGTTCAGAATCAAAAACCCTTGCGACCATCACATTGCAGAACTATTTCAGAATGTATCAGAAGCTGGCCGGTATGACCGGTACAGCCAAAACCGAAGAGGGGGAATTCACCGATATCTACAATATGGATGTTGTCGTTATTCCGACTAACAAGCCTATTGCCAGAGTCGATCAGCCTGATGCCGTGTATGCTACAGAAAGAGGCAAGTACAAGGCCATTGTTGATGGCGTTGCGACGGCACATGAAAAGGGGCAGCCCGTTCTCGTCGGTACTATTTCCATTGAAAACTCCGAGCGTATAGCCGATGCTCTTAAAAAGCGCGGGGTTAAAAACTTCAATGTTCTCAATGCCAAGCACCATGAGAAAGAGGCGCAGATTATAGCTGAAGCCGGGCGTGAGGGTGCTATTACCATCGCAACCAACATGGCGGGCAGAGGTACCGACATTATCCTCGGGGGCAACCCTGAATTCCAGGCCAAGAAAGAAATGGCAGAACTGGGCTATGATGGTGTTCAGATTTCTTTCGCAACCAGCTTTGTTCAGAGCGATGACTCCGTTCTGCTGGAGGCAAGGGAGAAATTCCGCGAACTTCTTGAGAAATACAAGGTGGAAAGAGCTCCTGAACAGGAGCGAGTGAAAGAGCTTGGAGGCCTTTGCATAATAGGTACCGAAAGGCATGAGTCCCGGCGTATTGACAACCAGCTGAGAGGTCGATCCGGTCGTCAGGGAGACCCGGGGCAGACACAGTTCTGTGTATCCATGGAGGACGAACTCATGCGCCTGTTCGGCGGAGAAAGAATGCAGGGAATTGTAGCTAAGCTGGGTGTAGAGGAAGATGAAGCCCTTGAATCCGGCATGATTTCCAAGCAGATCGAAAACGCTCAGAAAAAGGTGGAAGGCAGAAACTTCGGTATAAGAAAATATGTGCTGCAGTATGATAATGTAATGAACAAGCAGCGTGAAATTATCTACTCGGAAAGGAAGAAGGTTCTCTTTGGAGAGGATCTCCGTGACGATCTGGATATGATGACACGCAAACTTATAGACGAAATAGTTGACCCTGTTGTTATGGCATCAAAGTTCCCGGAAGAATGGGATTTTGAAACGATTAACAAGGGGCTGGTGAAACTGACCGACCGCTTCGAGCCTCTGGAGTTTGATGCAGAAGATCTGGCCGATATGGACGAATCTTCCCTGAAAGAGGGTCTATATGAAGAGTTCGCTGAGCTATATGACCTCAAGGAGGAAGAAATAGGCGCCGAAAGGCTGCGTGATGTGGAGCGAATGATTCTCCTTCGTGTTGTCGATAATAAGTGGATGGACCACATTGATGACATGGATCAGATGAAGAGCGGCATAGGTCTGAGGGGACTGGGCGGACAGGATCCGGCTGCGGCTTATGCTCACGAAGGCTTCGCCATGTTTGAGCTGATGATTGCCGCTATCCAGGAGGAGTTTGTTAAATTCTGCTACAATGTAACCGTAAGCACCTCAGCTGAAAGAAAGAATGTCATCGGCAGCGGTGAATCTTTCAAGGAAGATTTTGATGACACGGAAATGCGTGAACAGGCGGCACGTCAGAAGGCTGCCGGCGCATCAGTGGATATGGGCAGCGCTCCTGCTGAAGCCGCTGTTCCTAAGCGTGAAAAACGCCAGGAAACCGTCAGACGCGACCATCCAAAAATCGGGCGCAATGACCCTTGCCCTTGCGGAAGCGGAAAGAAATACAAGCACTGCTGCGGTGCATAAAACGATAGGAGACTGCATGATAATATTAGACGAACTTAAAGGATTAATACCTTCTCTTCAGGGGATCCTGCGCGAGGCAGGCGATTCGCTGCGCCCCGATGAACTGAGGGAGAAACTGCACCTGCTTGAGGAGGAGCTGGTCAAACCCGACTTCTGGAATGACCAGGCAGAGGCACAGAAAGTTACAAAGGAAAAAAAGAGTATTGAGGATGCCTTGAGCGAATTCGAGAGTCTGCAGAGCAGAATTGAGGATCTGGAGGTTCTCATTGAGATGGCTGAGGAGACAGAAGCAGATTCACCGGAAGAGGCACAGCTTCTGGCTGAGGAGGCTGTTGAAACCAACGGTATATTGGAAAAGGATCTGGAAAATCTGAAACTAAAGACTTTGCTCAATGACAAATACGATAAAAATAACGCCATCATTTCCGTTCATGCCGGTTCCGGAGGTACGGAGGCCATGGACTGGGCGGGAATGCTTTTCAGAATGTATACCAGGTGGTGTGAGAAGCGCGGCTACAAATATAAACTGCTGGAAATGAATGACGATACAGAAGCGGGCATCAAGAGCGCTACACTTCTTGTGGAGGGCGACTATGCCTATGGTTATCTCAAGAATGAAAAGGGTGTACACAGGCTTGTGAGAATCTCTCCTTTTGATTCCTCCGGAAGAAGACATACCTCCTTCGCCTCTCTGGATGTTACACCTGAAATAGATGTTGATACAACCGTGAAAATTAATCCGGAAGATCTACGCATAGATACCTACAGAGCAAGCGGCGCCGGCGGGCAGCATGTAAACATGACCGACTCTGCCGTTCGAATCACTCACATTCCTACTAACATCGTCGTTACCTGTCAGAATGAGCGCTCTCAGATGCAGAACCGGGAATATGCCATGAAAATGCTCATCTCCAAGCTCATTGAGCTCAAGGAACGGGAAGAGAAGGAGTCCCTCAACGAGCTTAAGGGTGACTACAATCAGATTACATGGGGGAGCCAGATCAGGTCATATGTATTCCAGCCTTATACTATGGTAAAGGATCACCGCACTAATGCAGAAGTGGGCAATGTTCATGCTGTAATGGATGGCAATCTGGATTACTTTATAAATGAAAAACTGAAACAAAAGGATTAAATATGGATATAATCAAAGCCCTCGGGGCAGAATTTAAAATAAAGAACACGCAGGTCTCAGATACCGTGAAGCTTATGGATGAAGGGAATACAATTCCCTTCATCGCTCGTTACAGAAAGGAAGTTACCGGCGGCCTCAGCGATGAAGTCCTCCGCGACCTGAACGACAGGCTCATATACCTGAGGAATCTGGAAGAGCGAAAAGAGGAAGTTATCCGCCTCATCGACGAACAGGGAAAACTGACCGAACAGCTGCGGACGGAGATCCGGGCGGCACAGATTTTGCAGCGGGTTGAGGACCTTTACAAACCATTCAAGAAAAAGAAAGCTACGCGAGCGTCAAGGGCGAAAGAAAAGGGCCTGGAACCTCTGGCCGATATTATCCGGGCACAGGAAGCAAAATCTGCAGACATTCTTACCATCGCATCCGGGTACACCGATGAAGTTACAGGTGTGGATAATGGAGTTGAAACTGCCGAAGATGCACTGACGGGTGCCTGCGACATTATTGCCGAACACATTTCCGATGACCCGGAAATCACAGCAGCGGTGCGCGAAAAAACGGCAACCACCGGTATTATAAACACAGAAGCTGCCGACCCCGGGGAAAAGACAGTTTATGAGATGTACTACGAGTACAGCGAAGGTATCGCCAAAATTCCGAACCATAGGGTACTCGCCATCAATCGCGGAGAAAAAGAAAAGAAGCTTAAGGTTAAAGTTCTGGCTGATGTTGAGAAAATAGAATCTATAATCGGCGACGTTTTCGGTATACGCGAGAAAACTGTGTGGACGGAGCTTTTGCGCGATACGGTAAGGGATGCATACAAGAGACTTATAGCTCCTTCCATTGAGCGGGAAATGAGGAATATGCTTACTGAAAGAGCTGAAGCTGAGGCAATAAAAGTGTTCGCGAAGAATACCGAAAAGCTGCTCATGGTTCCCCCTGTACGCGGAGCCCGCGTAATCGCCATTGATCCCGGCTACCGAACCGGCTGCAAGGTGGCAGTCCTTGATGAAACCGGCAAACTGAAAGGCCACACCACGGTCTATCCGACTGAACCCCGAAAAGAAGTAGCTAAAACTCAGGCAACTCTTAAAATGCTCGTTGAAAAGTACAGCATAAACACCATAGTAATCGGCAATGGAACCGCTTCCCGCGAAACCGAAGAAGTCGTTGCTGATTTCATCGGGAAATATAAGGAAAAATCTCCTGACAGCCCATTGGCCTCTCAGCTTAGATATACTATTGTAAACGAGGCCGGTGCTTCTGTCTATTCGGCATCAAAGCTGGCCACTGAAGAATATCCGAATCTGGATGTTACCGTCAGAGGTGCCATGTCTCTGGGCCGCAGACTTCAGGACCCTCTGGCTGAACTGGTAAAGATTCCGACCAGGAGCATCGGTGTCGGGCAGTATCAGCATGATATTAACCAGAGCCTTCTGGAAAATGCCTTGAGCGGTGTTGTTGAGGACTGCGTTAACAAAGTGGGTGTGAATTTGAATACCGCGTCCTCTTCTCTCCTCTCCTATGTGGCCGGTATCAATATGGGCATTGCTAAGAATATAGTTGCCTACCGCGAGAAAAACGGAGCCTTTCAGGAGAGGAAAGAGCTTAAAAAAGTGCCCAAACTGGGCGAAAAAACCTTCGGCCAATGTGCCGGATTCATAAGAATTCCCGGCGGCAAAAACCCTCTTGATAATACTGCCGTTCACCCGGAATCCTATGGGGCTGCCGAGGCTTTGCTTGAGCTGCTTGGGCTTGATAAATCGGTTCTTGCCGGGGAAGAAAACGGTCTGACCGATATAGATCTCCGGATCAAAGCCAGGTGCGGCAGCAGGGAGCAGCTGGCTGATGATTTAGGTATCGGTCTTCTTACGCTGGAAGATATTATCGGAGAAATGAAAAAACCGGGCCGGGATCCGCGTGATGATGCCCCGGAAGTAATTTTCCGAAACGATGTTAAGTCCTTTGAGGATTTAAAAATTGATATGGAGCTTGAGGGAACCGTTCGAAATGTAGTCGACTTTGGCGCATTTGTGGATATTGGCGTTAAAAATGACGGTCTCGTTCACATCAGCGAAATGAGCAGCAAGTATATCAGACACCCGATGGATATTGTCTCTGTAGGAGATATCGTAAAAGTTCGTATAATCAAGATCGATTATGATAGAAAGCGCGTCGGATTAACCATGAAATAGTTGTATACAGTATTTAATCTGCTTACAACTTGCTACATATATATAGTTGTGTTAAAATAGCTTCGGTGGTGCGAAGGCATCACTATGTTATTTTACGAGCAAAGGAGACTCTTAATTATGGGCGAAATGGGTCGAATCATCGTCGAGTTCTGGTATTCGACCGGGTTGGCAAACTTTTCATATCAGAGCGGAATTATGATTGTTGTAGCACTTCTCTTTCTGTATCTGGCTATCAGGCATGGATTTGAGCCGCTGTTACTGGTACCGATTGCTTTCGGTATGCTTTTATCAAACCTTCCGATGACGGGAATATTTCTTAATGAATTTGCGACTAACGGCATAAACAATTCAAACTAACTGGCGGATGCCGGAATATTTACCGCCTTCTACATGCTTAAACCTATATTGCCATCGCTGATATTCCTCGGTGTAGGCGCCATGACGGACTTCGGCCCGCTTATTGCGAATCCGAAATCACTGCTCATGGGAGCAGCCGCACAATTGGGTATATTCTTCGCATTCTTCACAGCAATAGCCATGGGATTTACAGCTCAGGAAGCAAGTTCCATCGGTATCATCGGCGGAGCTGACGGTCCGACAGCCATATACCTGACCACGAAGCTGGCAGACCATCTTTTAGGACCGATTGCGGTTGCCGCTTACTCATATATGGCACTGGTACCTATTATCCAGCCGCCTTTTATGAATCTGCTTACAACAAAAAAGGAACGCATGCTCAAGATGGATCAGTTGAGAACTGTATCTCAGAGGGAAAAGATTCTTTTCCCGATTGCGGTAACAATAGTAATCTCACTGCTCCTTCCTTCAGTAGCGCCTCTTATCGGTATGCTTATGCTGGGCAATCTCTTTAAGGAGAGCGGAAGAACAGCCAGGCTGTCCGATACTTCTGCCAATGCATTGTCAAATATTCTGGTAATTCTGCTGGGAACCTGTGTTGGTGCTTCAGCAACAGGCGATACCTTCCTTACCTGGGCGACAATCAAAATCGTTATCCTCGGTGTTGCGGCATTCATCTTCGGTACAACAGGCGGTGTTCTAATTGCCAAGATTATGAATGCACTCTCAAAGTCACCTATTAATCCTCTGATAGGATCGGCAGGGGTGTCCGCGGTTCCTATGGCTGCCCGTGTATCACAGGTAGAAGGTCAGAAGGCAAATCCTGCCAACTTCCTCCTGATGCATGCTATGGGACCTAATGTTGCAGGCGTAATCGGATCCGGTGTTGCTGCAGGCGTACTGCTCTGCATGTATGGCGGATATTAATAAATAAGAAAATCTCTAAAATCATTTTTATACACTTGAAAGGCTCGGAGCTTCGGCTTCGGGCCTTTCGCCTTTCTGGATCCGGCACAAAAAAGTATACAGTATTTTATAGTTTACAGCTTGTTTATGATTTTTAATCATGTTATGCTTTATGGGTGGCGCGATAGTTTCCTATGTATTCATTCGAAATAAGGAGGTATTTGTTGTGGGTGAAATCAGTAAAATTATAGTCGAATTCTGGGATTCGACCGGATTAGCAAACTTTTCATATCAAAGCGGAATCATGATTCTTGTGGCACTGCTATTTCTTTATCTTGCTATCAGGCACGGATTTGAACCGCTTCTGCTTGTACCGATAGCATTCGGTATGCTTTTATCAAACCTTCCGATGACAGGAATCTTTTTAAACGAGGTTGCCACTAATGGCATCAGCAACTCAAACGAACTGGCGGATGCGGGTATATTTACCGCCTTCTATATGCTTAAACCTATTCTGCCTTCCCTGATATTCCTCGGGGTAGGTGCCATGACGGACTTCGGTCCGCTGATTGCGAACCCTAAATCATTGCTCATGGGCGCAGCAGCGCAGTTTGGTATTTTTTTCGCATTCTTTGCAGCAATAGCTATGGGATTTACAGCTCAGGAAGCGGGATCAATCGGAATCATAGGCGGTGCTGATGGTCCTACGGCCATATACCTGACTACCCGGCTGGCAGATCACCTTGTAGGTCCTATTGCGGTAGCTGCTTATTCATACATGGCTTTAGTGCCTATCATTCAGCCTCCTATAATGAATGCTCTTACGACAAAAAAGGAGCGAATCATCAAAATGGATCAGCTGAGAACTGTATCTCAGAGAGAAAAGATTCTTTTCCCGATAGCTGTAACAATAGTAATTGCTCTCATTCTCCCTTCAGTGGCGCCTCTTATCGGTATGCTTATGCTGGGTAATCTGTTCAAGGAGAGCGGAAGAACCGCCAGACTGTCCGATACCTCCGCAAATGCCCTTTCAAATATTCTGGTAATTATGCTTGGAACCTGCGTTGGGGCATCGGCAACAGGCAATACATTCCTGACATGGGCGACAATCAAAATCGTTATCCTCGGTGTTGCGGCATTCATCTTCGGCACTGCAGCCGGCATTCTTATTGCCAAGATTATGAATGCACTCTCAAAGTCTCCGATAAACCCATTAATCGGATCTGCAGGTGTTTCAGCCGTTCCTATGGCTGCACGCGTATCACAGGCTCAAGGACAGAAAGCAAATCCTTCAAACTTCCTGCTGATGCATGCAATGGGTCCCAATGTTGCAGGAGTAATAGGCTCCGGTGTAGCTGCCGGGGTTATGCTCTGTATGTTCAGCAACTTCTAAAATCATTTTTATACACCAGAAAGGCTCGGGGCTTCGGCTTCGGGTCTTTCGCCCTTTTTGACGCACAGCAGCGCCACCTCTATGGTATAATGGAGTTGCCACAAAGCTGTGCTTTGATGGAGTAACGAAACATAATTGCAGGAGGAAAAATGATAGACACAATCATCTTTGATTTTGACGGGACCGTTATGGATACCAACAAGGTAATCATTGAATCCTGGCAGCACACTTATAATACGCTCGCCGGGCACGATGGAGACATGGAATATATTCTTGCAACCTTTGGCGAGCCTCTGGAGTACAGCCTTAAGAATGCTTTTCCGGATGTGCCGACAGAAAAATCCCTTGAAATATATCGAAGTTTCCACAGGGAAAATTTTGGTTCTATGATAGAAGTTTTTCCGGGAGTAAGAAAGCTTCTTGAAGAAGTTAAGACCAGGGGATATAAGACGGGTATTGCCACATCAAGGGTCAGATTTACGCTCCATCAGGGGCTGCAGCAGTATGACATTGAAAAATATTTTGATGCACTTGTGTCCGCTGAAGATGTGACCGAACACAAACCTGCTCCGGAGACTTTACTCAAAGTCCTTGATATGCTGGAATCAAAACCGGAAAAGGCAGTCATGCTTGGCGATACTATGCCGGATATTCTCTGTGCAAGAAACGCCGGTGTGAAATCTGTTCTGGTTGCATGGACCGCATCTCTGCAAGGAAAGAGAATTGAAGATTTTGCAGAGGGTGAGGCTCCCGATTACATAATCGAAAGACCGGAAGACCTCTTTGAGATAATTTAGCTGCTGTCGTATAATTAGCCTGAGAAATCAGGAGGATAAAAATGGCCTTTATAATCAACGATAATCAAGCTCTGTGGCTGGACGATATGCTGGTATCGAGGGCTGCCCGGAACGAAAAAACCATAATAGAGCTGGAGAACGGCGTCACAATCGGCGGCGACGATTTTACTGTAATGGCCGGTCCGTGCACCATCGAAACCCGCAAGCAGGTCCTTGAAACTGCAATGGCAGTCAAAAAAGCCGGTGCTGATGTTTTTCGAGGCGGGGCTTTCAAGTCACGCACCTCTCCATACGATTTCAGGGGCATGAGGGATGAGGGTCTGGCGCTGCTGGCGGAGGTTAAGGAAGTCACCGGCATGCCTGTTGTATCCGAAATTGTGAACATATCACATCTGCCCCTTTTCGAAGATGTGGACATTATTCAGGTGGGAGAAAGAAATATGCGTAACGCTGAACTCCTTACCGAACTGAGTTACATTGACAAGCCGATTCTCCTCAAGAGAAGCCATTCGGCAACAATTAAGGAACTTCTCATGAGTGCGGAATATCTGCTGGCCGGCGGGAACAGACAGGTAATTCTCTGTGAAAGAGGTATAAGAACTTTTGAGCCGATGACCAGAAACACCATGGACATTTCAGCCATTCCTCTGCTTAAGAGTCTGACACATCTGCCGGTTATTGCCGATCCCAGCCACGCCACAGGAGTCGCTTCTCTGATTAAGCCCATGTCTCTCGCTTCTATGGCAGCAGGAACGGATGGTCTGCTCATTGAAGTTCACAGCTGCCCTGATGAGGCTCTGTGTGACGGCGCACAATCATTGACCACGGAAGAATTCGATAACCTTATGAATGCCATGAATTGTTTCCCCATTCATCTCTGCAGAGAATAAGAAAATAATACGATGAATACGATAACAATCAATACATCAAAATCATATAAGCTGCTCCTCGGCCGCAATCTTCTTGCGAATTCCGGGGAGTTTCTTGCAAAAGCTCTGGATGGGCACCCCCGGCTGTGTATCGTGACGGATTCAAATGTGAACGAACTTTACGGAGACGAAACAAAACCTCTGATGAAATCCCTGCGGGAAGAGGGTTTTCATGTATGCAAGTATGTATTTAACCCGGGAGAGAAGAGCAAAACCTTCTCAACCGCCGAAAAGCTGCTGAACTTCCTTGCCGGAAACCGCTTCAGCCGCTATGATGCTCTTGTCGCTTTTGGAGGAGGTGTCACCGGCGATCTGACAGGCTTTGCAGCTTCTCTTTATATGCGCGGCATCAGATTCGTGCAGCTGCCGACCACCTTGCTCGCTGCCGCTGACTCTTCAATAGGCGGAAAGACCGGTGTAAATTTAGAGGCGGGAAAGAATCTGGCTGGAACCTTCCTTCAGCCCGAACTGTTACTCTTTGATCAGAACACTCTGGCAACCCTGCCTTATAAAAATCTCCTGGACGGAATGGCGGAAATAATAAAGGCCGGAATAATAGGTGATGCATCAATAATCACGGATCTCCGGGACTATTTCGACACCGGCTGCTCCGGATATGATCTGTTTGAAAATCATAATCTGCTTATGTGCCTGCTGGAGCGGGCTATTCATGTCAAGCGCCGCATTGTGGAGTCTGATGAATTTGAGGAGGACGGGCGCAGATTGCTGAACCTAGGGCATACCATCGGACATGCCATTGAAAAATGTTCCGGCTACAGCATAAGTCACGGACAGGCCGTAGCAATGGGAATTGCCCACATGACTGACAACAGCCATGTTTTAGATATTCTGAACCATTTCGGATATGTACTGTCTTCCGGGATTCCGCCGAAGGAACTGACAGATTCCATCAGAAATGACAAAAAGTCAAAAGACGGAAAAGTGGTCGTTGTTGTACCGGAAGCTATCGGTCAATGCCGGCTGAAATCGATTTCTTTTGATTCGCTGGAGGAAATCCTGAAAGGCAACAGGGAGGTTCTCAAATGAATGTTAAGATATTTCCACAGAAACTCGAAGGAGTCATCCATGCTATGCCCTCCAAATCTCACGCACACAGAATCCTCATCGCACAGAAGCTGGCAGAACTGCAGGGAGAACAAGGGGCGGAAAGCCTGGAAATCCCTGACTTTTCCGAAGATATAAAAGCAACTAAGGCCTGCCTCTCTCAAATGGACAAGGACATGCCCTATCTGCAATGCGGAGAAAGCGGTTCCACTCTTAGATTCATGCTGCCGGTAGTAATGGCTCTCAAAAACCGCGCTGAATTTCTCGGTACCGGAAGACTGCCTGACCGGCCTGTTACGCCATTGAAGGAGGAGATGGAAAGACACGGCTGCTTCTTCGTTATGGGCGATAACAAGAACACCGACCGATTCAAGAAAATATGCGGTGTGAGCGGCAGCCTGCTGCCGGGAGATTTTTACCTTCCGGGAAATGTCAGCTCCCAGTTTATCACAGGTCTGCTTTTTGCCTTGCCGCTTCTTGAAGAAGACAGCACCATTACCCTTACAACCCGGCTGGAATCCGCCGGTTATGTCGATATGACTCTGGATATTCTCAATCAATTCGGTGTTGTTATCTATACAGAAGAAACGGAAGAGGGATTCCCTCTTTACGGAATTCCCGGCAATCAGATATACAAAGAGCCTGCAAATTTAACCCTTGACGGCGACTGGTCCAATGGGGCTTTCTGGCTGGCAGGCGGACTGCTGGGCGGAGAGGTTACCGTGCATGGTCTCAGCCTTAACTCCAGGCAGAGAGATAAGGAGATAATGAATATCATGGCCTCAATGGGAGCCCATGTGGATTTAATCCCGCAGGAAGACGGAACCTGCAGCATAACCACCTGTTTCTCGGAGCTTAAAGGCATAGAAAAAGACATTTCACAAATTCCGGATCTGGCTCCCGTTCTGGCCGTTCTAATGAGTTCGGCCTCGGGGACATCAATGATTACTCATGCCGAAAGGCTTAAACTGAAGGAGTCCAACAGGCTGAGGACTATCTATTCATCCCTTTCCGGTCTGGATGCAGATATTTCATACGGTGGAGATCGACTTTCATTTACGGGCAAAATGCCACTAAGGGGAGGTCAGACATATAGCTATGGTGATCACCGCATTGCCATGGCCATTGCCGTCGCCTCTTCAATCTGCATCAATCCGGTTGTTATTGAAGACGCTGATGCTGTTTCTAAATCCTACCCCGATTTTTTTCGGGATTTTGAAAGCTTAGGCGGAGAGGTTGTCCTGTTATGAAATCAACATTCGGCAAAAAACTGAAAGTAACAATATGGGGCGGTTCACATGAACCTTCCGTCGGTGTTGACATGGAAGGGTTTCCCCCTGACTTTACCGTGGACATGCAGGAGCTTCAGAACTTCCTCAACAGACGTGCTCCCGGAAACGATATATATACATCCTCGCGACAGGAACCGGATATTCCCATAAAAACCGGTACCTTTTCTTATGAGATCAGGAATACGGATATACGCAAAAGGGACTATGAGAATTTTCGTCACATTCCCAGACCCGGACATGCGGACTACACTGCCGGATTACGATACGGAGAGAATGTAAATATGTCCGGCGGCGGCCCTTTTAGCGGTCGCATGACTGCCCCTCTATGTGTGGCCGGCGGTATAGCTCTTCAATATCTGAAAACCCTTGGAATCTCCATCAGTGCCGGGATATTTGCCATTGGCGGAGAAACAAATGATTCCCAAATGGAAGAAGCTCTCCGGCATGCTGTCGAAAACGGAGATTCTCTCGGCGGTATAGTTGAGTGCGTTGCCAGAGGGGTGCCGGCGGGAATAGGCGGAGCGATGTACGACGGCATCGAAAGCATAATCTCTCCGATTCTCTTCGGTATTCCCGGTGTTAAAGGAGTTGAATTCGGCAAAGGTTTTGCCGCTTCCGCCCTCAAGGGCTCTGAAAACAACGACCCCTTCCGATATGATGAAGGCAGAGTAATTACCGTAACCAACAACTGCGGCGGCATTCTCGGCGGAATAACTACCGGTATGCCCTTGACTCTCAAAGTTGCATTCAAACCCACCCCTTCCATCGCATCAAAACAGGAATCCATCAATCTGACAACCGGCGAATCAGCCATTCTTTCTGTTAACGGCAGGCATGATCCCTGCATAGCCATTCGTGCGGTTCCCGTTGTGGAAGCTGCTGTAGCTCTGGGGCTTCTGGATGCCATTCTCATCACAAGGGAAGACCGATTAACTGAACCGGATTTAGAAACTTTGCGCGAGGAAATCGACCGGATCGATGACCGTATTCTCGCTCTGTTTGAATCCAGAATGCAGAAGGTTCTCGAAATTTCAGACTACAAGAAGGCCAGAAATATGCCCATAGGCGATTCCAGACGGGAGGAGGAAATCCTTGAACGCCTGAATTCCTCAAATATATCCCTGAAGCCGTATTCACATCAGCTGTTCAGCCTTTTATTCCGCATAAGCCGCGATTTGCAGGCGGACGATGCCGGCACATTCGGACTGGTGGGAGAGAATCTGAGCCACAGCTTTTCCAAGGAGATTCACGAGGCTTTAGGCCGGTACAAATTCAATCTTTACAGCCTGCCACGGGAGAAGATGTACGAGTTCATTGAAGGGCGGCAGTTTGACGGGCTTATGATTACCCTGCCATATAAAAGGGATGTTTTTCCTTTCTGCGATGAAGTCAGTGACCTGGCAAGAGAAATCGGTTCAATTAATCTCCTCTATAAGGAGAAAATAAACGAAAAGGAATATAAGCTCATCGGACACAACACCGATTACGAAGGCTTCCTCTTCACTGCCGACAGAGCCGGAATAGATTTCAGCGGCAGAACAGTTCTGATTCTGGGAAGCGGCGGCACATCAAAGACTGTTACCAAAGCTGTAACCGACAGGGGTGCTTTAGAGGTTCATTTCGTCTCACGAAGGGATGACGGATACAGCCGCCTGCAGGATATCGGGGAGAACATCGATATCATTGTCAACACAACTCCTGCAGGAACTTACCCGGATAATTTGAAAACGCTTATTTCTCTTGATTTTTTCCCTGAATGCGAAGCGGTCATAGATGTAATATATAATCCGTTTATGTCTGCGCTTCTTCTCGATGCGCGGGCCCGCGGTATGAAGTATGCCGGCGGACTGCCGATGCTTGCAGCTCAGGCCACTGCAGCTGCAGGCTTCTTTCTGGGAACTCCCGGAGCCTTTGCGGAAAAGAACGAAGAGATCATCTCCATGCTCGAAAGAAAGCATGGCAATGTGGTGTTTATTGGTATGCCGGGTTCCGGAAAAACCTCCGTCGGCAAAGCTCTGGCAGAAGCAACCGGATTGAAATTCATTGACACAGATCATATAGTGGCTGAGCGGGCCGGTCGGGAAATTACAGAGATATTCGACGAAGATGGCGAAGATGGTTTCCGGCAGAAGGAGACCGATGTAATCCTTGAGTTCGGCAAGGAACATGGGCAGGTTATTGCCGCCGGCGGCGGTGCAGTCCTCAGCGAAATCAATATGCGTGCTCTGAAACAGAACGGCACAATTATCTGGATCCGGCGGCCTATAGATGAGCTTGCTACTGAAGGCAGACCCCTCTCCCGTGGAATTGATGCATTAAAAAAGATAGCCGATGAAAGGCTACCTCTTTATGAGCGCTGGGCTGATATCAGAATAGATCTATAGTCCGTAGAATCTCATTGCATTTTCCCGGGTTTTACCGGCGACATCTTCAAAGGTCACTCCTTTTATTTCCGCAATCTTCTCAGCAGTATGCTTCACCAGCAGCGGCGTATTTCTCTTGCCCCTGAAAGGTTCCGGGGTGAGATACGGCGCATCGGTTTCAATTAAAAGAAACTCCAAAGGAATGGTTCTGCATACTTCCGCTGTTTTCCTGTTATTCTTGTAGGTTACGGGACCCGCAATGGAGATCGTTCCGCCCAGCTTAACATACTGTTTCGCCAGCTCGGCACTTCCGGAATAGCAGTGAAGCAGTACTCTGGCATCATCTGCCATGCCGTTTTTACCGCCGGCAAATCCGGCCGGATCGGGACGCTTCGGGAAATGTCTTTTGCGTTCTTCAGAAAAAGCTCCCTCTTCCTTCAGTATATCCATAACCTCCTGATCTGCATCTCTCGAGTGGATTATTATGGGCATCCTCTTTTCATTGGCTACACGAATCTGCTTCCTGAACCATTCTCGCTGAACATCTTTCTCGCTGATATTGCGATAAAAATCCAGTCCTATTTCACCCAGGGCAACCACCTTCTTCTTATTCAGAAGGCCCTTTATCAGTGCCAGCTCCATATCATCCATATCCTTGGCATTGTGCGGGTGACAGCCCACAGTGGCATAGCACCAGTCATATCTGTCCGCATGAGCCACCGCCAGCTTTGAGCTGGCAAGGTCAAAACCTATATCTACTGCATGGGACAGGCGACCTTCCTTAACAGCGGAGTCAACAGACTCCAGCAGAGCCTGCCTGGCACGGGCTGAAAAGCTTCCGTCATTGAAATGTGTATGTGAGTCAAAGAGCATGTTTAATCCTCCAGTTCAAAAGCTATAATGTTCGTATTCCTGGATGCGTCCACCATGCAGGCTTTGTCATCCAATATAACCGTATTTGTGGAATAGAGAGCTCCGCTTGCATCCGGCACACTGTCCAGGCTTGCTGTAATCCCCATTTCAGCGCAGATGTCATATATCAGTCGGGCATAATAGGCGGAAATCTCCGGTTCATCTGCATTTGGAGCCATATTTTCTCTAACATACTGCAGAATGAATTCCATTTGCTCGTATTCGGAATTAAACCCCGCAGCGTTCTTTTTTATCTTGTTAAGATGTCCCCGGTAACTGTCAACCACATCCCCGGATTCTTCCATTTCAATGGAACCGTCACCCATAGAGAGAATTATAGGGACACCCTGATTCTGGACTGCCGGTTTAACAAAGGTTACTCCTGAAACGGCATCGTACTTAGGGGTACCGAATCCCCTGATAAATCTGCCGTTTACCTTGATTGTGCAGTATTTGACAGTATCGCTCCTGTTTCCTTCTATGACACTGGTAACATTATCCGCCGATACTCCCGTCACTATTCCCACATGGTGGGGAATTCCTAAATTGTCTCCGCTGTAATTCCTGCCGTCGTTCCAGTCGTAAAAGAGAATATCTCCGCGGCTTGGAACATACGCGTCATCTTCTACCCAATCCTTACTCTTCTGGTACAGCTTCATCATGCGATTACAACTGCATTCCACATGCATTATCGGCGTAGTTCCCGCCTTCATGGCTACTGCAGATACATAGGCTGCACACCAGTGATCGGAATACTTCATTCTATATGCACCGGGAGGCCGGCCGGCATTGTAGACATCGATTATCTCTTTGTACTTGCCGTTGGTTTCGTTATATCCCAGCCAGGCTTCCGCACATTTAACCACCTGATCGCGACTGTATTTGCCCATGGCCCAGTCCCCGAATATCCTGTTGCTGCCCACCTTAATATATGCCTTGACCTTGTAGTAATATGTAACACCATCTGTTACCGCCCTGTCGGAATATTTCAGCTCCGCGGTTTCTCTAATGGCAGTATACTTGCCATTCAGCTCTGTGGATCTGTATACTTCATAGGCTTGAGCACCGGCAGCCGCCTTCCAGGTGATCTCAATGGCGTTACCTTTCTGCGCCGCAGTTATCTGCGTCTTTCCCGGTGCAGAGATGGAGCGTTTGATGCTGCTGTAGCTGCTGTGCTTTGTTGAAGTTCTGACCACTCTATAGGCTCTGACCTTGTAATAATAGGTGCGCCCTGCCTTTGCAGATGTATCCGTGTAAGAAGTACTGCCTGTTGTTTGTAACAGCGAATATCTGCCGCTTTTGCTCGTAGCTCTGTACACCTTGTAGCCCTTGGCACCGCTGACTTTCTTCCAGGACACAAATACTCCTGAGCCGGCCGGTACTGCACTTATTACGGGCTTCTTCATCACAGGTCTGCCCGTTACAACAGCGCTGTATTTGCTGTATTTCCTCGTGCTGCCGGACTTGCCGTAATAGGCTCTCACCTTGTAGTAACAGGTTTTGTTGGTTGTAAGGTTTGTTCTCTTGAAGCTGGTTTTTGTTGTCGTCTTTATTCTGGAATACTGTCCGTTCCTTGTAGTCGCTCTGTATACCTGATATCCTGTCGCTTTTTTGTACTTCTTCCATTGCAGCGTCACTGAATTGTAAGTCACCTTAGAAACTTTGATTCCCTGAACCTTACCTGAAGAGTTAAAGGACGCTGCAGAAACTTCCGTTGGGATTAAAGCCCCCATGATAATAAAGGCAAGCGCTAAACATACCGCCGCCTTTATTTTTTTGAATATTAGCTTGCCCTTCTGGCCGTTTGCCATCTCATTCTCCCTATGTAACCGGATTGCCATCCGCTGCGATTGTCGTAACAAACTCGCATCTTTCCTTTCCATCAACTGTATTATCTGCAAAGAGCAGCATTCCCTCGGATTCAATCCCCCTCAGCTTTCTCGGTTTCAGGTTTGCAACAACAACGACTTTCTGACCTGTGCATTCTTCAGGCTTAAAATCTTCTGCCACTCCCGATACAATCTGACGCTTTTCGGTTCCCATCTTTACCTGAAACACCAGAAGTTTATCCGCTTTCGGGTGTTTCTCCGCCGACAGAATTGTGCCTACTCTCAAGTCCAGCTTATCAAAATCTTCATATTCAATTTCGTCCTTAAGGTTAAGCGGAATGTTTGATTCTCCCTTGTCCGCTGCCGCCTGAGCGCCCAGCCCGTAGAGCTCTTCAAGCTCTTTCTCCAGATCCAGTCTCGGGAATATAGCGCTGCCCTTTTTAACCTGCTCTCCGTGCATTGCTTCAAAGGTGAATGCATCTTCCCAGACGACATCTTTATACCACAGTCCCATCTGCTTTCTTATCTTCTCCGATGTGGTGTGCATAAACGGATAAATCAAAATTGAAATGATTCTGATAGATTCAGCCAGGTTATGGAGCACATTGTCCAGTCTGTCCTTCTTCTCTTCATCCCTGGCCAGCGCCCATGGCATGGTTTCGTCAATATACTTGTTGGCTCGTCTGACAACAGTCCATATCTCTTCCAGAGCCATATTGAATCTGAAGTCATCCATCTGCTTCTCAACTCTTGCTGCTGCACCTGTAGCAACCTCCTTCAGCTGAGCATCGTAGTCTGTGCCGTCGTCCCCGATCACACATTTTCCCGATTCAGTCAGCTCAGGGACTATCCCTCCGTTATATTTTTCAATCATGCTGATTGTTCTTGAAACCAGATTCCCCAGGTCATTGGCCAGGTCATAGTTGAGTCTCTTCAGCATTACTTCATTTGTGAACATTCCATCATGACCGAAAGTATATTCTCTCAGCAGGAAATACTTAAGCGCATCAATCCCATATCTCTCTATGAGCACCACCGGGTCGATTACATCCTGCCCTTTAGCCGCCTTGGACTTGGAAACCTTTTCTCCTCCCAGAAGCAGCCAGCCGTGACCTCTCACCTGCTTGGGAAGGGGCAGACCGGCACTCATAAGCATTGCCGGCCATATCAGAGAGTGAAACCTGACAATCTCCTTTCCGACCAGATGCACATCTGCCGGCCAGTATTTATCATATCTGGCAGGTTCGTCCGGCCAACCCAGGGCAGTGATATAGTTGGAAAGAGCATCAAGCCACACATATATCACATGATTCTCGTCAAGGGGTACAGGAATACCCCAGTCGAATGTGGACCTGGAAATGCAAAGATCCTCAAGTCCCTGCTCAACAAAAGCAATCATTTCATTCCTTCTTGTCTCCGGCTCCAGAAAACTCGGATTCTCTCTGAATATTCTTAAGAGTTCCGGCGCATACTTGCTCATCTTAAAAAAGTATGCTTCTTCCTCGGCCTTATTTACAGGTCTGCCGCAGTCAGGACACTTACCATCATTCAGCTGTGCCTCCGTCCAGAAAGATTCGCATGGCGTACAGTACCAGCCTTCATATTTGCCTTTATATATGTCTCCCTTCTCATGCATCTTCATAAAGAGAGCCTGAACACGTTTAACATGCCTTTCTTCCGTCGTTCTGATAAAGTCGTCATAGGATATTTCCATAGTTTCCCACAGCTTCTTTATTCCCTCCACGACTTCATCTACATATGCCTGAGGGTTAACACCTCTGGCATCTGCAAGCGTCTGAATCTTCTGTCCGTGTTCGTCTGTGCCTGTCAGGAACATGACATCGTAGCCCTGAAGTCTCTTGAATCTTGCCATGGCATCTGCCATTACCGTACAATAGGTATGACCGATGTGCAGGTTTGAACTCGGATAGTAGATCGGCGTACTGATGTAATAAGTTCCTTTTTCTTTTGTCATTTCTTTTTCCCTCTTTTCTCCGGTACAAATGGGTGTCGGTTTTTAAATAAATATTTTCGGTTCCTGCCTGTCGGCATAAACGATTTCCAGCTCTTCCTTATGGTAGAGATACCCCGGATCATCAAAATACAGCGCTCCTTCAGGGCACTTCTTCTCACATCCGCAGCATTTGATACAGATGCCGTCAACGATCCCCGGAGCTTCCTTTTTTATTGAACCCATAGGACATGCTTCAACGCATATGCCGCATTTCGTACATTTGCTCATGTCAAGTTTAGGTTTGACCTTCAGGATATTGATATGTACTCCATTCCGGTCTCTCGGCTGGTAATATCCCCGAAGCGGTTCTTCTCCGTCAACAAATATGGGTTCCTCCGGTATTTCTTGCAGGTTCATCAGTTTCTCAGCAACAGCCCTTGCAAAGGCATCTGCTTTCTTCATATCCTCTCCATCCGGACGACCGGCTGCGAGCGTCCTTGAAAAGGAGTGTTCGCCAATAAATGCCGCTGCCGCAATGGTATGAAATCCTTTCTCTTCAAGGATGTTTCTAAGCTCCATAAGAGCATCATCGAAATTCCTGTTGCCATAAAGAACTATCGGAACGGCCAGTGCACCACCCCCCTGCAGAGTGTCCAGAAATTTCAGCAAAACATTCGGTACTCTGCCTGCAATTACAGGCACGCCAAATACTACAGCCTCTCCCGCTGTGAAGCTGTAAGCCTTCTTTCTGGCCTCAAGGGGCGAGAAATCAATAATCACGGCGTCTTCCGGCTTTGCTCCGGTACCTGTGGAAATCCCGCGTGCAACAGCTGTAACAACCTTTGCCGTGGTACCGGTTCCACTGAAATACATCCCATAAATCTGTTTCATATTTTGCCTCATCTATAACCTTTTTCTACTATGATCCCCTCTCTATCTATTCATCCATTGTTGACTGTCTCCAGATCTGTCTGTCGGAATAATCAATAATCAGATCTACGGTGTCCTCTATTTCCAGATAGCCACTGTCAATTAACAGACTATAGTTCAAGCGCTCTCCCCACTTCCGGCCGGTGTGGTAAGCATAGTAATTGGCTCGGGCCTTATCGGTTTCCTTCATCATTTTCAGCACCTGATCTTCAGGCACACCGTAATCTTCAACGGCTCTTTTAACCTTGTCCGCCTCTTCCGCATAGATGAATACATTGGTTGCATAAGGAATGCCCCTCAAAATATAATCCGCACATCTTCCGACTATTACGCACGGACCCTCTGAGGCAATTTTTCTGATGGTATCAAACTGTGCCAGGAAGAATCTCTCGTTGAGGCTCAGACTCTCAGGTCCCGCTTCAACTGTTCCCATTGCCGATGCCAGGCTGTAAAGGAAGCTGTTCTTGGCCTTTTTCTCCGCATCCTGAATCATCCGTTTGGAAAATCCCGACTCTTCCGCGATTCTGTCCAGCAGCTGTTTGTCATAAAATGGAATTCCCAGCTTCTCTGCCAGTCTATGCCCGATAAGCCTGCCGCCACTTCCGAATTCCCTGCCGATCGTAATTATCTTTTTTTCTGTATTAGTTGCCATCGTTATTCCCTCCTTCCAATTCTTTTTATTGTTTATTGCTACCTATATATATTATATCCTACTCGGCCAGCATGCTCAAATATCTTTCCCCTGTATCCGGCAGAATCACAACAATTTTTTTGCCTCCTTCACATTCATCTTTTCTTTCTGTCTCTGCTGCTTTGCGCAGTGCGGCACACACAGCAGCACCTGAGGAAACTCCCACCAGAATTCCCTCCGTTCTTGCCAGAATCTTTGTCATCTTCAAGGCCTCTTCGCTTGTTACCGTAACCACTTCATCGATCACTTCCATATCCAGAGTATCAGGTCTGAAATCAGCACCTATACCCGGGATGCCATGAGACCCGGCATATCCTTCTGTTATCAAGGGTGATTCCGCAGGCTCTACACCTATTACCCTTATATCCGGCTTTTTATCCTTCAGATAGCGGGCTGTACCGGTAATTGTTCCTCCTGTACCGAAAGTTGCCACCAGAATATCTATTTCTCCGTCAGTATCTTCCCATATCTCCGGTCCGGTTGTCTGCATGTGTGCCTTCGGATTGGCAGGGTTGACAAATTGTCCCGCAATTATGCTGTTCGGTTTACTTGCTGCCAGCTCTTCGGCCATGGCAACACATCCTGACATTCCTTCAGCTGCCGGCGTCAGATAAAGCTCCGCCCCCAGTGCTGACATAAGTGCGACTCTCTCTGCCGTCATATTATCCGGCATAACTATTATTGCCTTATATCCTCTGGTCGCTGCTGTCATTGCCAGACCTACCCCGGTGTTTCCGCTGGTGGGTTCTATTATTGTTCCTCCGGGCTTAAGTCTGCCGTCCTTCTCTGCTTCAATGACCATATTATATCCTATCCGATCCTTGATGCTTCCCGCAGGATTGAAATATTCCAGCTTGGCAATAATCTGAGAACCCCGGATTCCGTTCTGTTCCTCAATATTCTTCAATCTGAGAAGAGGTGTATTACCTATGAGGTCCGTAATTGTATTGTACACTTTCATGTCCTGTCATCTGCCTTTCTGAAGTTAAAATTCTCTGTAAGAAACAAATTCCCCGCCTTCAACGATCAGCACATAACCGTGCCCCGGATCAGGAATCCACTGGAAGAAATTCTTGCTTTCTTCCGGCCAGTGATGTGACAGTATTCCTGAAATAACTCCGCCGTGGCATACACAGATGCTCAGAGCTGTTTCCTCCCGGTCACTGAGATTCAGAACCTGACGCTCATGCCTCGCTTTAAGCCTATTGAACCCCCGAAGGACTCTTTTTCGAAAATCCGTAACACTCTCTCCGTTCGGCGGAGCCTTTGACAGGTCGTCACCCGAAATCCATTCGATATAATCCTCTTCATTCTTAAGCTCCTCGTAACGCTTCATCTCGAAATCACCGAAATCAAGCTCTCTGAATTCTTCAATTATTTCATGAGCCTCTGAGGCTATTCTGGAACCCGCCGTGGTATTCTCATCGCTGTCAATGGTTTCTCCCTTGTCGCCGCCATATATAATCTCGAAGCTCTGCTCCGCTCTCAGCATTCCGCTGGTGTAATATTCCGCATGAGGAGCATCAGGATACAGTCCTTCTTCCTTGAGCTCTCTCAGTTCATCGATACCCACAGCGGCCAGGGGTACATCTGTGCTTCCGTAGTATAACCTGTTTATATTTCCTGTTGTAATCCCATGTCTTATCAGTACTATCTTTGATCTCATTTACATATCCTTCCCTATTCCACAAAAAACTCTGATAACTCGTCCGGCCTTTCCCGCCAGATACAGCATCAGACGGCTGTTTGCCTCACGAAATGCCCGCATTTGAGGGTCAATGGGCACCACCCCCTGCGACACATCGGAAATAATGAGCACTTTCTCCGTCCACTTATTTTCCCTGGCTGCAAACCATTCCACCGGATCTATTCCTTCCCTTACACACCGGAGTGCAAAAGCTTCAATTCCACATATTGCATCGGTGTTGAAGTCCGGCTCGCACCCCTCCGGCATACAGTCGCATACCGTTTCTATATCAAAATTCTTTTTCGCATATTCAAGCTTACCCTGATATGCTCCACCGAAAATCAGAATCATATTTCTCCCGCCTGTCAAATACTAAGAGCCGCTGTCATCAGCCCTGCAACTTCGCCGGATATTATCATATACCCGGCTATATCTCCATTCATGCCCCCCAGGTTCTTTCTGGCATAAACCCCTGTGCCGTATGAGGATGCCGCGGTCAAAATCAGAACTATTAAAAACACTTCTGCACCACATACGGTAAAACAGCTCCTTAATAACACCAGTATCACAATTATCAGAATAACAGGAAGGGCGAACAGAATTACATTTTCCTGAATCCTCGCCCCCGTACTGCTGCTCTCAAATTTTTCGCCGGCATACTGACTCACTCCCATTTTAGGATGCACCAGCACGGCTCTTGCCGCCATGGTTCTGGATGCTGTAAAAATTAATGCCAAAAGGCAGGCTCTTTCAATAAATCCTGAAAAAGTCACCGGGAAGCCCTTGCCTGCAGCTTCTATCATTGAACCGGCAAGTAACATCATAATAAGCACCAGGCTGATAACCGCCATGGCACCGGTATCCGATGCCTTGAGAATCCTCTGCCTTTCCTCTATGGATGGCCTTCTCGACAAAACAGCATCATTTACATCCATAAATCCATCAAGGTGCATGAATCCGGAACAGAGAAAATACGACACGATAACCAGCACGCCTGTCAATATAGATGAAGCCCCTATATACCCCAATCCCTGCCAGATTCCGGCTGTTATTACACCGAGCAGGAAACCTATCCGGGGCAGCATAACCAGCATAGCCCTTCCGGAGTCCTCGTGCCATTTGTGATAGGGACAGGGAATTGCGCTAAAATTACCCCATGCCATCATAAAGCCTCTAATATACTTCACTTCCAGATCTCCTCAAAACCGTAGCTTATTTCAACAACCCTTTCGCATACTTCTGCCAGAGCGCGGTCAGCCTCAGCCAGCCCGCGCCTGTACTCTTCCGTCGATTGGCTGTACTCACCGCCGTCTCCGTAGATTCCATCAGATACAAATACAGTATTTCCTGTTGCCCGGGCGAAATTCAACATATCCCGCTTAACTCTGAACGCCGCATCCGGATCAAATGAAACCTCAACAATGCGTTCCCCGTCAACAATATGTGATTGCCTCGGAAACATCTCATTCTCCATTATTGCCGTTACCGAATCCAGCAGAAATACCCCTTCAAGATTCACATCTCCTCTGCTGCATATCTTCAAGAGGCTAACCGGCTGCTCGATGGTCTGAAACCCCCAGCCCCGGCGATCGTCAATATGCCTGGCAATTCTCATACGATCCTCGTTATCGCGGGGGATCATAGTTGCCACATAATAAAGAGGCAGACCCTTCTTCAGGGCCATCTTCTTTGCTATGCGCTGAGCGTAAAAGGATTTACCGTTTTTGCACCCTCCGCTTACAAAGATATTCATATATAGCCTCTCTCGGCGAGCCACTCAAAAGAATCTTTCTCCGCAAGTATTTCCGCGGTTATAGTTGTATTCCGGTCACATTTTTCCAGCACCCCGTCAAGCAGCCTTTCTATATCAAGGGTTCCTTCTCCGAAGCTTTTATGAAAATCTCCGGTGCCGTCGTTATTATGAATATGCAGGTGTTTAAGATATGGCGCCATAGCATCCAGCCATTCATCCTGCCCCAAAGAGATATCCGGATTGATCCGTTTCGTAATATTGGCATGTCCCACATCGAAACATAGACCCACATTGGATAAATCTACACCCTGTGCAATCTCAACAAGCATTGAAGGCTCGTCATCCAGAACATTTTCTATGGCTATTTCAAAGTCCGCGGGCTTATCTGCCATGAACTCCTTCCAGAATTCGATAGATCTATCTACATGCCAGGGTTTGAAATAGACAAACGGAACATACCCCGAATGAACAACCATCTTCTTTATGCCGAATTCCAGAGCAAGAGAAGCTGCCATATTCAGTCTGTTCATGGCAAAATCGCGAGCCAGAGGATCTATAGCTGCCGGGAACAGTTCATTGAAAGGAGCGTGCATGATGCCGACACGATATTTCTGCAGAGCCTTTTGCACCATGGCTTTGACCTTAACTCCCCTATCGCCATCCATATTTTCTGCCTGACAATAATAGTCCAGTTCTATTCCTACTCCATATTCATCGGCAATCTCCTGCCAGCTGCCGCAGATAGTCGCTATATGTAATCTATTTAATATATTTTTTTTCATTTCTTATCTCTTCCAGGTATCCGTCGTTAATATCCGCTTCGGCAAAAGTTGCCATATTCCTCATTACATCGCAGGCACCCTTTATTATTTTAAAGGCTACCGGACATCCGCTCCCCTCGCCCAGTCTCATTTCCAGTGCCATGAAAGGCCTGAGTCCGAGAAGATCTACAGCAAGCACATAGCCCTTTTCAAAGGATTTATGTGAAGCTATCATGTAGTCTCTGCTGTCGGGTGCAATAATATATGCTGCCAGCGCTGCCACTGCGGAAATATATCCGTCGACTACCACCGGCATGCGATTTTTAGCTGCACCCAGAAACGCACCGGTCATTGCACATATGTCAAACCCACCCATGGCTGCCAGCACATCAACCATATGACTTGCAGCCAGCTTCTTTGCTGCCTCGATTTCCGGCACGGTAATCCCGTAGGTCAGCCCTGCGATAACACCTCCCGCCTGACGGTATGGCATGGATACCTGGTTGACAATTTCCTTTTTTCGTGCAAAACCTTTGTCGTTTACTCCGCCGCCCCGACCGACAGTCTGCCCTGCTTCTCTTCCTGTTATGGCCGACAGCACTGCGGCGCTGCTGGTGGTATTCCCGATTCCCATTTCGCCTACGCCCATTATTTCAAATCCGTTATACGCGATTGAATCCGCCATCTCTATGCCCACTTGAATGCAGCGTAACGCCTCTTCTCTGCTCATGGCCGCGCCTGTGGCAAGATTGTCCGTTTCCCCTGTTTCCGGTCTGATCCTCCGGTTGACTATCTTACGGGTATCCTGTAAAGGTCTGCTGTCATACAGCTCTTCCGGAATCTTATCCTTCACTCCCATGTCAACGATAAGCAGTTCGCTTCCGAAGCTCTCCGCCAGAGTTCCGACACCTGTCAGCCTTCTGGTGAAATTTACAGTTTGTGCCATGGTGACGCTTTGAGGTGCCGAAGCAACCCCTTCGACCGCCACCCCGTTATCCGCACAAAAAACCGCAACACAGCCTTTGTTCACGGTATTAATTACCTTTCCTGTCATGCCGGCAATTCGTACCGATATATCCTCCAGTTCCCCAAGGCTTCCGGGCGGTTTGGCCAGAGAGTCCTGACGAGCTCTGGCTATCTGCATCATCTCCCGATTTGCGGGGCTGATATTCTTTATTATATTGTTCAGTTCTGCTTCCATTCCTATATTATATCGCATTCCGGCATAAAATGAAACGAAGCAGATATCCGCATCAACATCCACTTCGCATCA
>CAYFQD010000004.1:49832-73549 GCA_964345275.1 uncultured Oscillospiraceae bacterium
CGCATCAACATCCACTTCGCATCAGCATCCCTTCGCCTCACCGGGGAAAATATTATTAATGCAGCTTCCTCATTTATCATCAGGACCTGGAATTTGCGCCAGCAATATGGCAACCATCATCAGAACACATCCCAGCAACTCCCTGCCGGCCAGGACTTCATGAAGAAAGATTGCTCCGAAGATTGCTCCGAACATGGATTCCGTGCTGAGAATTACCGACGCCACCGTAGGATTTGCGTGCTTTTGCCCCAGCCCCTGCAGTGAAAACGCAATTGCCGATGAAAGCATTCCTGCATATGCGATATTCGGGGCTTCTGCCCAAATGGCCGCAATTGTGTTGGTCTCCGTGACTAAGGCTACGATCAGACTGATTGCTCCCGCAACCAGAAACTGAATCGAAACCAGTTTAAACACATCAACCTTCGGTGCGAAGCGGTCAAAGACCAGAATATGAAAGGCCCAGAAAAATGCACCTATGAGAACCAGCAGATCCCCCCAGGCAATGGAGAAACCTTCGGTAATACACAGAAAATATAACCCTATGGCTCCGATTATGGCAGCAATCCAATTGAAAACGGAGGTTTTGTTCTTCAGGAAAATGCCGCAAAGGGGCACCAGCAGAATGTAAAGGGCAGTAATGAACGCCGTCTTTCCTGCATCCACCGTAACCAGTCCTACCTGCTGCAGATTGGCAGCAATGAATATTATTATGCCGGCGGCTATGCCTCCTATTGCGAGATTCTTTCGTCCCGCAGCCCTTTCTTCGGCTGTTATATTTTTAAATTCTCCTCGCTTCCTTCTCCTGCTGTCTGCAAACATGAAAATCGGCACCAGCGTCAGCGAACCAAGAAGCATCCGGATGCCGCTGAACATAAAGGGCCCCATGGTTCCCATGCTGTCCCTCTGTACAACGAAAGCAAAGCCCCATATTATTGCTGTACCCATAAGGAATATGTTTGATGTGATTGTTTTACTCATTTATTTATCTCCTCAGACTATAGAATTTCCCCCAAGCATCTTTCTCAGTTTATGCAGGCTCGCCAGCACAGTCAGCTGCATCTGTCCATCCGGTCCTGAATCAATATTCAGTATCTGTCTGATTTTTTTCAGTCTGTACCTGATCGTATTGTCGTGCTGATACATGCGGGTCGCAGTGAGCGATATATCCCATTCGCTTTTCGTGTATGCGATGAGCGTTTCAACCATATCCGTTTTGTGTCTGTCATCATACTCCTTCAGCTTGAGAATGTTTTCGTCATAAAAATCCATCACGGATTTCCTTCTCATGCCGGGTACTATTAACGCCATGGCTCCAACTTCTTCCCTTTTGCGTTTTTCCAGTCCTCTAAGCATGGCATCCAGTGCAGCCGTTATAGATTCATCGACAGCACTCTGTGAAAATCGGCCAGCTCAATTATGTCCTGGGAATACCTCTGTATGTTCTACTCAAGGGGCCGTCAATGGTTGCTGTTTTAATTGCCAGTGCAGCGACTCTGAGTTTGATGAGTGCACGCATCCCCTCTTCCATGGAAGTGTGATCTCCCGGTTGCATATACTGTGTGATAAACACCATGTCTCCCGGATTGAAGGTTTCATAAATTTCTTCCGGTGACTCCCATTCCAGAACGCCTGTTCCGGATACTCTATTATTTATCCCGCCTGCCTTGTTAATCAGACAGAAATCTTTAAATATCGGCAATGTAAGTAAATCTGCAACTCGTAACATCCTTTTCCCCTCTTCTATATGTAATTAATCCTCTTTCTCAAGTTTTTTAATCTCTTCCCAAAGATCCAGGCCTTCATCTATGGTTGAAACGTTAATATTTCCGAAAACATGAGGATGTCTTCTGACCATTTTTTCTGCGACGGTCTGCACAACATCTTCTATGGTGAACTCACCCGCTTCACCGGCAATCTGTGCATGAAGGACTATCTGCAGAAGGACATCGCCCAGCTCCTCACACAGATGCTGCCGGTCACCTTCGTCTATGGCCTCCAGGGCTTCGTTGGCTTCTTCCACAAGATGCTTCTTCAGGCTTTCATGTGTCTGCTCTCTGTCCCAGGGGCAGCCGCCCGGCATCCTCAGCCTCTCAACTATACCTGTGAGGTCTGCAAAGCTGTATTTCTTCCCGCGAACATCTTTTAGAAACCTTTCAATTTCCGCCATAACATCATCGCTTACTTCGCCTGATCCGCCTGAAGCCGTTTCTGTCACATTTATTCTGTCGGGTAATTTTATCGTTCCCTGCAGTTCCCCGTTCAGCTTGCCTTTCTCATAACCTCCCAGGTCCATCGTAACAAATCTGAAACCCAGCTTTCTTAAGGCGTTCTCCGTTTCCTCCCGCGGGAGTCTGTCCATTTCCTCCGGCAACATTTCAATTCTTGCCATAAAGCTGGCTGTATTCCCGCTGACATTTCCTGCTATTTCGTGACATCGCACTCTGACCTGTGTGAATCCCTTATCCCGCAGGTATTTTTCGGCCGAGAATATGGCTTCAAGCTTTTGCCGGTTTATTATTTCACCATATGGTATGCGGGAGACCAGACATGCAAATGCCGGTTTTTCCCAAATAGCTTCGCCGCTCCCGCTTCTGAAGATCTCCTCTCCAAGTTCCTCTGCCGTCATTTGCAGAGCCTGACGGATTTCTGACTTTGTAAGACCCGCCTCTTTCAGCGGGCTTGCTGTTCCCAGCTCTGTTATGGCACGGAATCCCGGTCTGTAATCGGATATATCATCCATATTTGTTCCATCAGCAAGGACGCTCCCAACCATATCCGCACGCTCCTTCAGAAGAGAAAATATTTCCCTCTTGCAATGGTAACACCTGTCCGGCGGGTTGCGTTTTATCATATTCAGAACATGCTCCGCATTTATTCTTTTCTGAGCTATGCCCATTCGTTCGCATACACTTGTCGCATACTCCTGCTCGTCAGGCGCAAACATGGGCCCCGTAGCAGTAAGTGCGGCAACTCTGTCATCTCTCCAGATACGGTAAGCAAAGGCCAGCAGGAAGGTGCTGTCAACCCCTCCGGAAAGAGCCACAAGCATCTGCCCGTAACCTTTAATTATTTTCTCAAGTTTATTCAGCTTTTCATTCAGTGTCAGCATCAGGATTCTCCTATGGTTTCAACAGCTTTTCTTCATTTATTCCTATATCGATAATTATCGTTTCTCCGCAAAACTCCTCGGCAAACGGCTGCAGGTGAACGGGTTTACATGCGTGAAATGTGAGAGTCTGCTCCGCTTTGACCGCATTTCTGTCCAGCTCTCCGGCATCCAGCATATCGCCTCCCAGACCGGATGGTATATCCAGTGCAAAAACTCTTGACCCCTGTGCTCTGTATTTGTTTATATACATCGCCGCCTTCAGACCATTCCCCGTGAGTGCACCTCTGAATCCGGTGCCGTATATCCCGTCTACTATTACAGTCGGTGCATTTTTAAATTCGGTAAGAGCCGTTCCGTCTGTAAATATATCGATGGGTCTTGTCAGCAGCCGCTTATAATTTGTTATTGCATCGGGTGTTACCGGCTGTCCGTCAACGAGCACTACTATGACTTTGTATCTCGCCTCCTGCATTTTTCTGGCAACAACAAAACCGTCTCCGCCATTATTCCCCTTACCGCAAAAGACTATTGCGACCGCAGGCTGCATAGTAACAGGTACCGCTTTCATAATATGGTATGCGGCTCCACTGCCCGCATTCTCCATCATCTGACGGTATGACAGACCCTCCTCATCGGCTCGCTTTTCCAGCAGCTTCATGGTTCCGCATGAAACATAATGTCTGTTATCCTTCATAGTTTTCTCCGACCATATTATCACATGACACTTAAATCCAATTCTGTATATTGAGACAGGAATTTATTCATAGCATCTTTAATTCTTTCACTTCCGCCCTTTTGATCAGATGCGATATTCATGGGAAGAATCGGATCATGCAGCGATTTTCTAAGCAGACACCAGCCATCAGCTCCCCCGGCGTCCTTTGCTTCGAAGTTTATTCTCACACCTTCATAATTAGGTTCTTCAAGGGAAATTACCATTCCTCCCGTTTCCCCTTCCGATTTCACATAGCTCTTCAGTTCTTCAAGTACTTTATCCCCGTAAGCTCCAAAGTCTCTGCAGAGAACAGGAATTCTTATTTCCTTTTCATCTGCCGGATTTTGTAAATCCGCTATTACGCTGTCTATCGTCTTACCCTCTCTGAAAAGTTTTGCGGCCTTGATTACTATTTTTGTCGCCAGATAAGCGCCGTCATCCAGAAAGTAGTTCTCTTTAAATGCAGCATGTCCGGATGTTTCTATAGCAAGCTGGCTGTCAATCCCCTCTTCATTAAGCTCTATGGCTTTATTTATCACATTTCGGTATCCTCTCTTGAATCGCAGGTGTTTAAGGTTCAATGTTCCTTCAAGAAACTCTGTAAGCTGCCTGCTTGTAATGCTGTCCGTCACCACTGTCGTCCCTGGATGTTCCTCTGCAATGAGTGCCGCCGCCATGGCGACAATTCCGTTTCTTGAAATTTGATGCCCTCTGCTGTCAACAGCGGCGGATCTGTCTACATCCGTATCAAAGATAAGTCCAAGATCGGCTCCCTTGGTAATGACCCGCATGGATACGGAGTGCATCGCTTCCGCGTCCTCAGGATTTGGTGCATGATTTTCAAACATTCCATCCGGCTCCAGGAACTGACTGTATTGTGTGTCCGCCCCGAGGGGAGCCAGAACTTCCGTGGCAAAAAAACCACCGCCGCCATTTCCCGCATCCACCACTATTCTCATTCCCTCAAGAGGCTTCTCGCCATTATCCGCCCCGGAGATAATAATTCCTTTCAAGTGTTCACAATAAGGTGTCATTATGTCCGCCTTCTCTGCTTCAAACACACGCTTTCCTAATCTGAGCACAAAATTGTCCTTATATCTCTGTTCTCCGACAATATCCCTGCCGGCTTCTATATCGGAAGCATATTCCAGAATACTTGTTATATCCTTCTTATTCAGCCCGCCCTCCGCGGTAAAGAATTTAAATCCGTTTCTGTTATACGGCAGATGGCTGGCCGTAATCATAATAGTTCCATCACATTGAAATTCAGAGAACACGGTAGCCATAAACATAGCAGGTGTTGATGCCAGTCCGAAATCAAATACACGGCACCCGTAAGGGCCTAAACCATCCATCAGTCCGTCCAGGAGTCCGGGGCCTGAGTTTCTCGGATCTCTTCCGATTCCCAGCTTCAGCTTCTCCGGCATTTTCCCCAGCTTGTCACACAGCCATGTTATAAAACCCCTGGCAATTTCGGCCGCCTCTTCTTCGCGCAAAGACAGGCTCTCTCCCTGAACTCCTGTGAGCGATACTCCTCTTATATCGCTTCCATTCTGCAATTTTCTGTATTTTTCCAGCATAATTCCCTTTCCTCACACAAAAACGCCGATATTGCTGCGGCGTTTAATCAGCCCCGGCGATTTCGCCGGGGTCTGCCTCTTTAATAGTGTTTCGATTTTAAACATGTTTCTGCTGAACAGCTTCGGAGATTACCAGTTCCTTAAGTCTGTCTATGTGAATGTCCGCTGCAAATCTGGCCCCTTCAGCATCGCCTGTTTTAATGGAATTAAGAATTTCTGCGTGTTCTTCCGGCATATTTTCTGCACGCCTGAAATTATCATAATAAATATATCTGAATCTTAAAACCATCTCCTGAAGCTGCTCTATCATCTTAACAAGAATTTTGTTCTGACAGGAATCTACGATAATTCTGTGGAATCTGGTGTCATGTTTAATCATATCTTCCATGCTTCCGCTTTTTACCGCCTCATTGTACAGGTTGCACTCTTTTTCCAGTTCCGCAAACTCCTCGGGGGTCATCCTGGATGCTGCAAAAAATGCCGCCAGCCCGTCCAGGTCCTGTCTGACTTCAAGGATTTCAACCATATCCTTTGTAGAAATCATTGACGCATAGGCACCGCGCCGCGGTTCGATTGTAACAAGATCTTCCTTCTCCAGTTTTCTGATAGCTTCTCTGATGGGTGTTCTGCTGACACCCATCTCTTCTGCCAGTTCAACCTCCATCATTCTGGTTCCGGGAACTATGTTTCCTGTAAGAATCTCCATCTTAAGCTCTTCGTAAACCATTTCACGAAGGGGTTTGTGGTTCTGAATATCAAAATTTAGCATTTTCTTACCTCTTTTTCATAATGTCCTTCGCTACCATGTCGTCCTTGTCCAGAAGCTTTCGCGATTCTCGCTTCGCATAATATCGCAGATTCGTTTCGCTTCTTCTCTGCTGTTACAAAGCCCGAACACCGTAGGTCCGCTCCCGCTCATAAGAACTGCCTGAGGATTGCACTCCTCTTGTATTTTGTTCTTTGTATACATAACAACAGCATAACGCTTTAAAGTGTAATTTTCAAGTACATTAATCATATTTTTTTCAATTTTCCGTCGATTTTCTTCTTTGAGAGCTGCTATCATCGACTCTGTATCGGGTCTCTCTGTAATAACCTCCTTATCAATGCCCCGATATACGCCGGCCGTTGAAACGCTTATGGGTGGTTTGGAAAGAACCAGGTGGCTTTTTAGTCCTTTCAGAGGCTTCAGTTCGATTCCCGTTCCCGTTGCCAGTGCACAATGACAGGCAAGAGGGTCATCTGCAAATCTGTTTTTCAGCACCTTGTTTTCCGCAGCCTGCCCCATTATGCAAAAGGGCACATCCGAGCCCAGTTTCGCTCCGATGGCATTCAGCCTGTTCACATCCATGTCCAACCCCCAGATTACATTCAGAGAATGAAGGACAGCAGCGCCGTTTCCGCTTCCGCCGGCCAGTCCTGCTGCTACGGGAATTCTCTTTTTGATATTTATATCCAGTCTGCCGCAAAGCTTTTCTTGGCCTCTCCCGAATTCTTCTTTCATTAACATTGCTGCCTTATATGCCAGATTTCGTTCGTCGACAGGAAGATACCTTCTGTTGGTTTTGAGATTAATTACAAAATCATGCCCGCCGCTTTTCCAGCTGACGCTGACATCATCAGAAAGCAGAATCTGCTGCATTATCATTTCCACTTCGTGGAAGCCGTTGTCCATCACCCCTTTGACATCGAGAGTCAGATTTATTTTTGCATATGATTTTAAGTCTATTGAATTTATCATGTCTGAACCCGTTTCTTCTCCCATACAACAAAGGGGACATTAAATACTGTCCCCATGGTTTTTTCTTATCTCCGGCCTCTTTTTTTTACATTTTTGCTTTTACCTGATCTTCCTTTCGGGTTTGTCGTCCCTTTGCCGGTTTTTGCAATACTTTCCTTAGGCGTCTCAACCTGTTTACCCGAAGATGTGATTACCTTAACCTTATATTTGCTTCCGCCGGCGGAAATAGGCTTTGGTTTAGAAACCCGCTTGTTTGACTCTCTCCTGATTTTCTCGATGATTTCAGCTTCCAGCGCTTCTTCCGCTTCCCTCTTCTTTGCGAGGGCTTCTTCTTTTTTCTGTCTCTTCTTATTTTCCTGTGCAACAATTTCTTCTACGGACTTGCCCTTCTTCTTGGCCAGTTTATAAGGATTGACGCCGTCTTTAAACTGTCTTTCTTCCTTTTCCTTCTCTTCGGCTTTCTTGGCACTCTTCATGGTGAAGAATATCATACCGCCCATCATTAAAACCATCAATATTATATATACGGTTGTCGACCCCGCCTGGTTCAGCGTTTTAAGTGTTACTATCTCGTCTTTCCCCAGTGTAGTTCCATCGGTTGCTCTCATTCCGGCTTTAATCGTCAGTGTGTATTTCTCATCACTCTCTATCTTGACATCTTTTTTCTTGTTGCCTATTACATCGGCGGCAACCAGCATGAGACCCTCTTCGTCATCACTGTAGTAAACCTTAACAGGAACTTTCTTGCCTTCTTCATTCTTAAGAACGAACATTTTTGCATTTTCTTTTCTGATTTTATCTGATGCCGGCTGTACATCCTTGCTGAAGTAAACTTTTAAACTTAAGTTGTCCACGGCAACACCTTCCGAGCCGTCTTCCGGTGAGGTTTTCTCCAGAACAAGTCTTCCCTTGCTTGTTGCCGCATTATCTTCATTTACCGCAAGGCATGCCGGTGCAAGCATCGTAATTGCCATCATCATTACGCAAATCATTGCGCCTATTCTTTTCATTAGCGTTTTTCCTCCGATTTACTGTTTCTTATATTCTTAAAGAAATCCTTCATTATGCCGGAACACTCTTCCTGCATGAGTCCTCTTTCTATTTCCACAAAATGGTTCAGTTTGTTCTCCTGCGGAATATTAAACACGGATCCACATGCTCCCGCCTTGGGATCCATTGTGCCTATATACAGTTTCTCTATCCTCGCCTGCACGATAGCTCCGGCACACATGCTGCACGGCTCCATTGTAACAAACATAGTACATCCGGGCAGCCTCCACCCGCCTGAACGGGCAGCCGCCTCTCTTATTGCAATCATCTCCGCATGTGCCGTCGGGTCCTTGAGTGTTTCGACCATGTTATGCCCACGTGCGATTATTTCACCGTTCCGGACAATCACTGCACCTACCGGAACCTCTCCGTCAGCAGCCGCTTTCTGTGCTTCTGCAAAGGCTTCTTCCATATATTTTTTCATATACCAAATAATGTTACCATATTTTCCCGAGCCAATCAAGACTTCTCGAAATACTCTTCCCGAAGTATAGAGTAACACCGTACTTCCCTGATTGTTCCATTATATATGCGGTATGCCCTCCTCAAAGTTCCTTCATATCTAAATCCGCATTTTTCAATAATCCTGCGGCTTCTGATGTTGGCGTCGCCGGTTCTGATCATTAAAATATCCAGAGCCAGCTCTTCAAAGGCATAGCTTACCAGGCGTGTGGCAGCTTCCGTCATATATCCTCTGCCCCAGTGGTTTTTTGATAATGAATATCCCATCTCCCTGCTGTTCACTCCGCGGCGGTACTTATCCTCCTCGAAGCCTATGCTTCCCACGATTTTGTTTGTTTCTTTCTCGACAATTGCCCATGTCATATTCCGTCTGAACAACCCGATTATTATCATCTGGGATTCCGCTAAACTGGAGTGAGGTTTCCATCCCGCATGAGGCCCCACATCCGGATCCTTTGCGTATTCATACAGCTGGTCCGCATCTCTGCGACTCCACCTGCGAAGTATGAGTCTCTCCGTTTCCAGGGTTGGCACCCTTACATCTTTTCCAAACATTTCTCTATCTGACTATCTCCTGATTATTCCGTAGTGCTGAGGATTTCCTTGTTCTTTTCAACCTGACTTACCTTCATCCTGGATGCATCTGCCGGATTCACCTCTTCATTAAGGTAAAGAATCGTAGGACCGAGGAATACGGTTTTAAGAACCTCATCATCAAGGGATATCTTGCTGAATTCCGTGAAATTCTGACCCTTAATGTAGAAATCCTCTCCGATTTGCACAATTTTTTCAATCTTTATAGGCTTCACTCCCATTCTCATTTCAGTGGCCTTAAAGGGATTCTTTTCACCATATATATATCCTTTGCCATATAGCATATCGTAACTCAAGGCTTCCAGATTATTAATATAATTATCCGTCCCCATGTAATTCTGATGATATTTAGTCATCATGCCCGCTGAGATTCCCAGTCGCTTCAGAATCATCGGACCTATTTCATATGTGGATGTATCTCTATCCTTTTTAGACATTTCGAAGTTGCTCCAGACCACATACTGTGTCTTGTAGAGATCCCCTGTCGTCAGCTCTTCCTCCGTCATACCGAGGGCCGGCAGATGGTCGCCGTATATGACAAGAACCACATCCTCATCATAAGCCTCCATTGTATCCGTAAGCTCCCTGATAAAGATATCCATTTCGTATACCTGATTGACATAGTACTCGTATGCCAGTCTGGTCTCCTCATCCCGGGCGCCGGTTACCTTTATTACAGGGTCAGTAATAACTTCCTCTGTGGGATACTTACCGTGACCCTGTACCGAGATTGTATATATGTAGTCGGAATTATCTGTGCTTTCCAGGGCATCCACTATACATTCTGTAAGCAGAGCGTCCTTAGCCCAGTTTTTTGGAGTTTTTACTACATTATTCATGTATTCCAGACAGGTAAAAGTGTCAAATCCCAGGTGTCTGAATACCTTGTTTCTGTTGTAAAATGCACCTCTGTGGTTATGTATAGCATGGGATGAGTACCCCAGCTCCTTCAGGTTGTAAGGAATGCTTTCACAGGTCTTTTCCGTCAAAACGCTCTTGTACGGGTATTCGCCCGGTCCGAAAAATCTGGCACTGATACCTGTAATCGCCTCAAATTCCACATTGGCGGTTCCCGCTCCTACGGCAGGAACAGTCAGGTAGCCCGATGAATATTTTTTAAGCAACCTGCGAAAATTAGGTATTGGATCCTGTGAACATTCAACTGCCGTTGAGATAGTAGGGTCTATGAAGGATTCCAGCTGCAAAAAGATAATGTTCGGCTTAAAATCCGAATTCGCATCATCTTCCCCCGGTGTATAAATACCGTCTTCTCCCAATTCGCCGTGAGTAAAAAGTCCCTGAATGCTTTCTGCAGAGTAATCTTTAGGCTTATCGATTCCGGTCTTCAGCCATGTAATCATAAAAGAATACGGGACACCATTATCCCGGTATGCATAGGCCAGGTTTCCAAAAAAAGTATCAAGAATACCTGCCTTCATTCCTCCCACGATAGAGCCTCCTGCGAGAAAAACAATAAGCACAACGATAACCGAACTCTTCCTGAAATCCACTCTCCTGTCCAATCGAGGGGTTTTGCGATATAAAAACAGAATTAAAATTACCGCCAGAGCTATAGCTATGGATATAAGTATAAGGTTTCCCACGGAAAAATAGTTGGTGAGTATTGCCCTGGCCTCATTAATATTGCTTAAATCCTTTACATTAAAAGGCGTCATTCTGTTAGACAGAATTACTCCGTTGATTATCCCTATTGACAGCCAGCTTACGGACAGCAGACAGGCGGCAAAAAATCGCCTCCTGAAGAAAAGAGAAATGGACAGCACTGCAGCAATAAGCATCGTGTTACAGATGAATACAAGCGGGTGCTGCATCATAAACAATATGCTCTCCAGAAGCGAATGTCTGCCGGCTGTCTCTACAATAAACATTATTATTATCGCTGCAATAAAAATAAATGCCACATAGTTTTTGTTCAGCCATTCAAAGACTGCCCTGAGCTTTTTCTTCACCGGACCATCCGGCTTTTTCGGCTTGGGTTCCTGCCTGATTCTGGCTGTTGTTTTTTTTATGAAGTTAGGTTTTTCCGGTCTACGCCATTTCATTCGCAATCCTCGCAAATTCCTCTACGCTTAGGGTTTCCGCTCTTCTGCCCGGGTCTATTCCCGCAGCATCCAGGATTTCTTTAACATCGTCTTTATTAATTCCGCCCGCCCCGGACAGGGAGTTGAGCAGAGTCTTTCGCCTCTGTCCGAAAGCCGCCTTTATGCAATCAAAGAAAATCTTTCTGTCTTTTACCTCTGCCGGCTTATCTTTTCGTATCTTCAGATTCAACACGGCGGAATCCACATTAGGAGGCGGGACAAAGCATCCTCTGGAAACAGATGCAACTCTGGAAACCGTACAGTAATACTGCACGGCAACAGAAATCGCTCCATAGGTTTTGCTCCCGGGACTTGCTTCAATTCTGTCAGCAACCTCTTTCTGCATCATAACAGTTATGCTGTCAGCCTTGACTTCGCTTTCCAGAATCTTCATTATTATCGGAGTGGTTATATAGTAGGGCAGGTTCCCTATTATTCTGACGCTTCCCGTGAACCTGCCGGCTCTTCTGCATTGGCAGATAAGCTCATCCATGTCTGTCTTCAGAATATCCCGGTTAATCAATTCTATATTATTATAATCCTTCAGATTTCCATTTAAAATCGGCATAAGCCGGCTATCAATCTCGATTGCCGCCACCCAGCCTGCAGCCTGCGCCAATTCTGCTGTCAGGGCTCCGATGCCCGGACCTATTTCTATTGCCAGATCCTCCGGCCCCACCTGAGCACCTTCCACAATTTTATTCAAAATGTTTCTATCCGCAATAAAGTTCTGACCCAGACTCTTTGAAAACTGAAATCCGTATTTGTCTCTTATCTCTTTTATTGTGGATGGTGAATACAGTTCCATAAAACCCGTTCTTCTATCCTTTTTGCATCTTTTCTAAGGCGGCTTCCACCGTATCTCTGTTAATTCCAAACCGGTTCAGCCGTTTCAGCATAGTTTTGCCGTTTGCAAATCCGATGCCCAGAAGGCTGCCGACAGCCTGTCTTCTGGCGGAGCTCTCCTCCCCGCCCATCAGACCCCACTGAATCATATCCTCTGCTTTTATTTCTTCGGCGATACTTCCGGTTTGCCGGGCATGAGCCTTCAGAAGTGCTTCCCTTATACTTGCCGGTGAAGCATTCTCAATTCCTATATCCTCTTTCTTCTTCGCCAGGCTTACATCCAGATAAGCCTCCCCGGCATCCGGGAACCTGTCCGTAATCCGCTTTCTTATCTGTTCACCCGCATGATCCGGATCGGTGAAAACTATTATCCCTGTTGTATTATATGCGGTCTCAATGAGCTTCCAGGTCTCTTTTCTGATTCCGTAGCCGTGTGTTTCTATTGTTAATGCATCAACGCTGTTGTTTACTGCAATGGTATCGTCTCTGCCTTCGACAATAATAGCTTCCTTTATCTTCATCTGTGTTAATTAATCCTTTGGAATATAGATAACTTCTCCCGGCTTGATAAGCTTCAGCTTGCTTCTGGCCTGATCCTCTATGCTTTCTTCGCTGTTTATGTTCTCCAGTTTCTTTTCAAGCTGTAGCTTCTCCTCTTTTAACTGCGCCTGTCTCTCCATTAAATCGTGTTGCTCCTTTTTGAGCATGACAATGTTTACAACGGAAAAGGCGATGATAACAACCATACCCGCTGCAATAACACCCAGCAGGAATCTTCGCCTGTTCTGCTTCTTTCTAAGCTCTCTCCTTCTCTTAATCCTCCTGCTGCTGGCCGCTGTCTTCTTTCGCTCCTCTTCCTCACGCTCCTCGGCACGCTTGCGAATTCTACGCAGACGCGCTTCATTCATGTCAATGACGCGGCTGTTATTTTTAAATTGTCTGCTCCTTCGCTTCTTTCTCATCTCTCCTTGTCAAATCCCTTTTCGGCAGTTTCTTACGGCAGAATTTCTTACGGCAGAAATCTTTCCGGATTTACGAACCTTCCTTTTTCCTTAATTCCGAAATGGATATGCGACCCTGTACTTCTTCCGGTGTTTCCGGATTCGGCTATGTGCTGGCCCTGAAACACCTTATCTCCCTTGCTCACAAGAATCTTACTGTTATGTGCATAGTAGGTTTCATATCCGTTCTGATGATCTATAACTACCAGCAGTCCATAGGAGCCGTGATATCCCGTCCGGGTAACGGTGCCGCCATCCGATGCCAGAACATCGGTCCCCGTTCTGCAGGCCAGATCTATTCCGTCATGATGTCTTCCCCATCTCGGCCCGAACCGTGAAGAAATTCTGTAACTGCCGTTGGTCGGCCATATGTATGTTCCCGAACCAACTGTAGGAGGTCTCTCCTTGGTTCCCACGCGAATTACCTCCGTTACCGGCTGCTCCATAACCTTTTCGTTGAGAATTTCTTTATCAACAGTATCGCCGTTTACGCTGGTTGTTCTTTCCGTCAGCCGGCTGGTGCCCTTGACGCCCTCTACATCCACTTCCGTGTATCCTTCATAAAGATTCTTATCGTTCTTCTTCTCTGTTTTAAATGGAGTTTTCTTTTCGTAAGTTCTTACTTCGCTGATCTTCACGGTCAGCAGCGGTGCATTCTGCCTGATAATGATGGTGCTGCCCACATCCAGCTTTTTAGGGTCGATTCCCTCATTGACCGCCAGAACATCTTCCTCCTTCAACCCGTAATCCAAAGCAATGTCTGACAGTGTTTCTCCGGGAATTATGGTATGAATGGTTTCCTTTTCCCCGCTGGTGCAAAGTTTCTCCACCATATCTATTTCGCTCATGATATCACTGAAGCTGGTGTTGCTCTCTTTAATCTCTATATCTTCAAGTATGACCGCTTCCTCTACCTTCGATCCCTCTTTGCCGCTGGCATACAGCCCCTTGATTGTCTGCAGAACATTGACCGCTGTTTCCTTATTCTCCACGGCGCCGATCTTCTTTCCGTCAATATAAATGCCGCAGGCCTTTATGTTCAAATTACCTACATATGTAAGGCGCCTGAGTACATCGTCCGAGGAATCTATTGTTATGTCCCTGTTTATCACGGGAACCCTGTTAAATGAGATATCCTCCTTGGCATCTACGGATATTTCCATGTCTTTATCCTCAATCAAGGCCTCCTGTACCAGATCCGTAATCTGAAAAACCACATCTTTACTCTTTACATACCCCAGAACCTTTCCGTTATATGAATACTCAAAGGCAGTATAGTGATTTATCCATCCTGCACTGCCGATAACTGCAATAAAAACAAGCGATAGCAGGATGAGCAAAGGCTTTTTTCTTCTTTCGCAGTAATCTTTGAAGTTATCAAAGTTCTTTTTTATTTTGCTGTCCTCACGGCGTGCACGTTCTCTCTGTCTGAACTGGGATAAAATTATTGCGCCTTCTCTTGCCTGCTCTTTGGCGGGGTTATCCTTCGAAAACAAATCCAGCCATGAGAATTTAGCTACCGGTTTAATCTCCGTTGAAACCTCTGTCCCGTGTACCTTAACGATTCCGCGACCCATTTCTGCGGACTTTCTGGCAAGTTTCTGCCTTTGCTTTTCTTCCGCTCTCCTTCTTCGCTTCTCTTTTTGAATAGCTCGCTGTTCTTCTATCAGCTTCTGCCGATCAAGCTTTGTCTTGCGGCCCGGCACTTTTTTCCCTTGCTTTTCCTGCGCTCTTCTTTCCCTCTGCTCCCGCTCTGCCTTTTTCTGCTCCGCCTTTTCTTCTTTCTCAACCTTTGCGGTTATTTCCTCCGTTTTTTGTGTCTTTTCCGTTTTTCGTACTTTTTCCGCTTCCCTTTGTTTGCGAAATTTTGATGTCATTCTCCCCCTGTCTATTATTTCCTGTCGTCTCTCTCTGTCTTCGGCTGTCCTATTTTTCTTGAAACTGACTTCTGCTGCCTTTTTTTCTGCCTCAATAACATCCAGCCTCTTCTTTTCAGCCTCTCGCTCTTTTTTCTCTATGTTTTTTTCAGCAATGCGTATTTCTGTTTCCGCACTCTTCAGTCTGTCCGCTCTCTCTTGTCTGGCTTTCAGTCGTTCCTGCTCTTTCTGCATATCCTTTTCAGCCTGGATAAGCACTGCTCTTTCGGCAGCTCTGACAGCTTCTTCCTGTCGCTCTTTTTTTATAAACGCCAAATCACCCGCAGCCTCAATTGTCCCGGGGGTTTGTTCTATAATATATTTCTGTTTGCCCTCAGATCTTTCCTGTGCTTCTTTAAGCTCTTCCACTCTCTTCTTAAGCGGAGTCACTTCCACTTGAGCTTTTTGAACTTTGTGCAGACTTTCCGTATTTCTCTCTGAAGGTTCTTTGACTTCTACCTGTTTTTCTTTGTTTTCAATAGTCTTATTTTTTCTTTTGTCACTTCTCCAAGACATTGACACTTTTCTCCTGTTTCAAGCAATCCCGTATCCCTGCATTCAGGGCAGCTGTATCGGATGTCCATGTAATCCGGCGTGAAGCCATTGTCTGTCATAAGGAATGCTCTCTCCGTATTCAGTCTCTCTACCTTCGCCTTTATATCGTCGGCGGCGTCTTTCTTATCATCTCTGCCCGAAATAATCACCTTTGACATTTCGGCACCTGCCAGCTTTATTTCATCTTCTATTTCTTTAATCCGCGGAACTTTCCGGTACACTTCCCGCCTGCGTGTTTCAGCCTTTTCTTCATTATATGCCCGCAAATCTTCAAGATACTTCATTATTTCTCCCATGGCGAGCCCTGTCTCGTCCTTAATCTTTCGACCCTCGTCATGCCAGTTCTGCAAAACCTTATTAACATAGTTTATGTTGGGATTGGCTATGCCTGATGTCTTACTGCAGGCATCCAGAATTATATCCAGAGTGCAATTGAGTTCTTCAAACCATGAGTTTATTATGCGCTTCTCTTCTTCCGTAGCATTTCTGCTGAATCCCAGAGCCTTGAAGATTCTTCTGTACATCTTCTGCCTTTTGTCCTTTTCAGCAAGTTTCTCCTGAACCTCCTCTGCTGTTTTGAAACCGTCAACAGCCCAGCTCTTAACGATGCTTTCTACGTAACGCAGACCCGTTTTCTTCTTTGAAGCCGCATGTTCAAACCCGTAAGCAATAAGGCCTGCCGTAACATGATAATCCCTTATCCACGACATTATTGCCTGCATTTCTCCGCTGTTCAGCATCTTTCCCTGAGTGTGCTCAATGGTTTCAAACATCTTTTTAATCTCAGCATCTCCCAGACCCATATCTTCTGCAGAATCTTGCCCGTAATGCTTTTCCGCTTTGCTTTTGCCGTAAAGTTTCTCTTTAAGCATCACAAACTCCACATCGTAGTCCAGTATGTTATCCGGTTCCTTCATCCGCTTCCTGATTACGCCCAGCTTCTCCCAGAAAGTCCATGCCTTGAGAACATCCTCTATGTCCATTTCCATGTGTTTGGCAACATCTTCATTTGAAATATTGCTTTTCAGACCCGCATACATAAAAGCAAACAGGTATACCTTGACATATTCACCCGGCGCCATTGTCATGTATTCATTTATAAATATATTTTCTACGGGTGTATCCAGCAGAAAATAATCCTTTGTTGTTTTTTTTATAAAAGCCATTTGTTCCCCGTCATCAGAAGGTCGGAATGTCACTCCTTCCCGCACTGTCAACAAACTTGGTTACCTTATCACGCCACGCCACCCTGACGGTTCCCGTAGGGCCGCTTCTCTGTTTGGCCAGAATTACTTCGCATTCTCCCGGAGCTTCAGTATCTTCATTGTAATATTCATCCCTGTAAAGGAATATTACAAGATCGGCATCCTGCTCTATTGAGCCGGACTCTCTCAGATCGGACAGCATAGGCCGGTGATCGTTTCTCAGCTCCGGTGCCCTTGATAGCTGTGACAAAACAACAATCGGACAATTCAGCTCCCTGGCCAGCAGTTTCAGGTTTCTGGAAATAACGGTTATCTCCTGTGTTCTGGAATCCGCTCTTCCTTCCGGATTCATAAGCTGCAAATAGTCTATTATAACCAGGTCAAGCCCGTGCTCTGCTTTAAGCCGCCGGCATTTGCTCTTCATTTCCATAATGCTGATTCCTGCCGTATCGTCTATATGAATGCTGGCATTGCTCAGCACATCCAGTGCGCTGTTCACATCTTCCCAGTCCCGTCTGTCCAGAGTACCTGTCTTGATCTTCTGCATCTCCACATTGGACTCCATGGCGATGAGTCGTGCACCCAGCTGCTCTTTAGCCATTTCCATGCTGAAAATCATTACAGAGGCCTGACCTTTTACCGCTGCAGACAATGCAACAGACAGTGCAAAAGCCGTCTTGCCCATGGCAGGCCTGGCTGCCAGAATTATCAGATCTGACTTTTGCAAACCCGATGTTTTAGCGTCAAGATCTTTGAATCCGGTAGTTACTCCTGTCAGCCCCCCTTCGAGCTTGGAGGCCCTGTCTATGATTTCTATATTCTTCAGCAATACATCCTTAAGATGCGAATAGGATCCTTTCTGCCTTGCCTGGGAAATCTCAAAGATCCCGCTTTCAGCAAAATCCATCAGGTGATTTCCGTCCATACTGTCTTCATAACCTTTGGCAACTATATCATCCGCCGTTTTGATGAGATTTCTTATTGTCGCCTTTTCAGCAACGATTTTGCCGTATTCACGAGCGTTGGACACAGTTGGAGTTCCGGCAGAAAGGGATGCTATATATACTCTGCCCCCCACCATATTCAGACTGTTTCTTTTATTAAGCTCTTCAGCCACGGTTATGGCATCAACCGGTGCATTTCTTCTGCTAAGCTCGAGAATGGATTCATATATTTCTTTGTGATTCCTGTCATAAAAATCTGCCGGCTTAACGACTTCCATGACATCATAAAGAGCGTCCCTGGAGAGCATCGCAGCTCCCAGAACGGACTTTTCCGCTTCCATGCTGTGCGGGGGAATTCTTTCTTCCATGATTTTCTCCCGTTTCGAACAGTGCTATTAAACGGTAACCTCCACTTTCATCTTTGCCGCCACCTCCGGGAACAGCTTGACTGTTACTTCCCATGTTCCTGTCTGTTTGATAGGCCCCGGCATATCTATTTTTCTTCTATCTATTTTTATACCTTCCTGGTCTTCCAGCGCATCCGCAATGTCCTTTGTCGTAATTGCGCCAAAAAGCTTGCCGCTTTCTCCGCCCTTTGACTTGACCTGAAGGGTAATTTTCTCTATTTTTCCGGCCTGATCTTCTGCCGCGGCCTTTTCTTCTGCCCTTTTCTCTGCCGCAATAGCCTTTTGCTTTTCCAGGTTTCTCACATTGCCCTGTGTAGCTTCTTTGGCGAACCCTTTAGGAATGAGCTGGTTCCTGGCATATCCATCGCTGACTTTAACCACATCACCGGCCTTGCCGGTACCCTTTACATCTTTCAGCAGTATTACAATCATTATATTAACCTCCTATTGTGTTGTTTTTAAGAATGTCTCTATTTTTTGCAGTATTTCCTCCGGCGTCATGTCAACTCTGGCCCCTGCGGTATTCATATGACCGCCGCCGCCGAACTGTTCCATTACCACCTGAACATTTATGTTTCCAAGAGATCTGGCACTTACGACGGTCTGTCCCGATTCATTGCGCCCGGCAACAAAGCTGGCTTCAATACCTTTTATTGAAAGCAGCTCATCGGCAACCTGGGCATTGATTATCTGTGAGTTTATGTTCTCGCCGCGGCATATGGACATAGCAATGCCGCCATCAAGGAGACGCGCCTCCGCAATACCTTCTGCCCTGGCCCTGAAGTTCTCAGCGTTGGCCTGAAAGTATCTGCGTACATTCTGCAAATCCGCACCCGCGCGCTTCAGCCATGAAGCTGCTTCGAAAGTTCTCACTCCGGCTTTAACGGCGAATCTGTTAGTGTCCAGCATTATTCCCGCCAGCAGCACATCAGCTTCAAGCCTGGAAACCTCTTTTTTGTCGGAAATATACTGAAGCATTTCGGTAACCATCTCCGATGCCGACGAAGCATAGGATTCCATATAAGACAGCGTCTGATTAGGCAGAACATCCTCCGCCTTTCTGTGGTGATCGATCACCACCAGCTTTTCAACTCTGTTTACCAGCTCCATTGACTCCACAAGCGCCGGTCTGTGCACATCGCAAAGAACAACCAGCGAATTGTCATCGGCCATCGCAAGGGCCCTTTCAGCAGAGACGAGAGAATAGATGCTTGCATCCTTTATGTCCTCGACCATATCGTTCATAGCCTCACTGTACTCTCCCAGTACTATGTGTGTTTCCTTTCCTGTTGATTCCGCAATTCTGTGTATGCCGACTGATGCACCGAGACAGTCCATGTCCGGGTTGGCGTGCCCCATAATAAAAATCTTGGATGACTGCATCATCAAGGTCTTCAATGCAAAGGCTATTATTCTTGCCTTACCTTTAAATGCCTTCTCCGCACTGGCCGTCTTGCCGCCATAATACTCGAACTTACTTATATTCTTTATAACAGCCTGATCCCCGCCGCGGCCCAGAGCCATGTCCAGCGCCGCCTGTGCATATTCATCCTCTTCAGCGAGGGTTTTGCCCCCGATTCCGATTCCTATACTCAATGTCACGGGAAAGTCCTCATCTGCTTCTATCTTCCTGGCTTCATCCAGGATGGAAAATCTGTCCTCAATCAGCCATCTGACATTTTTCTGAGTCATAACTATTTCATACAAGTTGTCCCTGTATCTTATGGTCACCGCATTCATGTTTTCCGCCCAGGCCCTGATCAGCCTGTCTATCTCCACGGCAACCTCCATATCGCGCCGCTCATCGGCTCCTGATGTCAGCTCATCGAAATTGTCAAGATTAATCAGTGCGAGACAAACCTTCTCATCGTTGTAAAGCTCCTTCAGCGTCTCATAGTGTGTGGTTTCAACGAAGGTAAGTATTACCGGCGCGCCGCCCGCATCACCCTCCTCTGCGGGCTCCTGCGGTTCACCAAGGAACTTACATATTATTTTGAATGACCTTTCATTGCGCTCAATAAACAACGGCGTTTCGTCTTCTGCCGATTTCATTATTTCTGTCAGTTTAATGCCTGTTAACTGGTAGATATCGTAGTCTACTATTCCATCATATTTAAATACATCGGCTATTTTTTCACTGGCTCTGGTCACCTTCCCGTGTGTGTTTATTATGCACATGGGCATGGCGGTATACTGCGTTAAAAGCTTCTCTATTCTTCCTACATACATAGGCTCTTCCTTCCCTAAGTAATGTTTTTCCCAAAAAACTGCACAGTAAGGCAACTTACCATGCCCTCTATTATAACACATGCTAAAAATTGGTGTGCATATAATTTAAAAGCACCCTTGACAGGGGTGCTTGCTGTCAGTGCCGCATGCCTTTTTCGCCCTTTTATACTTGCCTCACTATTTCTGCGAAATTCTCGTTGCCCCCTGTTACAGGCATATCGACTTTAAAGTGAATATCTATTCCTTCCTCTTTGAGCCTTTTGAACAGTACTTTCATCATTATGGCATCCACATCCACAACGCTGCATGAAGGACTTTTGTCAATTCCTATTATCCCGGCCGCTTCAATTCCATTTTCCCTGTATTGAATAAGGTTCTTCACAATGGGCTCGATTAATCCTTCACAGTATTTCTCATATTCTTCGGCCTTTTCCGTTCCCGGGCTAATAGACTCGCGAACCAGTCCCTGGAAACACAGCTCCGGACATGGAAGCTGCACAATGCTCAAGTGTTTATCTGAAACGGCCTGAAATAAACCTTCCCTGTAAAAATCTCCCGCCGGCGGAGTCTCACAGAACCTGTTGAGAACACAGTGCGATACTAATATAATTCTTTTCATTGTCAGCACTCTCCTTTCATATCTATAATAATCCGCTTTATGTATGCAAAAGCCCCGCCCGGCACATTGCCGGACAGGGCTTTAAAATCAGTCAGCATCGTACGGCAGCAGCGCTACGATTCTCGCTCTCTTAATTGCCGTAGTAACCTCTCTCTGGTGAACAGCACAAGTTCCCGTAATTCTCTTCGGAAGAATCTTACCTCTTTCGGTAATATACTTCTTCAGCAGTTCAACATCCTTGTAATCTATTTCCTTGCTCTTTTCAGCACAGAACTGGCATACCTTTTTTCTTCTCATGCCGCCACCGCGCCTTCTGTTATCCATTGCCATGGTATGGTCTCCTTTCATTTAAAATGGAATATCATCCTCGTCAATCGCCTGGAACCCCGGTACATCCATCGGTTCCCCGCCAGCACTTTCTGAAGGAGCTGCATTGCCGAAGCTATGCTGTCCGCCCGATTCACCGGACTGGCTTCCGCTTGACAGGAATTCTACTCTGCTGGCAACTACATCCGTTGTATAGATTTTGCGTCCATCCTTCTCGTAGCTGCCTGTCTGTATGCGGCCGTTTACAGCGACCTTTCTCCCTTTAGCCAGGTACTTCTCGCAATTCTCTGCCTGCTTGCCGAACACAACGATGTTGATGAAGTTTGTTTCCTGCCTGTCACCGAATCCATCGTTTACGGCAATACCGAACCTGCATACTGCAGTCTGATTCGCACCTGTTGAATATCTCAATTCCGGATCTCTTGTTAAATTCCCAACCAATACTACACAATTCATGTTACACCCCGCTTCTATTTTTCATCCTTATTGACGATCAAGTGTCTCATAATGCTGTCAGAAATCTTGAGTCTTCTGTCAAGCTCTTTCGGCAGCGTCGGCTGTGCCTTGAACTCAACGACAACATAGTATCCTTCAGATTTCTTCTGAATCGGATACGCAAGTTTTCTCATTCCCCATACATCTACATTACCGACCTCACCTTCGGTTTCGATGATCGCCTTAACGCTTTCTACTGCAGCGTCTTTTTTTTCATCTTCTAATGTAGGATCGATGACGAACATTACCTCGTAGTTTGTCATTATTTCACCTCCCTGTGGACTGAATGGCGACGGTCTCTCCCGTCGCAAGGATACTTCCGGTCTCATGCCGGAAGACATGTTATTTGAAACATGCCTATATATTATACATGGATTTGGCTCGAAATCAATGTTTTTTAGTTAAAACGCTTATATTTTTCCTATTGATTTAATATTGTATGAGATGTGGCATTATGAGATGAGGCATAAGGAAAGAAGGATCTATGTATACAATAATAAACATTTTAATATCTTTTTTGTCGCTCTGCCTCTGAGCATCGGCGTAAGCACTGCAACCGACATTACCCCTCAAATGGCTGCCGGCATATTCTTCGACGGACTCTCCGGCACTGAAGAGACGATAGTTGAGCAATATATCGATAATGATTATGTCAATTTCATCTGCAATAACGATATGGACAGCACCTGCCGGGAACGCCTGCAAGATGCTCTCTTTAAAAACTTTTCCTATGAAGTGACTGACAAAGGTGAAAAGAGAACCGTTGCGGTTCTCAAGCTGAAAATTACAAATACCGACTTCTCCGGCGTTCAGGAAGAATACGAATCTGACGATTCCTGAGGTAAACTGATATGCAAAATCCCTATAACAAAATTCGCAAATATTCTATATCACCGGACGCTCCACGCGGGCTTACCCGGCAGGCGACTCTGATTGCCATTGCATCGCTCAGTCTTTCACTGATTCTGCTGAGTTCCGGCTTCGTTCTTTCAACAGTAAGGAACGGTTACGATTCCCTTGACGCCGGCAATGACATTGCTGCAAAAAACATGGCTTTAATAGAACCTGTTGCCTTTAGTGAAACTCTCAGAGAAGAAGCTGTTGATTATGTCTTTGCCCGCAAAGCAATCCCTGCATATTCCTTTGCGGAGGTCGCAGCTCTTGATATGAGCAAACCCAGCGGTGTGACAGTGGAAGATCTGAAGCTTGTAACCAGGCACAATCTGGTCGGGTTGGAAGAGGCCTTTTACAAGGCTGAGCAGGATTACGGAGTTAATGCACTTTTCGTTCTGGGAATTGCATCACACGAAAGTGCATACGGAACTTACTGTTTCAGACCCAACAATCTCTTCGGATACGGCAGAAAGGGCTATTTATCAAAGGCTGAATGCATTGATGTTGTAGCCAGAGGTCTGGCACACAACTATCTGCGGCCGGGTGCCTCTCTCTACAGCGGCAATACCATTGATTCGGTAAACAAACGCTACGCAGCCGATCCGTCATGGGATAAGAAGGTTGCAAAAAAGGTGACGGGCTTTTATCAGACCATAAGCGAACGGCACAATGAACAGTTAAATAAACTCAAATGTGAAGATTCGCGTAAGACAACTTCAAGGGTATAGTCTTAACAATACATAAACTGTAATCGTGAGTTTAACTGAGGAGCAGCAGTATTTTTAAAAATATTGCTGCTCCGTGCATTTTTTTGCACGCCTTTCGTGTATATTATATATATAGGGGGAAGGAAGAGAAGATGACTCACGAATCGTAAACGGTAAAACCTACGTACCTATCCGAACCGGGGCAAAAAATGTAAAATT
>CAYFQD010000005.1:0-65899 GCA_964345275.1 uncultured Oscillospiraceae bacterium
AGCTGACGAGCTCTGGGCTTCAAGCCATGGGAATCAATAGCGGATAGCGCCAACGCTGAATCTTCCGGAATTGTGAGGGTTCAGCGTTTTTTTAATAAAGCACATAAAGGTCAAAAAATACAGATATAATTTGACTTTTCCAACCGGATAATATTTAATGTATGTGTAATTACTATAACCATTTCGGAAAGGAGAATGCTATATGAAATACATCTGTACCATTTGCGGATATGTCTATGACGAAGCAAAAGAAGGTACGCCTTTTACCAGATTGCCGGAGTCATGGGTATGCCCTCTATGTGGCGCTGATACATCAGCCTTTAAGCCGGAAGGCGAGAGCGGAAATGTAAAAAAACCGATAAAACCTGTCCACATTGATGAGGACATGAAAAAGCTTTCAGCCGGAGAGCTTTCAGCCGTCTTCTCCAATCTGGCACTTGGATGTGAAAAGCAGTATAACGAGGAGGCATCTGCACTCTTCAGTGAAATTGCTGACTATTTTACATCTGTTATACCTTCTGTACCGGATGCCGGCATTGAACAGCTTGCCGAACTAATCCGGAAGGATCTGGAAGAAGGATACCCTTCTCTGGAAGCTGCCGCTGTGGCCAATGCTGATCGGGGCACCCATCGTATTTGTGTCTGGGGTGGAAAATCGACAAACATTCTCAGCTCTCTGCTTAATCGCTGGAAAAAAGAAGGAGATGCCTTTTTACAGGACACTGAGGTCTGGGTTTGTACAGTCTGCGGTTTTATCTTTGTCGACGATTGTGCTCCGGAAATCTGTCCTGTCTGCAAAGTCCCTGCGTGGAAATTTGAAAAAATCGAAGGGAGGGCGAGCTTATGAAAAAATTTGCCGTAAGAAACCTGCGCCTTTGCACAAAGGACTGTCTGTGTCTCTATGTCTGCCCGACGGGTGCAAGTGATACTGAAGACAGTATCATTGATGTCAGCAAGTGCATAGGATGCGGTATTTGCGCCGATTCCTGCCCGGGTGCGGCTATTTCCATGGTACCTTTTGAATACCCGCCGCAGCAGGTAAAGGATGAGACCCTGGTGGCCATCTCTAACGCTCTTGCGAAGAGCAAATCCAGACAGGAAAAGATTGCCCGCCAGCTGGCAGAAGCTACTGACAATGATAACCTCTATCGCCTGATGACAGCCTTTCATAAATCCATCCGATGGATAAGCGAGGATCTGCTCAGAGAAGCCGGTTATATGCTCCCTCAAAGCGGAAAGACTCATGAACTGCTCCGAAGCCTGATTGATGCACCGCCATCTGACGACTTCCCCGTTGAGGCGGCAAAGAAACTGTTGGAAATTATTCCATGTAATGATATTAAAGAAAGAGAAAATAAAAAAATGAACAAATGGAAATGTACAGTATGTGGTTATATTCATGAAGCAGAGGAACTTCCTGCTGATTTCAAGTGCCCTGTATGCAAACAGCCTGCTTCCGTTTTCGTTAAATTGGAGAACGACCAGCCTGAGGTCAGCAAATATGCCGGGACTCAGACAGAGAAGAACCTGGAGGAGGCATTTGCCGGTGAATCCCAGGCTCATACTAAATATCGCTATTATTCTACAGTTGCAGCCAATGAAGGATATGAGCAGATTGCTGCCCTTTTCGTCAAGACCGCTTTGAATGAGAAAGAGCATGCTAAGATGTGGTTCAAGGAGCTTAACAACCTGGGAGATACACCTGAAAATCTTCTTGCCGCCGCAGAGGGCGAAAACTATGAATGGACCGAGATGTACGAAGGTTTTGCAAAAACCGCCGATGAAGAGGGCTTCCCTGAGCTGGCTGCCAAATTCCGACTGGTTGCTGCTGTTGAGAAGCGTCATGAGGAGCGTTATCGCGCCCTGCTGCATAATGTTGAGGCTAAGGAAGTATTTGCCAAGAGCGAAAGCAAAGTATGGGAATGCCGCAGATGCGGTTATCTGGCAACGGGTAAAACCGCACCGGAGGTTTGCCCTACATGCTCATATTCCCAGAGCTATTTTGAAATCTACTGCGAAGAATTATAATCTTTGCCGGTATCGTCACCAAAAAACGGGCACCAGCCCGTTTTTTTATGCTCTTTAATTACTGTGAGATTTTATATGATAATTTGCGCCTTGCTCCCCCCGCTTTTTTCCTTCGTTACTACGATTTGTTTATCAATACGGTTCTTCAGATCGGCAACATGGGATATGATTCCCACAAGATGATTCCCGTCTGCTAAACCGGAAAGGGCTTTCATTGCTTGGTCGAGAGACTCATCGTCCAGTGAACCGAAGCCTTCGTCGACAAACATTGTATCAAGCTTAACTCCACCTGCAGAAGCCTGAATTTCATCGGAAAGCCCCAGCGCAAGAGAAAGCGATGCCTTGAATGATTCGCCGCCGGAAAGGGTCTTGACACTTCTTTCGGTGCCGTTGTAATGGTCAATAACATCAAGATCAAGCCCGCTCTGACTGCGATTGTTTTCTGCTTCTTTCCGGCGTTTAAGCTCATACTGCCCGCCGGACATAATCATAAAGCGAGTGTTGGCGCGTGCTATAATCCGTTCGAAATATGTCATCTGAATATAGGTCTCCAGCATAACTTTCTCTTTGCCGGAAATATTACCGTTTGCCGTATTTGACAGAGCTTTCATCCATGCATAACGCTCTTCAAGTTCATCAAGATTGCCCGCATTGGCGCAAATGTTCACCAGCGCATGATTGTTTCTGTCAATGCGGCCATAGAGTATTGTAGAGGCGGCATCGTCAATTTTTCTTTTCTGCGTTATCTCGTCTTTTTTCTTTATTTCTTTCTCTTTGTCAAGATTCAAATCAGAAGAAATCTGATTGGAAAGTTCCTTGATAGATTCCTTATATCCTGCTATTTTTTCATTTGATCCGGCCAGTTTTTTCTGTGCATTATCATATACGTCTTTCAGTTCTTTGATGGATTTTTCCAGAGCTATTACTTCCTTTTCCGCTTCTGCCCTGCTTCCGAAACGAAGTAATTTTTTATCGTTATCACGCTGTTCTTTCTTTTCGCTCAATGATGCCTTCTGAGCCTCCAGAGCGCTATTGCGGGAAGAGATATCCTTTTCATCTTCCTTCAGCGATTTTTCCTCTTCGGGCAGCATCTCTGAAAGTTCAGATCTGCGAGAGACCTTTCTCTCTTCTTCTGCAATCGACTCATTTAGTGCCTTTATCTGAGCGGAAACCGATGCCTGCTCCTCCTGAATCTTCTTTCCGGCTTCCTCAATGGAGATATCCTCCCACAATTCTCTGACCAGCTTTTCAGCTTCCGCCTTTTTTGCATCAAGTTTAACTCTTGCTTCACTGCATTGACCACTCTTTTTTTCCGAGTCTCGGCGTGCTCGTTCGGCATTGTCTTTCGCTCTTTTCAGTTGTGCTTCTGTGGGTGCCTTTTCTGATTTGTGTGCTGCACAGGGATGCTCTAAAGAGCCGCATACAGGGCAAGGCTTCCCGTCTTCTAAGGTTTCGGCAATAATCCCCGCCTGCTCATCCAGAAAAGTGCGATTCTTTGCTTCATAGTCTGCGGACGCCTTTTCCGATGTATCCGCTGCTTCCCTGTACTCACTTTGAATCAGAATCAATGTATCGTTTAAATCACGAACAGCTTTAACCGCATCTGCCGTGTCCCCCAGCTTATTATCTCTTTCTTTTGCTCTGTCTCTTTGATTGGAAAGTTTTTCTCTATCTTCACCTGCATCCGAAAGAGACTCATACTCCTCTTTAAGCCTATTAAACTTTGCTTCATTAAGTGCATGCCGGTTCTGAACACTTTTCAGCTGTTCTTCATCCTCAGAAATATTCTTTTCATCTTTTTGGATCTGTTTTTCAAGGGCTGCCAATGCTTCATAACGGGAATATTCCCCTTCTATTTTCGCCCTTTCTTCCGAAAGTTTATCCCTCTCCGGTATTTTCTCCTCTTCAACATGAAAAGCTTCCTTCAGCTTTTCCTTTTTCTCAGCTTCGACGGCCAAATCATTTCCGGCCTGCACCAGGGCTCTCTGTGCATTCTCCTGTGTTTCAATTTTTCCAAGGTTAGCATTAATTATTGCAAGCTGCCTGTCCGCGTCCTCAATTGATTTCTTCAGGGCATCGTATTTATCATTATCCTGAGTAAGCAGGCGTTCAATCAATTCAATAACATCATTTGTAGGGAGTGTGCCGTCCTTTGCCTTTTCAACCTCAATACTTAAAACATCGTTTTCGTCGCAGGATATATCATCAATATACTGTCTGATCCTATTGCGTACAGCAATGCACCGCTCGTTAAGCGTGCCGGACTCAAGTTTTAAGTTGTCCTGCAGACTCTGGTACAATTGTGTGTTAAATATCTGACGGAAAATCATCTTCCGCTCTTCGGTAGGTGCAAGCAGCAGTTTCAGAAAATCTCCCTGTGCAATCATAGAAATCTGTAGAAACTGACTGCGGTTGATACCCATGATATCGTATATAGCCTTATCCACCTCGCGTTGTTTTGTTACAACACTTCCATCCGGGTATTGAAGCAGTGCCTCGGCCTTCCGGGTTGTATAACCATCTCCGCGGGACTTGGGACGTAAATATTCGGGGTTTCGTTTTACAGTATATGTTTTCCCCCCATACGAAAAAACGAGCTCTACCTCGGTCGGTGTACCCGCATCGGCATACTTCGATCGAAACATAGAAGGCTCTCTGTTATCCCCGCTTGCCTCTCCATACAAGGCATATGTAATTGCATCAAAAATTGTGGTCTTCCCGGCGCCTGTGTCACCGGTAATAAGATAGAGGCCATTTGTACCTAGCTTGTCTAATTCAAGAACGGTTTTACCTGCATAGGGGCCAAAGGCTGATACTGTAAGCCGTATAGGTCTCATTGTTCACCCTCCCATGTCTTCTCAATCAGTTCCTGCATGAAGCCGTACTGCTCTGAATTCATAGACTGATTGTTCTGCAGCTCATAAAAATCAGAAAACAGTTCCAACGGTGATTTTGAGTCCACATAGGAGGACCCGGTTATCTCCATATTTGACCGTGTGCGCCTGTTATCATAATCCAGTTTCATCAGGTTATGATACACCGCCCTGAGTTTACCGATAACATTCGGGATATCTTCCTCGTCTGTCAGCGTAATGTATGTGTAGTCTTCCTGCCATGTAGTATTCTCGTAGAAGGATTTCAAAGTCAGTTCTTCATAAGTTCCTTTCAGCTCAACCAGATCATGCTTAGGAACAAGTTCAATGGTTTTGTATGACAAATTCCCTTTTTCAAAAAGCTCAACCACTGTCACGGACTTTTGATCTTTAGCTTCCGAAAATGAATATTTCAGAGGAGAGCCGCAGTAGCGGATGGTATCCGAACCGCATTTCTGGGCTGAATGGAGATGACCAAGCGCCACATAATCAAAGGGTTCAAAAACGCAGGCATCCACATTATCAGAACCTCCCACCGATATTTCTTCGGATTCGGAGCGCTTAGCACCTGTTACAAACTGGTGAGTAACCAGTATATTCCGGTTGGCGGAATTGATATCCATTTCTGAAACAGCATATTTTATTGCATCGGTATATGTGGTAATTTCATCTTTGCAAAACCGGCGCACATGAGCAGGCTTAATAAAGGGAAGCATATAAATATCAACCGTACCGTATTCATCCTCCATGATAAAAGGCTCAATAACACCGCTGTACACCGGAGACATATGCATGCCGCTGGCATCCATGATGCGGGAACCGAAAGCGATCCTCTCCGGGGAGTCATGGTTTCCGCTGATAACAAACACTTCCAGTTTACGCCGGACAAGCTGAACCAGAAAATCATCAAACAGTTGAACAGCTTCAGCTGACGGAATGGATTTATCGTAAATATCCCCGGCAATTATCACACCATCGGGAACTTCATCATCTATAATGTTAATAATCTTTTTAAGTATGTATTCCTGATCTTCCAGCATCGAATATTCGTTTATTCTCTTCCCTAAGTGAAGATCAGACAGATGAATAAATTTCACATTATTTCCCCAGTCTCTTACTGATTTTCCTGGCCGGCTTATCCGGATCTACAATGCCGGGCTCAGCCTTATCAGCTTCATCCATATCGAACTTCTCAGGATTCCTGATGGGTGCAGGCTCCTCTTCTTCCAGGCGTTTATTTTCTTTTTCCGTTGCTGCCAACTGAGCTTTCTGCTCTGTCTGCTGAGCATCCTCAATCAGTTTGATTTTCTCAGTATACTTTTTTACATTTGTTCCGTCTCCCTGAGCCTCATATATTTCCACCAGTTCCTTCATGGTGTCAAGATGACTGCCGTTCTCGTTTAAGACTTTTTTGAATTCGGAAACTGCATCCGGAATGCGTCCTGCCTGAACATATCCTCTCCCCAGATAGTAGTGCAGCGGCCACCAGTTGTTAAACTGACTTTTAAGATAAGGTTCCAGAATTTCCAGACCCTCCATATATCTGCCGGAATCAATCTTCAGGCAGCCGTCTTCGATGGCTACCGGATGAGCTATCTGTTTGAGTCTCTTATCAATCTCTCTCCTGTCTTTTCCGTTCCTGGAAAACTTCAGGAAGTTCTGCCAGGCCAGACGCGCCTTGCCGTAGAGACCCATGTTCAGATATGAATATCCCAGGTAGTAGAAGCCCATAGCGAAACGAGGATGGGTTTCCGTTAGAATTTCAAACCAGTCCATGGCCTCTGCCTTGAACCTGCCGATGTATTCCTGATTTCTGCTGTTTTCATACATTACTCTGCAGGCGCGGGCATATGAGTACATGCCATGCAGATATTCGGGTCTCATGCACAGGGTGGCTCTGAACATGATGCAGGCAGTGTCCATCTCCCCTTGCTCAGCAGCATCCCTTCCCTTTTTCAGCATGCCTTCAGTAAGCTTGTGATTATACAATTTGCTCAAGATGGCGACATAACTCTTTGTGTATTTGAAGTGGGGATCACACCCCATAACCCAGGCCATGTTTTCTGCCAGAACAAGGAAATCTATTCCTCTGCCGCCGGCAAATTCTTTAACTTCCTTTCTTCGCAGAGGAATAGGAACTCCGCGCATCACTTCTTCCGCCTTCGACTCCCTGATATAATCTTCGGAGAATTCAACAAAAACAAATTTCTTCAGATACTTCTTAAAGTATCTGCCGATACGATCCTCCCTGTACTGAAGATACACTTCTTCCTTGGGTCTGACAACGGTTCTGGTGATTCCCATTGCCTGCAGAAAAGTCTGTTCCTCCTGCTGAACCGACATATTTCTTATTATTTCCTTATCTTTCTTTCTGCTCATTATCTATCCTCTCTTTTCATTCAAAATCCCGAATGCTCACCTGTTATAGCGCTCTGAAACGTTCATCCTTGAACATATGGCTGTTTTCCATGGCCTTTCGTATCTGTGCCATCATCTTCTCCTTATCATCAGGAAGATTGCCGCGAAGTGACAGATAATTAGATGCATGATTGCTGCGGAACACGCACTTCTTTGGAACATTTGCATGTTCAAGCATGAGCAATGTTTCTTCCATAACTTCTTCCGCGCTCAGAAGTTTAAATTTTCCGCTTCTTATATCTTCTGCTATAGGCACGCCGGGATCAACAACCAGTGTGAGAAGAGCCACATAGGATGCACCCATCTCACTTATCATAGTGCCTGTCTGAATGGCGTGATCCTCCCAGCCGTCCTTTCCTGCGATGCCTGAGATAAAGGTAACCGAAGCTTGCATTCCGCTGGCTTCAATCTTCTTTACGCCGTCTATCAGCTGCTGTCTGGTTTCTCCCTTATGGATATCCTTAAGAACTTTATCACTTCCCGACTCGGCTCCCAGGTAAACCATGGTAATACCTGCCTCATACAGCTCTTTCATTTCCTCATCAGTTTTTTTCAGTACATTTGAGGCTCTTCCATAAATGGTCACTCTTTCGCATTCCGGAAAAGTTTCTCTGATATGATTGAGAATCGGCATAAGTCTGTCGTTTGAAAGAGCCAGAGCATCGCCGTCGCAGAGAAAAATCCTCTCCACTCTTCTGTATGTCTTTCTGGCCCATTCCAGATCTTCAATGACTTCTTCCAGCTTGCGTACACGGAACTTCTTATCTTTAAACATGCTGCAGAATGTGCACTTGTTGTGTGTGCAGCCTATTGTTACCTGTACCAGCAGACTGTATGCCTCGCTTGGCGGGCGGTAAATACTTCCTTCGTATCTCATTATTTATTACATCCTTTCCGGTGCCTTCATGCCCAGCAGACCCAGACCTGTTTTAATTGCTGTCTTTGCCGCTATGACCATAGCAATCTTAGCCACCTTTTCTTCTTCATCTTCAACCAGAATATGCTCGTCATGATAGAACTTGTTGAAACTCTGAGCTATATCCACAATATGCCTTGTAACAACGGATGGCTCATACCTGGCACCTGCATCCTCTATTACATCCGGAAATGCATAGAGCAGTTTTGCCAGATTGAAAGCACTGTCCGAGGTTATATATCTGGAATCAAACCCCTTTGACGCTTTCGTTACTGTCTCTTCTCCTGCATTTCTCAATATGCTGCATGCTCTGGCATGGGTGTACTGAACATAAGGCCCTGTTTCACCTTCAAAGTTGAGAACATTACTCCATGAAAACACATAATCCTTAATACGGTAGTTGGACAGTTCGTTGAATACAACAGCACCTATACCTACTGCCCGGGCAATCTCCTCAACCGTCTCCGCATCTGCTTCCGGATTCTTCTCCCTGATTATTTCTCTCGTCTTGTCAACTGCACCCTTGAGCACATCTTCAAGAAATACGACCCTGCCCTCTCTGGTGGACATGGTTCCGTCTTCCAGGCTCACCAGTCCGAAAGGGACATGGATACAATCCTTTGCCCACTCGTAGCCCATGAGCTCAAGAATTTTAATCCACTGCTGAAAGTGGAGGTTTTGCTGGGAAGCAACAACATAGATATTCTTGTAAAAATCGTAAGTTTCCTTTCTGTATACCGCGGCAGCAATGTCCCGTGTTATATATAGAGTGGATCCATCGGACTTGGTAATGAGTGCAGGTGACATCCCGTACTCTTCAAGCCGTACAATCTGAGCACCCTGGTCCTCCTCCATAAGTCCCTTATCTTTCAGTTCCTTTACAAATCGAGGCATCTTGTCGGAGTAGAAACTTTCGCCGGCATATGAATCATAAGTTATCCCCAGCATATCATATACTCTTGAAAACTCTCTGAGGGATTCATCCCTGAACCACTGCCACAATTCCATCTCCTCAGTTTCCCCTGCCTCCAGTCTGGCAAAGGTTGCTCTGGCCTCATCTTCCAGTGACGGGTCATTCTCCGCCTCAACATGGAATTTAGTGTAGTAAGAAAGCAGTGTTCTTATAGGCTCATCTATTACATCCTGCTTGTTGCCCCAGTGTCTGTAGGCGACAATCATCTTTCCGAACTGAGTGCCGTAGTCGCCCAGATGGTTGATCCTGATAACATCATATCCCAGAAATTCATATATGTGTGCTATGGAAGCACCTATAACGGTGCTTCTGATATGGCCGATGTGAAAAGGCTTGGCAATATTCGGGGAAGAATACTCAACTATAACCGGTTTACCGGCGCCGGTTTCACTCCTGCCATAATCTTCGCCCCCGGAAACCACCTCTTCTATTACATTCTTCACAAATTCATCTCTGGAAACAAACATGTTAACATAGGCGTTAACCTGCTCCACCTTCTCAAAAATTGTGTTTGAACCGATGGCTTCGGCAATCTCCCCGGCTATAAGAGGCGGTGCCTTTCTCATAACCTTCGCCAGTCTGAAGCATGGAAACGCGTAATCTCCCATCCTGCTGTCCTGCGGCTTCTCTATCATTCCCATTATTTCTGATTTTTCCAGGTCAGGTATATGCTGTGCCAGTATTTCTGCAATTTTTTCTTCGTAATTAATCATCAGCTATCTCCTCATATCCGTTATTCTTTATACCTTCAGCTTCACGACCGTCACGCCGTCTCCGCCTTCGTTGTAACCGCCTCTGCGGTATTCCTTAACATGTTTGTTTTTTCTCAGTTCCGCTCTTATTCCCTTGCTGAGAATACCCTCTCCACGCCCGTGAATAATGGTAACTTCCGTAAGTCCGGAGATAAAAGCATCATCTATGTATTTTTCCACATCCATAACTGCGTCGTCAAGGTTTTTTCCCCGCACATCCACAGATACCGAAACAACCTGAGCCTTTTTCCTGTACAGGCTTCCATGGGAGGTCCTGACCTTCGGCTTCGGTGCTGCAGATTCGATCAGCATAAGATCAGTTACATTGGCGGTAATCTTCATAGGTCCTGCCTGAACCTGCAGTTCTCCCTTTTCATCGGGAAGAGTCAGAACCTCTCCATTCTGTCCTATTGTCAGAATCTTTACCCTGTCCCCCTTCTGCAAAGTCTCCGGGTCAACCGGTCTGTCATTTGACTCCCGCTTTATAACGCTGCGGTTCTTCTTTTCAACAGCCTTGAGCCTTCTTCTGCCTTCATCGAAGCGCTTGTTGCGCTCACCCAGGCTTTCCAGTTTGGCAATCTCTTTTAATTCTTCTCTGAATTCTGCCGCAGTCTCCTGTGCTTCGAGGATTATATTCCGTGCCTCCTCTTTTGCCCGTGCCAGTTCCTTTTCCCGTCGCTCCTCCAGTTTTTTTGCCTTCTTATCCAGCTCCTCCTTCTGGCGCTTCATCTCCACATTGATGGCAATGGCTTCGTCTCGTTCTTCCTCTGCCCGTTTCTTATCCTCCTCCAGAGACGAAATGACCTCTTCAAAGGCGATATCCCCGCCTTCAAGTAATCCCGAGGCTCTGTCAATTATGTCAGCCTCCAGTCCCAGCTTGTGCGATATCTCGAAAGCATTGGATTTGCCGGGAAGTCCGATAGTCAATTTGTACGTGGGGCTAAGAGTTTCCACATCAAATTCCATGGAGGCATTTTCCACACCTTCTGTGGAGAGAGCATATTTCTTCAGTTCCGTATAGTGGGTGGTTGCAATAATACATGCTCCCCTATCCGCCAGGGATTCCAGTATGGCTATGGCCAGTGCCGCACCCTCCGTCGGATCGGTTCCCGCTCCCAGCTCATCAAGAAGTACCAGCGAATCGCCGTCCGCCCACTTCATAATATTTACAATGTTTGACATGTGCGATGAAAAAGTGGAAAGACTTTGCTCGATACTCTGTTCGTCACCTATATCGGCAAATATCTGCCTGTAAACCGGCACCCTACTTCCCTGTGCTGCGGGAATGTGCAGACCCGTCTGAGCCATGAGAGACAGAAGTCCCACCGTTTTCAGCGTTACGGTTTTTCCTCCGGTATTGGGCCCGGTAACCACCAGCGTCCTGTATCCTTCACCTATACCCACATTAATGGGTACTACCTTTTCTTGTTCTATAAGCGGATGTGCAGCGGACCTGAGTTCCAGAATCCCGTCCTCGCTGATCTCCGGCTCCTCACCTTCCATCCCTATGGACAGCTTCCCTTTGGCCATGAACATGTCCAGCTGCAACAGCAGCTTCTGATTATTTATGAGATCGTGATGACATTCGCTGACGGCTTCTGACAGAACCTGCAGAATTCTCGCCACCTCAGCCTTCTCATCCAGTTCAAGCTGCCTGAGTTCGTTATTCATATTCACTATTGCCTGAGGCTCTATGAAAAGGGTTGCACCGCTGCCGCTCTGATCGTGAACTATTCCGGGCACTCTCCCCTTGTGTTCCTGTTTTACCGGAATAACATACCTGCCGTTTCTCAAAGTGACTATAGCATCCTGAAGAACAGTTCTCTCGGAGTTCAGTATGTGATTCATCTTTGCCTTAAGTGCTTCATTCTGGCGCACTATGGCCTTTCTGATTTTTCTGAGTTCGGGGCTGGCACTGTCCGCCATTTCATCCTCGGTCAGGATGCATCTGTCTATTTCTTCTGACAGGTTCTTATTAATTCCTATTATTTCAACAATAGCGCTTATAATCGGCAGCTCCGGTATATCATCCCCCCTGAGAAACTTTACCACCCGTTCTGCGGTTTTCATGTTATACAAAACCTTCAGAAGCTGAGCCATGGTCAGAGTTCCGCCCTTGCAGGCAAAGGACACCAGCCCTTCAATATCATAAAAACCACCGACCGGCAAAGGTCCCTTGGCCCTGATAAGTCTCACCGCTTCTGTGGTTTCTTCCTGCTTTTCTCTTATTTCCCTGATATCATAAACAGGCTTAAGCCCCGAAATTACTTTTTTAGTCATTTCGGAACCTGCCTGCTCTTCCAGCATATTTATTATTTTTTCGTACTCTAATACTTTTAGAGGTTTGTCTTGTACTTTTCCAGTTCCTTCTTCAGCTGGAGGTTTTCCATCTGAAGATCGAAGAAGCTGTTCTCCAGTTCTCTGCACTTTCCTTCAACCTCTCTGATAACATCTTCCATGCCGCTCTGCATCTGTGTCTTTGCAGATTCTGCAGATGCCTTCAGCTCGGCAATCTGATCATCCTTGGCCCTGAGCTGACCCATTAGTTCGTCTTTCTGGAGAACTATTGCCTGAGTTTCCTCCTTGTATTCCGTGTAGTTCTTCTTGCTTTCATCCCACAGCTGAACATAATGTTCAGCATCCTTTTCCAGCTGAACATTCAGCTGCTTGAGAATATCAATTTCGTTGAGAGTCTTCAGATTCTCATTGGCGATATTCATGGCGGCAAGAATGGCAACATTGTGCGGAGTGACACCTGCCGACTTGGCGGCATCGGCAATTTCATGCATCTTCATGTCAACATAAGCTGCAACCTTAACCATATCTTCCTTTGAGGAATCTCCGGTTACAGTATACTCCTGACCATAGATTTTGACGTTTACCTTGTTGTTTTCCATATCGAATCTCCTGCATTCCCCGAGATGATTACATCTCTCTCAAAACAGCATTAAGCTCTTCCTTAAGTGCAGCCAGAACTCCATCATGAACGGCCGCAACCTTCTCATCGGTCAATGTCTTGTCCCTGTCTCTATATACCAGCGTAAACGCTACACTCTTCTTCCCTTCGCCTATCTGTTTTCCTCGGTATACATCAAAGAGTCTAACGCTCTCCAGAATACTTTTACCCTTAGACTTGATGACTTTTTCTATACTTCCCACTTCTGTTTCCTCGTCAACCAGAAGGGCAATATCTCTGGATGTTGAAGGGTACTTAGGAAGTGGTGAATAAACAATTTCAGTATCGGCTTTCCTCAAAACAGTGCTGAAGATAAGCTCGCAGCAGTATATTCTGACTCCATCCATGCCGTAGTTACCGGCAACATCAGGATGGATTTCTCCCATGATTCCAAGCTCCTCATATTCTTCCCCGGCCGCTTTCATTACTTTCGATGCTTCCACCTTTACGCGGGCACATCTGCCCGGATGGTATACGCCGTAATCCGATTCCGCAACAAATACCGGATTATGTATCCCCAGGCTGAAAAGCAACTCCTGCAGAACACCCTTTAGTGAGAAGAAGTCCTCGTCCTTGCCGTACATTGCTATACAGAGAGAATAGTCCTCGTCAGGCAGGTGATCCGGGTTGACAGAGCTGTCCATAAATGTATTTCCTATTTCAAAAGCTCTTACAGTTTCAATATTTCTTGAATAATTTCTTGCCAGCACCTCCATCATATTAGGTGTAAGGATTGTTCTCATAACAGAGTTTTCTTCTCCCAGCGGATTGATGATTCTCACAAAGGCCCTCTCCCATGAATCCTCACCGATATTTACCTTGTCAACACCGGATGGGCTTACGAAAGAGTATGTCTGAACCTCATTGAGGCCCATGCCGCAGAGAGCTTCTCTGGCCAGATCTCTTATGTTTCTGTCATAAGGCATTCCGGCTTCGCAATTTCCTTTTGGCAGGGTAACAGGCAAGCTGTCATATCCATACAGCCTGGCAATCTCCTCAATGTAGTCCTCCTCCTCCAGAAGGTCCTGTCTTACGGTCGGAGGAGTTACTGTCAATATGTTATCCTCGCCGGCTACCTGAATCTCCAGTCCTTCCAGCATGGAAACCATTTCCTCTCTGGTCAGCCGGATGCCGAGAACATAGTTGATTCTGCTTACTCTCACATCAATGGTTCTGGCAGTCGCCGGTGCCGGATATACATCCAAGCTGCCTCTGCACACCTTTCCTGCACCGATCATTTCAATAATCCGGCACACTCTGTCGGCAGCTGTCTGAGCCATGTTGGGATCGATACCCTTCTCAAATCTTGATGATGCTTCCGTTCTCAACCCCAGTTTTTTTGCTGTGGATCTCACACTGTCACCGCTGAAGTTGGCTGATTCAATTACTATCGTATTTGTGTCAGCTTCTATTTCCGAATTCAATCCGCCCATAATACCGGCAATAGCGATATTTCTTTTGGCATCTTTAATCATGAGCATGTCGGAATCCAATGTTCTCTCGCTCTCATCAAGAGTAGTAAAGTTCTCTCCGCCGGCTGCATTATCAATGATGATCTTTCCTCCCTGAATCTGCCTGATATCGAATGCGTGTAGCGGCTGACCATATTCTAGCATGACAAAATTGGTAATATCAACAATATTATTAATCGGTCTCATGCCGGCAAACATAAGTCTCTTCTGAAGCCACCAGGGTGACTGTTTCACTTCCACATCTTTTACGATTCTCGCCACATATCTTTTGCAGCTTTCCGGATTATTAATCACAACACTTACATGTGCCGCCGCTTCATCATCGGCCATCTCAGCTACATCTGTATCCGGATAGGAGAAGGTCTTTCCGAAGGTCGCCGCAGCCTCTCTGGCCATACCGATCATGGACAGACAGTCAGGTCTGTTAGGAGTAATTTCAAATTCAACCACTGACTGCTTCAGCTGAAGAACTTCCGCAAAATCCTCACCCAGCCTGCCTTCAATTCCTTCGTGAACCACAGGATCAAGAATCCATATCCCCTCTTTATGAACAACGGGAACCACCTTATCCTCAAAGCCCATTTCTCCTGCAGAGCAGAGCATTCCCCAGGAATCAATCCCCCTGAGCTTGCCGCCGCTGATTATGACTCCGCCCTCCTGTGCAGGCTTGCCGTGCAGAGGTCCCGGTATTCTGCTGCCGTGAACCGCTACCGGAACATAGGCTCCTTCAAAGACATTGGGAGCACCGGTAACAATCTGCAGCATACCGGCTTCATCTTTTCCTTCTGCAGCCGCGTTGCCGATATTAACACTGCATATAACCAGCTTATCCGCATCGGGATGCCTTTGGAGTTTTTCTATCCGTCCTACAACAATTCCTTCCATTCCCTCGCAGAAATGCTCACAGGTTTCAATATTGGAACCGGACATTATCATTCTTTCACAGAACTCTTCAGTTGGCATTTCCTTAAGGTCTATATAATCATTTATCCATTCTACCGGAACTAACATTTCCTAATTACTCCTATCTTCTCTTCGCTTTTTATTTGAACTGATTGATGAAACGCATATCGTTTTCATAAAACAGTCTGATATCGTCAACTCCGTACTTGAGCATTGCAACTCGTTCAACGCCCATTCCAAAAGCAAATCCGGTGTATTTTTCCGTGTCCAGACCACCCACCTTAAGCACATTGGGGTGTACCATTCCACATCCTAAAATCTCAATCCACCCGGAGCCTTTGCACACTCTGCAGCCCTTGCCGCCGCATTTGAAACAGGATACATCCACTTCCGCACTGGGTTCCGTAAACGGGAAATGGTGCGGTCTGAACTTTGTCTCCGTTTCCGCACCGAAAAGCTGCTTGGCAAAGCGATCCAGAGTACCCTTAAGATCCGCCATGGTGATGCCTTCGTCGACAACCAGCCCCTCAATCTGATGGAACATAGGCGAATGAGTGGCATCGGGTGTGTCACACCTGAAACATCTGCCCGGTGATATTATCTTAATAGGCGGTTCCTGCTTCATCAGCGTTCTTATCTGAACCGGCGATGTCTGTGTTCTAAGAAGAATATCATCACTTATATAGAAAGTATCCGTCATATCTCTGGACGGGTGTGTCGGTGGTGAATTAAGCGCATCAAAATTGTTAAATACGGTTTCAACCTCCGGCCCTTCCACTATGGAGAACCCCATATTCATAAAGACCTTTGAAATCTCTTCCATAGTTATCGTCAGAGGATGCTTGACGCCCAGAGTAATCTGCCTGCCCGGCTCGGTAACATCAATCCTTTCCTCCTTGAATTGTGTCTTCCTGACTGCCTCCCTGGCAGCTTCAAAACCCGCTTCCAGCATGGACTCGATCTCACTTCTCACATTGTTGGCCAGGAGCCCGATCTCTTTTCTTTCTTCAGGCGTAAACTTACCCATTCCTCTGAGAATCTGTGTCAGTTCCCCCTTCTTACCCAGGAATCGTACTCTGATATCTTCCAGCTCCGCATGCGTTTCGGCAGACTTCAGCTGTTTCCCGGCCTCCGTCAGAATTCTGTTTAATTCAGCTTGCATTCTTTACCTCTCAAATAATTATTTATTTCCATGAAACATCAGTATGCCCGCAGAAACCGCAGCGTTAAGGGATTCTATCTGACCTTTCATGGGTATATTCACTTTTATGTCAGCCAGTGCTTTGAACTCATCGCTGACGCCGCCGCCCTCATTTCCCACAACCAGAGCCGTATCTGCACCAAGATCGGCCTCACGATAATCAACAGCACCTTCCGGACATGTGACAACCAGTTTCCGCCCGGCCCTGTGCAGGAACTCTGCTGCTTCTGCTGCATCATCAAAGAATATCACAGGCATTCTTATGAGAGAACCGGCAGCAGCGCGAATCACCTTTGGCGAATATATATCCACTGTCCCCTTGATAACCGCAATACCTCCGTAACCGGCTGCTTCCGCAGTTCTTATTATTGTACCTATATTCCCCGGATCCTGAAGCCTGTCAAGAACGACAATGCCTCCTTCACCGATACCTTCCGAACATTTAGCTGCCGCAGATATTATTCCCTGCGAGGTCCGGGTATCGGCAAGTCCGGCAAAAAGCTTTTCTTCAAGCCAACAAGCGCTGCAGCTTTCAGGAAGTTCATCAAGTATCCCGACTGTTACCGGGTGATCCGACACACTGTCACTGACAAAGACGGATTTTATGTCCATGCCTGCAGCAAGTGCATCTTTCAGGGGCTTGACTCCCTCCAGAAGAAACATTCCGGTTTCATCACGATACTTCTTTCTTGTAAGTTTCAGCGCACTTTTGTATATTGGGTTATCCTTGGAACTAATGTATTTCATCCGATAATTGAGAATAGCCGGTATTACACCGGCTATTGAAACTTGTTTCTCCTATCTCTTTAAGAATTCCGGAATATCCATTCCCGGTAAGCCTTTGTATTCAGCTGCACCTTTTGTGTTTTCTTCCTGATTGGCTTCTGCCGTTTCAGCATTTTCACCAACCGGCCTCGATGGGATTATAGGTCCGCCCAGCTCCCTGGGCTTTTCAAAGCCGGCGGCGATTACCGTCACTGAAATCTCCTCCTGCATTTCATCCTTAATGGAGGTACCGAGAATGATGATTGCATCGTCATCGGCTTCATCATCAATCTGTGAAGCAACCTTGTCAACATCAAACATTGTCAGATCCTTGCCGCCGGTAATATTGATGAGAACAGCCTTGGCTCCGGAAATCTTAGTTTCAAGAAGCGGACTGGCAACTGCATTCTTCACTGCTTCTTCTGCCTTATTTTCACCGCGACCGTCTCCCACTCCCATATGTACTACACCTCTGTCCTTCATTATTGTCATTACATCAGCAAAGTCCAGATTGATGAGAGCATCGTCTACAATTATATCCGAAATTGACTGGACACCTTGCTTGAGGACATCATCAGCCATTGAGAATGCTTCAAGAAGCGATGTCTGTTCCTGAACTGTCTCCATGAGCTTGTCATTAGGAACGATAACCAGAGAGTCAACATACTTCTTCAGGTACTTAATTCCCAGTTCCGCCTGTTCGCTTCTCTTTTTTCCTTCAAATTTAAAAGGCTTGGTTACAACACCAACCGTAAGAATTCCCATTTCTTTAGCAATCTTAGCTATAACAGGAGCTGCGCCTGTACCTGTTCCGCCGCCCATTCCGCAGGTTACAAATACCATATCGGCACCTGCGACGAACTTCTCAAGATCCTCCAGGTTTTCTTCTGCAGATTTCTGCCCGATTTCCGGCTTCCCTCCGGCACCCAGTCCCTTGGTCAGCTTCTCTCCAATCTGGATTTTTGTCTCTGCCCTGTTCTTTGCAAGAGCCTGCTTATCCGTATTAACAGCTACAAAGGTAACTCCCTTCATGCCGCCTTCAATCATTCTATTAACAGCGTTACATCCGCCACCGCCGACGCCGATGACTTTAATAACCTGTAATGCATTCTCATTCATCTCAAATTGTAGCATTCGGACATTCCTCCCATGTGTATTTAAACCTAAGTAATTATATCATATTATTTCTTTGGCGTAAAGAAACAATAATCATGATCGCTTACAGTAATGGTGCCCTTTTCCTTCCCTTTCTGATAGAGATCATATACCACTGATTTAAGGGTTCCGGACTCCAGACAGCTGACCATGTTGCTGTATTCACCGCGGCAGACTAAATTGTCATATATATATGCTTCCACCTTGTTCCCGCTTATTGCCAGGCGTTTGAAATACATGTCGCTGTCCTCGGTTATTCTGACCAGTTCCAGACTTTGAGCCAGAAGTTTCTCCTGTATGACCTTGACCCTTTTCTTTCTGACCGCCTCTGTTACATCTACATTCTCTATGAGGGTTGCAGGCTTCTCCGTACCGGATATTTCTATCACCTTTCCCTCGTTATCTATTACTATGTATTTATCCTTAAGGGCAAGCTGTGCCCTGGCCGGTTTTTCGGTTACTATTATTTCAATGGTATCCGGGGGTTTCAGGTTAACATTCACATCCTTAAAATAGAGGTTTTTTTTAATTCTGTGTTGTGTAACCGGCGGAATAACATCAAATACGCTTTCCCCCTTCTCTATCCCGGAAAGTTTGATTATCTCATCTGCAGTAATCTCACTGTTTCCGGCCACCGTAATGGTTTTAACATCAAATGCGGGGACATGCAGCATAAGCCATATACCCGCAATAACCGCAATAATAATACCTGATTTCAAAAGATATCTGGGCTTCTTTCTCCTTTTCCTTTTTTTCTGCGGATATTCCTGCTGCCCTTGTGGATTATTCATCCGCATAATCCTCCAGAATGGTATCACAAATAACCTTTACCGCATCTCTCAACCCGCTGACTTTAATCTTCTCAGACATTTCTGCCAGTCTTCCCGGATTGCTTCTCAGGCTCTTTATGGTATCAATAAGCTTAACATCATCCTCCAGATTCTTCTCTTCAAACACCATAGCCCCTCCCTTCTCCGCAAGTGCCATGGCGTTATGATACTGATGGTTGCCCGTTACCACAGGGGAAGGTATAAAGATGGTCGGCGCCCCGACTACTGCCACCTCAGCAACTGTCAGTGCACCGCTCCTGGATATTACCAGATCCGCAGCAGCCAGATAGGACGCCATATCATCTATAAATTCTTTTACAATAACATTGTCTCCCAGCTCAATACCCCACTCGGACAGTTCACTTAGAATAGCCTTGTTGTAGTAACTCCCTGTCCCCAGACATATTTTGAAATTCTCATCTGAGTTGAATTCACTGATTACCCGGAGCATGGCCTTGTTTATTTTGCCTGCTCCCTGACTTCCGCCAAAGGCCAGCAGCACAAAGTCGTCCTCTGCAAATCCCAGCTCTCTCCTGGCTTCTCCTCTATGGGCATGCAAAACCTCATCCCTGACTGGGTTTCCTGTAACCACATGTTTATCCTTGAACTTGAAATGTTCCGAAGCCCTTTCAAATCCAAGAAATATCTTTCTGACATGCTTTTCAAGGAGCTTGTTTGTAACTCCGGGAACTGCATTCTGCTCATGAATGTATGTGGGCACACCTTCTTTTTGTGCCATTTTAACAACCGGTGCACTGGCATAACCACCTGTTCCCACCACAAAATCCGGACGGAAGGTTCTGATAATGTTCCTCGCCCGGGCATTACCCTTCATGAGCTTACGCATAACTCCTATATTCCGCGCCGGGTTCTTTCTGTCAAAACCCTCAAGAGTCAGGAGCTCAATGGGATATCCTCTCCTTGGAACCAGCGTCTTTTCCAGACCTTTCTGCGCTCCGACAAAGAGAATCTGTGCTCCCTTATCCCTTTTTCTTATTTCATCGGCTATGGCGATGGCAGGGTAGATATGCCCGCCGGTGCCTCCGCCCGTCATGATAACTCTCATTTCCTTTTGACCTCCACAGCTGCTTTCGAAGCAGCTTTTGCAGCAGCAGCCTTCTCAGGCTCATGCCGCGATATATTCAGCATAACGCCCGTCATAAACATAAAAATCATCAGGGCATTTCCTCCATAACTGATAAAGGGCAGGTTGATTCCCGTCGCAGGCATAGAGGAAGTGACAACGGCTATATTCAGTATGACCTGTATTGCCACCATTATAACAACTCCGGACGCCAGCAGCATACCAAACTGATCCTGTGCTTTTATTGCTATTCTGGTTCCTCTCCATAGGAACAGACTGTATGCCAGAATCAGAAGAAGAATGCCTGCAAATCCCAGCTCCTCTCCGATAATTGCCAGTATGAAATCGTTCTGAGGTTCAGGCAAATACAGGCTCTTCTGTACACTCTTGCCCAGACCCACACCGAAGAGCTCGCCTGAACCCAGAGCCAGAAGCGACTGAACTATCTGATAGCTGCTGTCTGCCGTGTCTCCGAAGGGATCAAGGAATCCCGTAAATCTCTCACCCCAGTATCCCGGATTATTTAAAACCAGTGTCAGAATTCCCGCTATGCCGCCTCCTGTGATAATAATCACATACAGCCATCTCATACCTGCCACCAGCATCATGGCAACCGTTATACCGCAGAGAGTAATTGCCGTTGACAGATTTGGCTGCATGAGAATGAGAAATGAAAAGAGGAGCATAACAACAACAATCGGCAGTATTCCAAAAAGCAATGATCCTGACCTTGCAGGCTTATCGCTGAAAAACCAGGCAATCAGCAAAATCATTCCCATCTTTGATATCTCACCGGGCATTATAGTAATAGGGCCCAATGTTATCCACCGGGATGCGTAGTTAATTTCCGTTCCCGCGGGAGTCAGCACCAGTATAAGCAGGAAAAGGCACAGTCCCAGTACAATAAGGACGAAAGTCCTGTTATTATACTTCCTGTAATCCACCATGGAACCGAAAAGCATCAGACCCAGTCCCATTATGACCCATATACCGTCTCTTATGAGGTAGGTGAACGGTGACCCGGTCTTGCTTATGGAATAGTAATAGCTGGAGCTGAAAACCATAATCAGTCCGAAGGCAACCAGTATGAGAGTCACAAGCAAGAGAATAAAGTCAACGGATTTTATCTTTGACGGACTAATTCTGTGTTTCCCCAGCCTATGGCTTCTTGTGGCTTTTACTTTAGCTTCCGAACCCATGATTTGAAGTCTTCCCCTCTCTCCTCAAAATTGTTGTACATACCCCAGCTGGCACATGCAGGCGAAAGCAGAACAACATCTCCGGCTTCAGCTATTTCTTTGGCCTTTACCACACATTCACCCATACTGCCCCCATCATAGATAGGGGCGAACCCGGCAGCTTCCGCTGCAGCTCTTATTTTGTCTGCGGTAACGCCCATAAGTATCAATGCCTTAACTCTGCCCTGAAAGGCTTCAACGAATTCATCATATTCCGAACCCTTATCGTATCCGCCGGCAATGAGAATTATGTTTTCTTTCATAGCCTCGATTGCTTTTATGGCGGCATCCGGATTGGTCCCTTTGGAGTCGTTCACGAACCTGACTCCGTCTATTTCACCGCAAAGCTCTATTCTGTGAGACACCCCGGAGAACTCCCTCATGGCTCTGCCTATTATATCCGCATCTATGCCGGCAAACCATGCTATTGCCGCTGCCGCAAGTGCATTTTCCAGATTGTGGCTTCCCGGAATTTTAAGCTCATCCGTTCCGCATATAATCCTGTCGGCTCCCTTGTCATCTCTTATTACGATATTTCCATCTCTGACAAAAGCACCGAATTCCAGTTCCTCAAGCCTGCTGAAAGGGACAACTCTTGCGGAGCAGTTTTCTCTCGCTGCCAGTCCATAGCAGGCTTTGTCATCGTAGTTGAGAACACAATACTGATTATCCGTCTGGCTGGCAAATACGGCAGCCTTGGCATGACCGTAATTCTCCATGGTTTTATGCCTGTCCATATGATCAGGTGTCAGGTTAAGGATGGCAGAAACCAAAGGCTTGAATCTTTTTACTGTCTCCAGCTGGAAGCTGCTTACCTCGGTTACCAGAATGGTATCCTTACTTGCGTTTCGTGCACCGGTAACCACCGCAACTCCTATATTCCCGGCAACATTAGTATCTTTTCCCGCCGCTTTAAATATTTCTCCCACCAGAGTGGTTGTTGTAGTCTTTCCGTTTGTCCCCGTAATTGCGATAAATGTACCTTTGCTCAGTCTGTAAGCCAATTCCAGCTCACCTATAATTTCAGCACCGCCTTTTTCGGCTTCAAGGATATAATTCAGCGTCGGCGGTACACCGGGACTGAGTATGAGCATATCAAAGCCGGACATGGTATCCGGCATAGTGCCGAAGTACTGTCTGACTCCATTTGAATTGAGAAAATCGAGAAGATCCATATCCATCTCTTCAGGGGTTTTGCTGTCCATAGCCGACACCGTTGCCCCCTCGGCAAGCAACGCATCAATTGCCGCCTTTCCCGATTTCCCCATGCCTATTACGAGAACCTTGCTGCCTTTCACTTGCGCCTCCATACTATATCATGAAAAATGCAGCGATACAGCATATCAGAGTGAACAGCCAGAAGGAGATGACAACCTGTCTCTCGCTGAAACCGCACAGCTCGAAATGATGATGTATCGGTGCCATTTTGAATATTCTTTTACCTTTTGTAATTTTGAAATACGCTACCTGAAGCACCACCGAGAGAGCTTCGATTACATATATCAGCCCTGCGACAATAAGCATCAGCTCCAGGTGCATTACTATTGCCGCTGCCGCCAGCCCGCCGCCCAAAGCAAGTGAGCCCGTATCTCCCATGAATACCCGTGCAGGATTTTTATTAAATACCAGAAAACCCAGACAGGCTCCGCACAATGCTGCAAAAAACAATATCTCGGCCGTTCCGAATCCGGCACGCATTTCCGATCCTGCACTGCCCGGCTGTATGATGTATTGCGCAAACTTCATTCCGCCTATGACGAAAAACAATGATACAAGTGCAGTAACTCCACTGGCCAGACCGTCCAGCCCGTCGGTAAGGTTAACCGCATTGGTCATCGCCAGAACGGCAAATATCTCAAAAACATAGTACCATATTCCGAAATCCACAAATATATCCGCCACGGGAATGTACACCATTGTGCCGAATTCGGAAACCCGGGCTGTTATTATTGCGAAAATAACAGCAATAACCGTCTGCAGACCGAACTTCTGCCCCGGTTTAAGACCTTCATTGTGTTTTTTTATTATTTTAAGATAATCATCAAAGAAACCGATTAACCCATAACCCAGGAATACCATCAGTATAAGCATTGTTTCAATGATGTCACCGCCAGAAGCCATTGATGCGGCGAAAGATGTCAGACAGACTGCAATAATGATGCTTATCCCGCCCATGCTGGGTGTACCAGCCTTTGAATAATGAGATTCCAGGCCTTCCTCTCTTATATTCTGCCCGGCTTTTTCTCTGAGAACCGGTATTTCGTATTTTGTTATGATTACGGCAATGATAAATGCAGCCGCCATTGCAATAATTATATTTATCAGATTGATTGTATCCATTGGACTACCTCTTCCATATGCATCCCCCTCGATGCCTTAACAAGAACCAGGTCACCTTTCTTTATTAAACTCCCGGCCTCCCTGAAAAAAGATTCCTTATCCGGAAAGTGTTTAACCGCAGCACTTCCGCCCTTTGCTCCTTCAGCTATGGCAGCAGCACTCTCTCCTATGGTCACTAACCGGTCTATGCCGCAGCCCCCGGCAAAAAGTCCCACATCGAAATGGCTGCTGTAGCTTTCTTTTCCCAGCTCATACATGTCTCCCAGTATTGCTGTCTTTCTGCCTGCGCTCCTGCTTGAGGCGAGTACCCGTAACCCGCTTTTCATGGAATCCGGACTGGCATTATAACTGTCATCAATTACGGTCACATGCCCGCGTAAAACCTTTAACCTGCTTCCCGTAAGTTCCACCTTTGCCAGCCCTCTGACAGCGGTTTTAATGTCAACTCCCAGCGTTGCTCCCGCGGCAATTGCCAGCGAAGCATTCACAGCATTATGAACTCCCGAAACCGGAAGTCTGATTCTTTGCAGCTGCTTACCATACTCCAGCGTGAATTCTATACCTTCAATACCGAAATCGTCAACATCGGATATTATATAACTGCTGTGCCCGTCCTTTCCAACGGAAATCTGCCTGTAATCCCCTTTCGTTCTCTCCTCTGTAAGATACTCTCCATCGGCGGCATAGACGAGGGTTCCGCCCTCATCTGCAGGCACTATGCTGTCCGCTATTTCCATCTTCGCCCTGAATATGCCTTCCCTGCTCCCCAGTCTCTCTATGTGGGCAACTCCGATATTGGTTATAACAGCCGTCTCGGGCTTAACGATCTCCCCCAGCCTCTCTATCTCACCGAATCTGTCCATACCCATTTCCAGTACAACTGCCTCCGTCCTATCGTCAAAGCTTAAAACGGAAATGGGAAGACCTATCAGGTTGTTGTAGTTTTTCATGTTGCGCCCACAGTTGTATTTCTCGCTGAGAACATAATATATCATATCTCTCACCGATGTTTTGCCTACACTTCCCGTAACCGCCACTCTTCTTACATTCAGTTTATTAAGATAATACCCGGCCAGCTCTCCTAAAGCGTATTCCGTATCTTCCACCAGAATGATATTCATAGATTTTGCATCCGCGCGGAGAGTTTCCCGCCACTGGCCTTCAGTCTCCGAAACCATAACTGTACTGCAGCCGGCTTCCGCTGCGGAAGGAATGTACTTGTGGCCATTCTGATTTTCCCCGATTATGGCGACGAACATGGTGCCCGCTCCGGCCTGTCTGGAATCCTGAACTACTTCCCGTATTTCCTTTTCCCCGCATTCTTCAATGAGCTTGCCGCCTGTCGCTTCTATAATTGCTTCGATGGTAATATTAATCATTGTGTAGGTATACCTTTGTCCCCTTCTTTACTTTGGTTCCTGCAGCGGGATACTGCTTGACAATTATAAAGTCCTCCTTTTCAGCCACATCATCGTCCATATCGTACTTCAGGTCCTTGCCTGCCAGAATACCTATCCCGTCTTCGGCACTCCTTCCAACCACATCAGGCACCCTGACCATACTGTCCCGGCTATCCTCCCGGATACCGTCAGGCGGAACATTGAGATGTTTAAGAGTCTTTGACATTATCTCGCTTGCAACAGGTCCCGCTGTAACGCTTCCGTATTTGATGCCCTTGGGACTGTCAACCACAACCAGCACGGTGATTTTCGGATCTCCCATGGGTGCCATTGAAAGGCAGGAAGAATATGTATCTTTGCTGTACCCGCCTTTGGCTGCCTTGTACGCGGTTCCGGTCTTTCCTCCGACTCTGTAGCCGTCAACGGCAGCAGTTCCGCCACCGCCATCTTCAACTACATACTCCATTATTTCGCAGATTTCATCTGCTGTTTCTCTGGAAACCGTCTGACGCAAAACCTCCGGCTCCATCTCTTCAATTGTTTTTTCCTTATCGTCTCTTATTTCCTTAACCAGTCGGGGCTGCATAAGCTTGCCGTCGTTCCCCAGAGAACTTACCGCGGTAACCAGCTGTATGGGTGTAACGGCAATGCCCTGCCCGAACCCTATGGTTGCCAGCCCCACCGGACCGGCAGTTTCTTCAGGCTGCAAGATTGCTCTTCCCTCTGACGGGTAATCTACTCCCGTTATCCCCGTAATACCGAATGTATCCATATAGTCATAAAATTTTTCAATTCCTATCTTCGTCGCCAGCTCGATAAACACAGGGTTACATGAATTGCCCACCGCCTGCTTAAGTGACTGTTTACCGTGCTTGCGAGGGTAATACCAGCAATGAATGGTTCTGTCTGCGACCTTCTTGGATCCATTGCAGTAATATGAGCTGTCCATGCTGGCAACATCTTCTTCTAAAGCTATGGATGTGGTCAGAAGCTTAAACACGGATCCCGGTTCATACACATCGTTAATAGGCCAGCATCTCCACATGCTGCTGAGGCTTGCCGCCTTTTCATCGGCGCTCATTTTATCAAATTCGGCCTTTTCCTTTTTACCTGAAGGTTCATAGGGGTTGTTTGGATCGAAGCTCGGAGTCTGAGCCAACGCCAGGATTTCCCCTGTCTCAACGGACATTACTATTGCCATTGTCCTGTCTGCTTTTGTCTTTTTCATAGACTTTTCCAGGGCTGATTCAGCATAACTCTGAATTACTTCATCGATGGTTGTAACCAGGCTGCAGCCGTCTTCCGCCTGATAGTATTTCTCATTTTCCGGCGAATAGCTCAGCTGATTTCCCCTTGTGTCCGTATAATTCACCCATCTTCCGGAAACACCTTTCAGATATTTATTGTAGTACAGTTCCAGCCCCGACTGTCCCATGTTCTCTTCGCTTACGGCGCCAAGAACATTGGCTGCCATACTGCCTCCCGGGTACTGTCTTCTGGTATCATTGCTTATAGTTATTCCGCTTAGCTTCTCCTCTCTGATTCTGTCTGCAGTATCCGCGTCAATCCCTCGTATGATTTTTATCTGACTCCTGTCTGTTTTCAGCAGTTCTTCCATCTCACCTGCATCTTTATCCAGAATAGCCGCGAGTTTCTGAGCTGTCTGATTCAAAGCCTCCGCCTTCTCATCCCCCTTGAGATCTCTTCCTATCTCCGAAGGTGTAGCATAAACTGTGTAACACTTGACGCTTACAACCAGTTTCTCGCCATTGCGGTCATAAATGATTCCCCTCTCCGCCTCTATCGGAGTGTCCTTGGTCTGCTGCTGCAGAGCCATCTCTTTGTATTCACTGCCCTTAACTATCTGTATCCAGCCCACTCTCAAAGTTATGGCAATAAGACATGCAAAGATGATCACCATCACCATTATTAAATTTTTTCTGCTTTTATTTGAGGTCGGCATTTGCGTTTCTCCGATTTGTGTTTCTCCGTACTTGTATTTTACAATACAAATACGATAAAAACCCGGACTCTTTATCTTTTTTGTCCGGGTTTGTACCTTTGTGTTAATTGTTGTAGGCCTTATCTTTCAGTATTTCTGCAAAACCTTCATCCGGTACTTCATCTGCCGCAATGTACACGCAATTCTTACCGGCATTCTTCATTCCCAGTTTATTTTTTGCCTGGCTTTCGATGTAACAGATATTGCTTGTGCTAAGGATCTTTACATCCAGATCCTCTATTTCTCCCATTATTACATCGTTCTGAGCCTTTGCCTTGTTTATGTCAAAGGTTATCTTGGCAGCATATGATGTCATAAGTACCGCAAACACAAGCACAATTGCACCTATAAGAACCATCGAAAGCATTATCTTCCGGTCGTTGCCGAAGGTAAAAACCATTTCCCTGGAAAAAGGATTTGTTTTTTCCCTTCTGCGCTTCTCCCTCTTTTCCTTACGGTCAGATTGCGGCTTCATATCAATGCCGTATTTCTGATATTGTCTCTGGTATTCGTACCATTGTTCAGGTGCGATCATTTCTTTACCTCACTGGCTACAGTTTCTCTATTACCCTCAGCTTGGCGCTTCTTGCCCTTGGGTTGCGTTCCAGTTCCTCTTGACAGGGCACTATGGGCTTTCCTGTTATTTTCTTTACATCAGTCACCTTGCCGCATACACATACCGGGAATTCCTTGGGACATGTACATGGGGTCAGCCGTCTGTTATACGCTTCCTTTACTATTCTGTCCTCCAGGGAATGAAATGTTATTATTGCAAGCCTGCCTCCGGACTTCAGAACATCGCAGAATTCATCTATGGCCTTCTCCAGCTGCTCCAGCTCGCTGTTAACCTCGATTCTTATGGCCTGAAAAGTTCTCTTGGCGGGATGCGGTCCTTCTCTTCTTGCCGATGCGGGAATAGCCGCTTTTATGATTTCTACCAGCTCTCCCGTGGTTTCTATGGAACCGTCCCTTCTTTTCTTTACGATGAATTCAGCTATTCTGGACGCCCATCTCTCTTCGCCGTATTTTTTTATTGTTTCTGTAAGCCTTTTCTTGTCATAGCCGTTGACCACATCCCATGCGGAAAATGAATCTTCCCTGTTCATCCTCATGTCCAGAGGTGCATCATGCATATAGGAAAAGCCTCTTTCTGCATTGTCAAGCTGGAATGACGATACGCCTATATCCAGAAGCACCCCGTCAATGTATTCGATATCGAGCCCGCCGAGCACTTCTTTTATCTCTGCGTAAGTGCCTTTAATAAGTTCCTTATGACACTTGAGAGGTTCCAGCCTCTTCCGGGCCGCTTCCAGGGCATCCGCATCACGATCTATTCCTATGAGAATACCCTCTTCACTGAGTTTTTCCCCTATTCCGAAGGCATGCCCGCCCCCGCCCAGAGTTCCGTCCACATATATGCCGTCAGACTTTATATTCAGATTGTCCAGACATTCGGAATAAAGGACGGGAACATGTTTAAAATCCATACTTTTCAAGGCTCTGTACCACCTGACTGGCATCAATCAATTCGCCTGTCTCTCCATCCAGCTGCGCATCCCAGAATTCTCTTGACCATACTTCGATAACCTTGTTGCTTCCTACGGTTACCAGTTCCTTGTCAATTCCCGCATAGTCCTTTAACTCCTGAGGAACAGTCAGCCTCCCCTGCTTGTCGATATCGCATTCTGCCGCAGATGCATTGAAATGTCTTTTTATCAGTCTTGCCTCAGGATTACTTCTGGGCAGCTTGTCAAGCTCATCGACGAAAGCCTGCCATTCTTCCATGGTGTAAATGGTCAGACATCTATCCAGCGCCTTGGCTATTACACACTTGCCCCTCAATCCGTCTCTGAATTTAGCAGGCACGATAAGCCGTGATTTGCCGTCTATTGAGTTGTTAAACTTGCCTACGAACATTCTCCTGAACCTGCTTCAATTTTTCTCCATTTTAATGCAATATTGCTCCTTTGTCAACCATTTTACTCCACCAATCAACCTTTATCACCACATTTGCTCCAATTTGTGCTTTTTAAATGTAATATTTCCCTCTGCCTCTTGATAAGAGAAGGTTTCAGGTGTAATATTTTATTGTATGAGAGGTGATAAAAATGAAGTTATTTAACACTGTTAAACGACATAAACCTTTTGCTTTCATTGTCTTTGCTGCATTAATTTTTTCCATTGGAATGAGCCTTGCAGGATGCGGTGACAAATCAGGCGACACATATGATGAACCGGAAATTACTGCCGATTATCTTATGGGTGAATATGCCGAGCAGCTGCTGACTGATGGTGCCGAAACAATTCAGGGTTCCGTCGAAATTGTTGAAACCGATGATGGCTATACCTTAACCGTTTCACAAAAAGAAATAGTTCCAAGCGACAATTATAAAGAGGGATATTATATTGCTGACAGAAACCTCACAACGGAACTGTATCTTGACAGCGAATGCCGTATAGTATGGGATAATAACGGTACATATGAGGTGGGCAATACTGAAGAATTTATCTCCGGTTACAATGGAAGGCCCGATACAATCTATACCGTGTACTGCTTTGGTGACCTGGCCGAACTCATTGTTGTTATTGATCCGGCCAAAGTGGCTTAAGTGCCGTAAATACACATAATAAGTAAAGAGCTGTGCAGTCAGCACAGCTCTTTATTAAGCAGAAGAAAGGAAAAACAGGATATGCCACAACCCGACCCTGTAGCATTTACAATATTCAATGTAGATATTATGTGGTACGCAGTTATGATTACTCTCGGTATTGTTCTTTGTGTGGTGGTTTCTTCACTGAGAGCACCGAAACACGGCATGACTGCCGATAATGTTCTGAACCTTGCCATCATTTCCGTACCGGTGGGAATTATCGGCGCACGTATCTATTACATACTATTTAATTGGGATCTCTATGCAGGCGATTTTCTCAAAATGATCAACATTAGAGAAGGCGGTCTTGCCATTCATGGAGGTCTTATTTTCGGCATGGCCACGGGAGCCCTGCTGTGTTACCACTGGAAAATCAGACCGCTCAATGCCCTCGATCTTGTAGCTCCTTCCATAGCCCTGGCTCAATCTGTCGGCAGATGGGGAAACTATTTTAATTCGGAGGCTCACGGAGGACCTACGGATCTGCCATGGGCTGTTGATATTAACGGTGTCGGCTATCACCCGACCTTTCTGTATGAATCCATCTGGTGCATGCTTCTGTTCCTTGTGCTGATCTATGTGGATAATCGCCGCAAGTTCGAAGGTCAGGTTTTGCTCCTCTATGGGATTCTCTATTCCCTCGAGAGATTTTTCGTCGAAGCCCTGAGAACCGACAGCCTTATGATCGGACCGTTTAAACAGGCACAGTTACTGAGCCTGACAGTAATTGTGGTTTTCACTGTGATTTACCTTATAATGCGGAAGCGCAGTAAAATAAAGGAGAAATAGATATGTGTTTCCGGGTCATACCAGGCATGTACGCCGGTGGCACCCGGGTGCCCCTGCATCAGGCCCGTAGTGAATTCCCTTAATATTATGACATTGAAACATGCTGCTGTTTGTGCTAAAATCTGTTGGTCGTAACATGTAAACTGCAAAGTTGCCGGATTATTTAAGGAGATATATAACAAAATGAAATTAGGAATCGTGGGCCTGCCCAATGTGGGAAAAAGTACACTTTTTAACGCAATCACAAAGGCAGGAGCCGAAGCAGCCAACTACCCCTTCTGCACCATAGAGCCCAATATCGGTGTCGTTCCTGTGCCCGATGAGAGGGTGGCAAAGCTGGCTGAAATATATAAGTCAAAAAAAACAGTCTACACCACTATCGAGTTCTGCGATATTGCCGGACTGGTCAAAGGGGCAAGCAAAGGCGAAGGCCTGGGCAATAAATTCCTTGGCCACATTCGCGGGGTGGAGGCTGTGGTTCATGTGGTTCGCTGCTTTGAAGACGGCAATGTTGTCCATGTCAATGGCAAACCCGACCCTGTCTCCGATATTGAAACCATCAATATGGAGCTTATTCTGTCGGATATGGAGATTCTGGAAAGAAGAATCACCAAGGCGACCAGGATGCTGAAGGGAGATAAATCCCTGCAGAAGGAAATAGATCTTCTCACAAGGATTAACGATTTTCTCGGTGAAGGGAAAGTTGCCAGAATGATGGATCTGGATAAAGACGAGGCTGCTTTTGTCAGGGAGCTGGATCTTCTCACCTGCAAACCGGTCATATATGCTGCAAATGTATCCGAAGAATATGCTGCCGATGATGCCGCCGATAATGAACTGGTTGCTTCAGTACGAAAGCTGGCTGCTGCCGAAGGCTCTGAAGTTGTTGTAATCAGCGCCAGGGTTGAAGCTGAACTTTCTGAACTGGAAGACGAGGAACGGGATATGTTCCTTGAAGAGATGGGTATTGCCGAACCGGGCCTGGACAAACTGATTAAATCCTCCTACGCCCTGCTTGACCTGATTTCCTTCCTCACTACCGGTGAAGATGAAACCCGCGCCTGGACTATACGCCGGGGCACACTTGCCCCTCAGGCCGCAGGCAAAATCCACACGGACTTTGAAAAGGGCTTTATCCGCTCAGAAACCATCGCCTATGAAAAGCTGATGGAAGCCGGCGGCAAGCTGTCCGCAGCCAAGGAAAAAGGCTGGCTCCGCTCCGAAGGAAAAGAATACGAGATTAAGGATGGCGATGTATGCCACTTCCTGTTTAATGTATAATCATATAAACAGCTGTATCACCCATACGCATACAGCGCCCAATGTCATTGTAACCGGCAGAGTCACAATCCAGGCGGTGAAGATATTGCCGGCAATCCCCCACTTTACAGCTTTTGCACGTCTGGCTGTTCCTGCACCCATTATAGATGTTGTTATTACCTGTGTTGTACTTACCGGCGCCCCGATAAATGACATCAGCTCTATAACCATTGCAGACGTTGTCTGAGCTGCAAATCCGGAAGCCGGCGAAAGTTTTGTTACTCCGCCTCCCATGGTTTTTAGAATTTTCCATCCGCCTGAGGCAGTTCCCAGCGCCATTGTAGTCGCGCAGGTAATCTTTACCCAGAACGGCACACCGTCATCGGGACTCACCATTCCGCTGGTTACCAGTGCCAGGGTGATGATGCCCATGGTTTTCTGCGCATCGTTATTACCGTGTGAAAATGCCACAAGTGCTGATGAGAAAATCTGCATTCTCAGAAACAGATTATTAACTTTTGAAGGCATCCAGCTCTTGAACAGTGAATAAATTGCTTTCATGGCACAGAAACCGATAAACAGTCCAAGAATCGGAGATGTAAAGAGAGGTATAATTACTTTCTTAAGCACTCCGGACCAGATAATGTGATGCATGCTGGAGGTATACATTATTACCGCACCCAGCAGTCCCCCTATAAGAGCATGAGACGAGCTTGAGGGAATCCCTTTCCACCATGTGAACAGGTTCCAGATGATAGCCGCTATCAGTGCCGCCATTATCACATACTGTTCCAGTGCTACATCCACCAGTCCTTTGGAGATAGTGCTCGCCACTTTTTCACTGGCCATTGCCCCTAAAAGATTCATCACTGCAGCCAGCATTATGGCCCTGTTTGCTGTTAGAGCTCTCGTATATACTGATGTGGCTATAGCGTTTGCCGTATCGTGAAATCCATTGATGAATTCAAATGCATAAGCAAAGACCATTACACCGATTAGCGTTATACTAAGCATTCTTCATCATCACCCCTTCTACTGAATCTGCCAGATCTTCGCATGCATCCAGTGCATCCTCAAGACCTTCGTAGAGGCAGTTCCATCTGACAATTTCAATAGCATCTTCCTCTTCCCTGAACAGCTTAGCGACAGCGCGCCTGAAAACAGCATCGGCCAGATTTTCCAGCCTGTTAATTTCAACTATTGCAGCCTTTGTTGCGTCACTCCTCTTTGAGTCAGCAAGCCCATTGAATATATTCTTTACCTGTTGAGTGGACTCTACCATTATGTTCCCCATCTCAACAGCATCTTCCCTCAGCATTTTCACGTTATAAATTACGAACTTGTTGGCGATATCTTCCATGTAATCGGCAATATCATCCAGCTGATCGGCAATGAGAACTATATCCTCCCTGTCAAACGGCGTAATGAAGGATTCGTTAAGCTGACCCATTATTTTGTGTTTCTTTATGTCGCATTCCGATTCCAGATCCTTCAGTTTCGCAATCTGTTCCTCTGCATTATCATAGTCGTTTATGACCTTGCCGAAACATTCACCCATTTCCATAAGAGCATCTGCGAAGTCCTTGAACATGGTGAAAAATATATCTTCTTTTTTCCTTCTGAATGCCATTTCACTTTCCTTTCCTGAGTGTTCGCATCCCTACCCCAATTTAATGTAACACTACTGATTATACTTGTCAATGTTCTCATAATGCTGTTTCACAGACTGAAAAATGCTGCCACACCGATGAAAATTCAAAAGAAAAATTGCCGAGGAAGAAGCTCCCCGGCAATTTTCCGCTCATCCGCTGACAAATATTTCTATACCTATAAATATTAATATACAACCTCCCAGTATACCCGCTTTGTCTGCCAGTTTCGTTCCGGCCCTGCGACCGATAATAAGTCCCAGAATGCATATAATAAATGTTACGGCAGCAATAATCAACGCAGATATAAATGCCTGCAGCCAGCCGTATCCGGAAATGGTGAAACCTACCGAAAGTGCATCGATTGATGTAGCTATGCCCTGTACAACCAGACCTCCCATTGTTACTCCGGCCAGGCTCGCAGCCGCCTTTCCTCTGTTTCTGCGGATATTGATTATGCTTTCAATGAGCATCTTTCCTCCGATAAAAAGAAGCAGTAACAGAGCAATCCAGGGGACAAACCGCTCAAAGGTTTTTAAATAGTTTACCAGATAATGAACGCAAAACCATCCGATCATCGGCATCAGACCCTGAAATACTCCGAATACACCGGCTATGAGTGTCATTTTTCCTTTGCTCATGTGCCGTTCGGTCATTCCGTTTGCCAGAGAAACACTGAATGCGTCCATGGCTAATCCGGTGCCCAGCAGCAGACTGTTGAATATAAGCATGAACCCTGTTTCCATACGAATCCTTTTACTCTTTTTTCTCTTCCTCTTCTAAGTCTTTAAATGCTTCTTCCAGCTCAATCTGCCTGCCGAATCTCGTTACTTCATCGGTTATGTTGCCCTTCCTTGTCTTTACTATTGAGAAAATAATACTGATTGCAAGAATTGCTATTATTATTCCGATTGAAATAAGGTTGTGAACATGAAGATCAAAGATACCCAGAAGCATTTTTATCCCGGTAAAAATCAGAATAACGGCAACACCGACTCTTACATACTGAAATCTCTCATGCATGTGCTCCAGAACAAAGAATAGCTGTCTTAATCCCATTACGGCAAAAAAGTTTGACGAATAAACTATCAGCATGTTGGTGGTCATCGAAACAACAGCAGGGACAGAATCTATGGCAAAAATTATATCGGCACCGATAATAAGAGCCATTACAACCATCATAGGAGTGCAAAGCCATTTTGCCTTCTTCGACAGAGGACATGCCTTCTCGTCATAGTTGGTTCCGTCATTCCTGACTATAAACTTTTCGCCTACAAAATCCGAGCACATGGGCATAAACCTGGTAACTGCCTTGTACATAACACCGTCTCTCGGATCTTTATCCTCATCATGGACGAACATTTTGGCCCCGCTGAAAATAAGCAATGCACCGAATATCCAAAGCACCCATTCAAATGCATTTACAAGCGAAATGCCGATAAACAGGAACAGGAATCTGAGGAGGACAGTGCCTGCAATACCATAAAACAGCACTCTGTGCTGTGCGTGCTCATCTATCCCGAAACTGATGAATATCAAAAGAAACACAAACAGATTGTCCACACTGAGACTCAATTCTATAAGATATGCGCCTGCGTAATCAATCGCATGATTCGGCCCCATGAAAAAATAAACGCCAACACCAAACAGGACTGCAAGCAGTATCCAGAAGTAAAGCCACTTATACTGCCACAGATCAAATTTCTTTTCTTTCCTTTTACCCATTTTCTTTCCTTTTAATAAAAACATGAGACTATCACCGTAACTTACGGATAAGTCTCATCATTTAAGATCATGCCAGGACATTGCACATGTCCGGGATTGTTGACATCATCACGGAGCGGCGCAGTCTCATAAACGCCATTACCGTCGATTACTCCCTTATTCATTGGCAAACATTTTAACACAACTTACTCACGTTTACCATTTGTATTTTTATATGATATAATATTTTTGCATATTTCACAGGGGGGACGGCTATGAATAAATTTTTTACCAAATCAAATAAAATGTTTCTGATATATATGTTCAGGTTAGCAGTAAGAGTTTTGATTTTTATTGCCTGCATTTATGGATATATATTTCACAGGGAGGTTTTCGTCTCGGCACTGACAAACGAATTCTTCAGTACATTCACTCCCATACATGTTCTGTGGCTGATTCTGATGGGCGGAATGATTCTCCACCTGCTGCCTAAAATTAAGATGACAATGAGCGGAGTAAAAAGTCGTCCTTATTCATACCGTGAAGCTGAAGGCGGATACGATCGCCTTCAGCTTTTCGAATATGTCAATGCCATGAACATCAGAGCCTGGAAGGTTTTGCTTCTGTGGGTCTGCTTCAATGCCATATTTGGAATTTTATATCTGGCAGGAGTCATGGGTGCTGTTGAACTGGTTATGCTGTCTCTGTTTTATTACACCTGCGATCTGATATGCATGTTAATCTTCTGCCCTTTCCAGAAGTACATAATGGGTAACCGCTGCTGTGTAAACTGCAGAATATTTGACTGGGGACATATGATGATGTATACGCCAATGCTTTTTATCCCCAGCTTCTTCAGCTGGAGCCTGCTCTTTACCTCACTCATCGTAATGCTCCGCTGGGAGCTTGTCTATGCCATGCATCCTGAACGGTTCTGGCGAGGTTCAAATGCGACTATTCGCTGTGAGAACTGTAACGATAAAACATGTAGAATCAAGAAACCGCTGGTAACCGGAATAGATAAAATTGCTTCTGTAATGCCGCGCCCTGTAGACAAGCTGAGTACCAGTGCAGATGAACTGGAGAAGGAGTTTGAAGAAAAATAGGCCGGCCGGTTTATTTCTCTTTCAGTGTGCTCCCATAATTCCGGCTGAAAAATGTCTTTGAATATTTCTCCAGCTTCCAGTCCGGAATCTTGCACTCGGGACACGGCTCTATCACCCATTTGTTGCGCAGCCATCTCCCCGCTCTGCAGTTTCTGGAGTCGCGTACTGTAAAAGTCTGTCCGCAGTGAGTTGTTATAATCGCAAATTCACCGCGGCGATCAATGGTCTTAATTCCGTGCAGACGCCCCGTCCTCGACGGCCACAGCTTCATCTTGTCCAGCAGGAGCAGGAGCTCCGTCTTTTTTCTATAATATCGTTTCTTTTCGCTCATGCAAAGCCTTCAGACAAATTTAAATAAAAAATGGCGAGGAACCCGGGAGTTTCACCCGGCTGCGAGGATTTAGAGTCCACGTGATCAATCCGATCTGTCCCCCATAAATGCAACCCATCAAAGCAAAGCTTTTTGGCAACTCCATTCATACGACTTGCGGCTTGCCAATCGAGCTGCGCTCTCCTGGGCCGCAAAAGCATAAGGAGTTCCATCAAAGCAAAGCTTTGTGGCAACTCCATTATATCATATGGTTTCGCATGCCGCACAAGGTGCAGGTTTTTTTGTTGCCGAAGCACAGTTCGCATGCACTGTTGATTCTCTTATAGTCATCATTGACCTTGAAAAGAATTCCCGCACAGGATTTCAGCGGCAGAATGATACTGCTCTCCCGAACCTCCATGCCCAGTGATAAGAAATCCACAAGTTCCGGCATTTTCTGCATCTCTCTTACATCCATGCCGTAAAAGCCGGGACCGAAGCTGTCGCTTACCGGATGTTTCTCCTCTAATTGCTCCACGAGGATTTCGCGTATAGCATCAGTAAAGGCCGTGCCCCATATATCCGCATATAGCTGCTTGAGAACAGGCATATCCTCCAGATAATAATCTCCTGCAGTTACAGCGTAAAAATAAACACCTTCTATCGTGGCGGGGTCAATCTGTTCAAATGCCGTACATGTAATTGCAATCTCTTCGCCGGTCATTCCGTACACTTTCAGAACCTGCCCTTCCAGTGCAAAAACATCATCAAATCGATATAATCCTTTTACATCTATTCGCGGCTCAATAAGCTGACGGATTTCAAAGGCCTCCTTGCGCATTCGTTGAAATTTATCGCCCTCTTTACCGACACCCGTATCCTCAATAAAACGTTGAGTTGCCCTCTCACAGCACTCCATAATATCAAATTGAAGCTCAGTGTTTTTTTTGTCCATTTTCCTGTTTTTATAGTTTCAGCGGTATTCCGTTAACATATGCTGTGGACTTGCCTGCTCTCTTTATAGTCCGGTATTCACCCTTAATCATAGCAAGACGCTCCAGCCCTATTCCGAATCCGACCCAGGTTTCGAATACCCCCCAGTTGGCATCAAGAGGATGCGGCCCGAAGGAACCTGATGCGATTTCCACACCGTCAGCAATTATATCCAGAGTCTCTATGTACACTCCTGACTCATTATGCTCCAGCTGATAGCGGTCAATACCCACGGCACTCATGATTCCCTGTGCCAGCTGCTCCAGGCGTGCATTTTGCTCCCCATCCTTTACGCTTGCCAGCTCCACCAGATTCAGCATTGTAAACTCGTCCATGTGATGTGCTCCCCGGCTCTCTTTTCTGAAGCAGGATCCTGCCTCAAATATTTTCACCGGTTCATGAGTTATTTTTCTTATATCTCTCATGACTTCATAAAGATTCGGAGCCAGCATAGGCCTCAGACATTTGTCCGCACCCAGCCAGAAAATCTGATCACGCAGAGCCGCATCATCGTGTATGTTCATATTTCTTATCTTGTCAGCCCTTAGAATAGTGGGAGTAACAACACGAGTATAGCCCTCCTCTTCCGTCAGCCACTTTTCAAGCATATCCTCCACGCGCAAAACCAAAGGAATATGTTCCTTCTCCATGAGTTCCTGCAGCTTCATCCTGTTCTCCTTAACAAGAATCCGTTCCGCATCCCTGAAAGCTGCATTTCTCTCATCAACAGTATCAAATTCCGCCTCAGTTATATTCTTGCCGGCATTAAGTTCAACTAATCTCTGTTTCTGTGTTACAGAATATGACTCCATTTTTTCACCTCTTCATCCAGCATCTTCATATCCCCGGCCCAGTTCACGAAAAATCCCCGCCACTCTCCTGCACCGTTTTCTTTACTCCAGATACGGTCGGTCACTGCACGGGATCCACGATTTTTTCCCGTCTCAGTGAAAGAAAGTTCACCGTCAGATTCCAGCAGTCCGCCCTCAACCAGAATGTGCTCGCCCAGACACCGGACTGCAGGATCTTCGCCTTGTCGTACCAGATACTGTCTGTATGTGGCACAAAGACCTCTATCCACCTGAGGATCGGTAAAATCCCCATCGACAAACAGTGCGTACAGCTCTTTAATATAGTTCATACCGGTGGCATGATATACAGCCACCGCCGTCTGACTCGGCAGCCTGGCATCGATCTCAAGAATTTTAATGCCCCTGTCCGAGTGCTGCTTTCCATCAAAATCAACACCCGTGTCGATAACCTCCATGTCCATAATACCTTTGAGCTTCAGCCGGCCGGCAATCTTAACAGCCCAGCTGCCGAGCACAGCCTTCTTTTCTTCAGCCAGCACACGGTTTACTGCAGCAATATTGCAGTCATAACCGGCATCCACAAAAATCTGAGTCGGCTCGTAGACGCGATAGTTCCCCGGCTCTCCGATTATTTCGACAGAATATGATGGTCCGTTTATGAATTCCTGTACAATATAATTATCTGCATCGCTGCTTTTGACAAATTCCTCAAGTCCTGCTCCGAACAGCTTTACGCCATGACTGCCGCTGTTGGAATCCGGCTTGGCTATATATGGCAGACTGCCGTTGGGCCAATACTTGGGAAACGGCAGATTTATAGATTCAAACAGCTTATTAGATGCTGTCTTGGAGGAGGTGACTCCATAGGCATCCAGATCAAATGCCAGTCTGTATCCGCGCTTCTCGCAAAGTCTTACCAGCCCGCACAGCACATCATAATTCTCCAGTGTGGGCAGAATCATGTCTGCCCTTTCAAGAACCGCCTGCACTTCCGTATTGTCTCCAAGCACATCTCCGCAAATGAATCGGCTGCAGAGCTTCTGTGCCGGCGCCAGGGAATCAGAGTCAATGAGTATTATTTCCATACCGGCTTCCCGCCCCAGATAGGCCGCTTCACTGCCCTGCAGTCTGCCTCCAACAATCACTATTTGTTTATTCTTTTTTTTCGTCTTACTAAAACTGCTATCTATCATTGAATCCCATCTCATTGAGATACACAGTCTGAAAGTCAGGGTTCTCCGCCAGCTCCACATGCTCCACCATATCCGGTATCTTACGCGCCAGATCTTCTGATTCACGGTTAACCAGCACCATGGATATTCCCGCTCCCGCCGTGTTGCCGGCAGAAACAATTTTGTCCGGAGAAATTTTCGGCAGCAGACCGATTCTCACCGCACTGTACTTATCTATGTAGTTACCGAATGCGCCGGCAACAACCACATGGTCGATATCTTCAGAACTTCTGCCCATACTCTTAAGCAGCAGCTGAATCCCTGCACTGACGGCGCCCTTGGCAAGCTGAACCTCACGTATATCCTTTTGCGTAATTACAATTTCCGGTGTGCTGCCGGTCAAATCTCCGTCGCCCTGTACCAGGACAAATACTCTCTCTCCGCCTGCCTCTTTAAGCCTTTCGCTGAGCTTGCTGTCAAAACCTCTCTTCCCGCATTCTTCCGCCGCCGCCAGCCTGCCGGTGTTGTCAATCAGTCCGGCATCCAGCATTTCAGCAATGGCATCAATTAATCCCGAACCGCAAATGCCCTGAGCAGCAACATCCCCGATGGTTCTGAAAAGCACATCACCATCAGTGATCTTAACTTTCTCCACCGCACCTGTTGCAGCACGCATACCGCAGCGGACGGCCGCACCTTCAAAGGCAGGTCCTGCCGCCGTTGAGCAGGTCAGACTGCGCTCTCCTTCAGTCAGCACAATTTCACCGTTTGTACCGACATCTATAAAAACCGTCAGCCCGTCCATTGAAAGAATCTCAGACGCAATAATACCCGCAGTAATATCTCCGCCGACATGACCCGCAATATTGGGAATAACAATTACTTTCGCGTCTCCTCCCTTTCCGATTTTAAGTCCTGCTTCAGCAGCCGTCATCTCCAGCATACCTTCATAAGCAGGCGTAAACGGTGCCAGCGCCAGGCTCACAGGCGAATATCCGGCAGCAATATGCGACATAGTTGTATTGCCGCATATTGCCGCCTTCACCACATCAGCGGTTGTATACTTTCCGGCCTTTTCACATAGTTCCCTTATAATCTCATTGAGGCAGGTTACAATCTTCTCATGAAGCTCTTCCAGATTTTCTCCTTTTCTCCCGCTGTAGGTGATTCTCGAGATTACATCCATTCCGAACTGGTTTTGTGGATTCGTCTTTGCAGCCGTCGCAATCTGCTCACCCTTCTCCATATCCCACAGCATCCCCACTACTGTGGTCGTTCCTATGTCAAAGGCAACACCAAGACCTTTTCCGCCGGGGTCGGCGGAAAAACCTTCGGGATAATTCAGCATCCTCGTCTTTCTATCATTTGCTCCGCTCATCATTGCAGAATTTCTGCATTTACCGCAAGCGGCACAGATGCCCGTACATTTAATCATTTTTTCTCCGGTTTTCATCTTTTATAGGTCTTTAACAGCTTCGCCCAGAACCTCTCCGATGGAATCGTGTATCACCAGATCAGCTCTTCCGTCGAAGCCTGTCTCAGTCTTGTTTATGAGCACCAGCTTACTGCCGTTGAAATAATTAATGAATCCTGCCGCAGGGTATACCGCCAGTGAAGTTCCGCCGATAATAAGTACATCGGCATTGCGGATTGCATTTACCGCACCGTTTATCTGATCTTCATCGAGAGCCTCTTCATACAGAACCACATCCGGTTTAATTATGCCGCCGCACTTGTCGCAGTGAGGTACCATGTCACGGCAGTTTTCTTCATCCATAATATAATCCAGATAAAAAAACTTGCCGCAATCCATACAGTTGTTTCGAAGTACAGACCCGTGGAGTTCATACACAGCCTTGCTTCCTGCCTTCTGGTGTAAACCATCGATATTCTGTGTTACAACAGCCTTGAGCTTCCCCATGCTTTCCAGCTTTGCCAGGGCTTTGTGTGCCCGGTTAGGCTCTGCAGAGCTGTATATCAGGTTGTTTTTATAATAGTCAAAAAAGGTCTTTGTATCACCCATGAAGAAGCTGTGTGACAGCATTCTCTCCGGTGACATGCCGTACTGCTGCTTTGCATTATACAGTCCGCTCTCGGATCTGAAATCCGGAATATCGCTTTCCGTCGATACACCCGCACCTCCAAAGAAAACTATATTATCGCTTTTCTCAATTATTTTTGTCAGTTCTTCATACATCACTATTAACCTCCTGTTTAACCTTATCAATAACCGCTAATATCAGAATCGCTCCCGCGGCGGTAGCCAGGGTCGCGATAAAAGTCAGCATCTTCGGTCCCGCCATGTCAAGAATCCATCCGCCCAGAAAACTTGAGAATATAGTGGTAACCGTAACCATTGTGGTGAACAGCGCCTGCCCTTTGACTGCCTCTCCCCTGCTCATTATTTCATCGGTGAAGTAAACAATTCCGGGGAGCCATAATGCGAAGGATATTAACTGAAAGACCTGTCCGATATAAAGCATCAGGACCGATTCAGCAAGCCAGCAAATTGCAATTTTTACCGTAAATCCCACAGCTGCCGCCTTGAGAAGCAGCCTGCAGGAAAACCTCCTTTTTATCCGGTTAAAAAATACCATTGTGGGTATCTCAAGTGCCGCCATTACAGATAGTATTCTACCCATATCATCGGTACTTCCTCCAACTCCGGCAACAATCTGAGCCATGAAATTATTCAGCACCGCATTGCTGAAGAACAGCCCCGCAACTCCCACATTGACAAGCAAGAACATCTTGTTTCTCTTCACAAATTGGAAGAGCGTTATTTCATCGCCGTGTCCGGCATCTTCCTTTTGCGGTCCGGTGTAACAATCCCCGTGAGCCTTCTGACTTACTGCCTTGTTAAAATTAAGTCCGACGAATACGAGGCTTACAAGCAGCAGTCCACATGTAATTTCGCCTGTAACAGGCAAAACACTGATTCCGAACTTTTCAACCATTGTTCCGAGAATGGCAGCCAGAACAGCGTATGCCAGAGATCCAACGGATCTTGCCGCACCGAAATTTATAGAATACCCCGTTTCCGCCAGTCTGAAAGTCATGGCATTCAGTAGCGGCTGTATTACCGTATGCCAGGCTATCATAAGTACGAAAACGACACAAAGTGCCGGTGTGCCACCGCTGAATATAAACATTCCGGCTATGAACACCATTATCATCACGGTCATGATTTCCGTCAGTCCGATTACCCCGACTCGACCGGATCTGTCGGCCAGATCCGCCGCCAGCGGCTGCATTATTACAGCCAGTACATTGGCAACGGCAAGCGTTATCCCTATTTCTGAATTTGTATATCCTTTGGCAAGAAGAAAAACGGACGAAAAACTGCTCACAACAGCATATATCATCCAGTAAGTGCCAAAGATGCATCCATATCCTATGTTTAATTTCCTACCCATAACAGTTGCAGTTGGAACAGCTTCCCGCACTTAAAGGTCGTAATAAAGGGAAAATTCTGCCGGATGCGGAATTGAGTTTACCTTATGAAAATCGCTCTTCTTTTTTTCAATCCACAGTTTTATCAGTTCCTCAGGGAAAACTCCTCCGGCAGTCAGGTATTCGTGGTCGGTTTCAAGGGCATCCAGCGCATCCATAAGATTTCTCGGAAGTGATTTGATGGTCTTTTTCTGTTCCTTGCTCAAATCATACAGGTTAAAGTCATAGGGTCCCCATCCGCCTTTCATAGGATCTATCTTTCTCTTTACACCATCTATTCCCGCCATGAGAATAGCAGCATAGGCATAGTAAGGATTGCATGTTCCGTCTGGATTCCTCAGCTCAAACCTCTTGGTTTCAGGTGTCTTGGCATAGGCCGGAATTCTGATAACCGAGCTTCTGTTGGCGGTTGCAAACCCTATGGTTACAGGAGCCTCAAAGCCGGGTACCAGCCTCTTGTATGAATTTGTTGAAGGATTCGTAAATGCACAAAGGCTGCGTGCGTGTTCCAGCAGTCCTCCCATAAAATGCAGTGCCAGTTGAGACAGTCCCGAATATCCCTTCTCATCATAAAACAGAGGCTTTCCATCTTTGAAAAGGTGCATGTGAACATGCAGTCCGCTTCCCGCTTCATCATAAATAGGTTTAGGCAGGAAAGTCGCCGTCCGGTTTTCCTCCACCGCAGTATTTTTTATTATGTACTTGGCCACCATAGTCTTGTCAGCCATTTCCGTCATCTCGCCCAGCTCCACCTCAATTTCCACCTGACCCGGTCCGCCGACCTCATGGTGATGGTATTTAACCTTAACACCCCAGTCTTCCAGTGTCATGCACATTTTAGCTCTGGAATTATAAGTTATATCCTGCGGTATGTCCGCATGATAACCTCTCCTCCGGCCCACCTGATAGCCTTTGTTCTTTATATCGTCCTCCAGTGCGGAGTTCCACTGAGCCTGCTGTGTGTCAACCTCGCAAAAAACGCAGTCCTCCCTGACCTGATAGGCAACCCTGTCAAAGAGATAGAATTCGAATTCGGGGCCTATTATCATCCGGTCAGCGATTCCTTCATCTCTCATGTACTGCTCTGCCGCCAGAGATACATTCCTCGGATACTGATTAAAAGGCTTGTTTTCCGGATCTCCTATCACATAAACATCGCCCATCATGGTCAGCGTGGGAATTTCCACAAATTTATCAAAAATAGCCGTCCCCAGATTAGGTATAAAAATCATATCGGATTTCTCAATAGGTGCATAGCCGTAATTGGATCCATCGAACCCTATTCCTTCGGTCATTGTTTTTTCGGTAAACCTTTCCGCCGGTATGGACAGATGTCTCCATCTGCCATCCAGGTCAACCATCTTAAAGTCCACCATAGCTATTCTGTTGGCCTTAATAAATTCCTGTATTTCTTTAACAGAGCTGAACATACTTATTTTTCCTTTCGTCTGATTTATTAACCTTATACAACTTCTTCAAATTCATTGCCGCAATGCGGACATTTGATTTTGATATTTCCCGCTCCTACCGGAACACGAAGTTTCTCCTTGCAGTAAGGGCATATAAGCACTCGTCTGCTGTCTCTGTTTTTTCCGGTCTTGAACTCATTTTCAGTCTTTGCTTTCCTGCCTTTAGCCGAACCTTTCCCTGTAAACCCGGCTCTTATCTGCAGATATTTCATATTTTCCTTCTGTCTGTTATATATGCTCCTTGAGAACATTCTCGCATAGAGAATGATCAGCAGTATAACGATCAGTAAATGGAGCAGTCTCCATGATAGAAAAATATTAATAACAATAAGTATCAGTGATAGATATAATAGAAACCTGTTCAGGTCGTCCATACCATATCTTCCCCTCATGATATCAGCCATCCATTGTCTGAATCCATTCATCCGAATACCTCCCGTGCGGCCTCAACAGACTTCATTGCATCTTCACAGTAGTAGTCCGCTCCTATTTCAGCGGCATAATCAGCTGTAAGAACTGCTCCTCCCACCATGATTTTGCAATGGGGAATTTCCGTGCGAAGTGCTTTGATTGTATCCGCCATGCTGACCAATGTGGTGGTCATAAGAGCAGAAAGCCCCACCAGTCTGATATTGTTTTCTTTCGCTGCCTCAACCACAGTCTCTACAGGAACATCTCTCCCCAGATCAATCATGTTAAAACCGTAATTTTCCATAATAACTTTAACTATATTTTTGCCTATGTCATGGATATCCCCTCTGACGGTCGCTATTATTACATCACCTTTGTTCTCACTCTTTTTTCCTTCCGCCGTCATTCTTTTCCTTATGACATCAAAGCCGGCCTGAGCTGCTTCTGCAGATTTGATCATCGAAGGCAGGAATATTTCTCCTTTCTCGAAACCCTTGCCCACTCTGTCCAGAGCCGGAATAAGCTCTTCATTTACTATCGACATGGCATCACCCATAGAATCCAGCAGTTTATCAACAGCCTTTGCCGTCTCAGCTTCCAGCCCCCTGTCTACCGCATAGGCAATTTCACTCTCCCCCTTTGGAGCTGCTGTCGCCTTTGTCTTAACGAAATTCGAAGGCTTTGCACCTGCAGCCGTCTTGCGGGCAGCTTCAGCTTCAGCATATCTGTCTATGTATGCTTTTGCACCCGCATCTCTATTTTTGAGAACATTAAAGGCAAAAATAGAAGCCATCATATCCTCATCATTAGGATTTATTATAGGCAGATCCAGACCGTTTTCCAGAGCCATAGTCAGAAAGGTTCTGTTCACCACATCTCTTAAAGGCAGACCGAAGCTCACATTTGATACCCCAAGCGCCGTCTTGAGTCCCAGCTCTTCCTTTACGCGGCGAAGAGTCTTCAAGGTTTCATCAACCTCTTTCTGCTGCGCCGATGCGGTCAGCGTCAGACAATCAATTATTACATCCTTCTTCGGTATTCCGTAGGAAATGGCCTTTTCCAGTATTCTCCCGGCAATTGCAAATCGCTGCTCACATGTCTCCGGAATTCCGGTATCGTCAAGAGTCAGCCCGATTACAGCTGCCCCGTACTTCTTTACTATGGGCAAAACCTTATCCATAACTGCCTCTTCGCCGTTTACGGAATTCACTATGGCCTTGCCGTTATACACTCTCAGTGCTGCTTCTATAGCCTTGTGATTGGAGGAATCTATCTGGAGAGGCAAGTCAGTTACAGATTGGAGCTTCTTGACAACCTCACGCATTACCGCCGGCTCATCTATTCCGGGAACACCCACATTTACATCCAGAATTTCCGCCCCTGCATCAATCTGGCTGATGGCCTGCCTCATAAGGTAATCATAATCCCCCGCCAGCAGAGCTTCTTTTAATTTTTTCTTGCCGGTGGGATTCAGCCTTTCACCTACAACAGTAACATGATCAACCTTTACCACCCTTCGCCCGCTTGTGAGGCACAGGGTTCCTGGCTCTTTTGCTGCGATTCTGCTTCTTCCTCTTAATCTTCTGCCATATTCAGCAAGACCGCGAATGTGTTCCGGTGTTGTTCCGCAGCACCCGCCTACCACAGATACACCTTCATCCATGAAGGTTTTCATCACTTCAATGAATTCCGCTGCCGTAATATCGTATTGACCCGTAGCCGGATCCGGCAGACCTGCATTGGGCTTGGCCACAACCGGCAAATCGGTGTATGTCATCAGTTCTCTGATAATCGGAAGAATCTGTACGGGTCCCAGGGAGCAGTTAATTCCCATGGCATCAACCCCGAGACCTTCCAGCACCAGTGCCATGGTGTGAAGACCGGTACCGGTAAATGTCCTTCCATCTTCTTCGAAGGACATGGTAACCATCACCGGCAGGTCCGAGTTCTCCTTTGCTGCCAGAACTGCCGCCTTTACCTCATAGATGTCGGTCATTGTTTCTATTGTAATCAGATCGGCTCCGTGAGCAACTCCTGCTCTGACCTCTTCCGCATAGAATTCGTATGCATCTTCAAAGGTCAGTTTACCCACAGGCTCCAGCATCTCTCCCTGAGGACCTATATCAAGTGAAACATACACCTTCCGCCCCTTGGCGGCATATTCCCCCTTCAGCTCCATTGCCGGAGCCATCAGCTTTCCGATTATTTCGTCTGTCGCCATTCCCATTGCCGCGACCTTGGCTCTGTTCAGATTGAATGTCGGCGAATATATGCAGTCTGATCCCGCCTCTATATACTGTCTTTGGATATCCTTGACAATGTGGGGATTGTCAAGGGCAAAAGATGTAGAATCCTCTCCCGCTTTCATTCCGTTCTGCTGGAACAATGTTCCTGTGGCTCCATCCAGTATTACAGGACTGTTTCTGAAATCGATTGTCATTCTCTATATTCTCCTCTACATGTAGTCCGGAGCCGCCTCCTGCCCCAGATATTCCTCAAGTGTAACTCCCTTATCGTATATTCTTTCTGCGTCTTCGATGCCCACATATCTCAAGTGCCATGGTTCATATCCATATCCTGTTATTTTTTCCTTGCCTTTCGGATATCTTATTATGAAACCGTATTTATGGCAATTTTCTGCTACCCATATTCCTTCTGCCGTATCTCCGAAATCTACGGTTAGCTTATATTCCACACCCGGTGAAGATATATCCGCTGCCAATCCTGTCTGGTGCTCACTGTATCCCGGTCTGGCCGAGTATGTATCAGCTTTTTCTCTGCCGTCCTTACGGACGTAGTTGTCATAAAGCTGTTTTTGGAAAGACCCCGGTCTGAATGCCGTTGTTATCACAATGGTGTGGCCTTCCTTCTTAGCGTCCGCAGCAATCCTGTTAAAAGCCTCCGCAGCCGCCTTTCTCATATACTGGTTGCCGTCCGGCCGGTCACTTGCTCTGGAATCAGGCAAAACCAGATCGTCCGGTTTGTAATTCTCATCAATCTTGTTGTGCTTGTTCACCAGTATCAGATATTCCGAATCAGCATCCGGAACATATTCCGTAGCTTCCTGCTCCGTGCCGGTTTTCTGTGTTCCATTGGTTCCGTCTGTTCTTTTACTCCCTCCTTCAGAGCATTTCGTCATTATCAGCAGACCAAAGGCCAGAACAATGGCCAAAGCCAGAAGCAGCACCGCAATAGTCTGTCTGTTCTTTTTCTTTTTTCTTCTTCGCGCACTGCGCATGTTTCTACTCTCTTTCATATCTATTATTATACTATATCGAAATAGAATCACAATTGGCAATTGCCGCCACTATATTAATAAAACGAAATACCCAATTGCAAACTATATATGGTATAATGCAAATGGATTTTTATTGGAATTATTTTTGTTTATATATTTATTCGGAGGTTGAAATATTGTCTAAAAAGTATCACAGCGATGATGATTTTTTCGCACTGTTCGACAAAGCGGATGATAATGGCTCCACCGGCGAGAATACCGTGGATTCTGATGATTTTTTTTACGGTTCCGGCAGCAATTATCGCAAGAATAAGCAGCCCGCCGAGGCAAAGCGTTCCGCCGGAAAAAAGGAAGTCAAGCAGGCACGTGGAGGATTCTCGCGAAAAAGTCAGAACACCCATACAGGAAAGGCTTCTGCCGGAGCTTCCTACTACGGGACTTCTTCAGCAGGAAGAAGCCGAAGCAGGTCAGCCGGGAACAGCCGAAGCAAGTCGGCCGGAGCCGGCCGAAAACAGACAGGCAGGGGCGATCAGTATATCGCTATGGCTGAAAGAGGGATTGCCAGGGCTCAGAAGTATGTAGGAACCGGCAATGAAAAAAGAATTGCCGATGAAGGTTTCAAGGGCATCTTAAAGCTTGCTGTTCTGGCATGCATGGTTCTTGTAATGGGAATAGGAGTATATGTAGGTTTTACATTCTTAAAAGCTCCTATGATCAACGGCGACGAGATTTATGATGCAATAAGTCAGAGCTCTATAATGTATGACACTGACGGAAATAAAATCGAGAGCCTCTATCTGGACGGAGGCAACAGATCTATTATCAAATACAAAGATGTTCCTCAGGATATGATCGACGCCATAGTTGCAATTGAAGATCAGAAATTCTGGACACACAACGGGTTCAACTTCATCCGTATGATTGGCGCTGTAAAAGACAGCATTTTTGGCGGCGGACAGATCCGCGGCACCAGTACCGTTACACAGCAGCTGGCACGAAATGTCTATCTGTCGGAAATAAAGAGCCAGCGTTCCGTTTCCCGAAAAATTACAGAAATGTACTGCACCATTGCACTGGAAAAGGAACTGACCAAGGAAGAAATTATGGAGGCTTACCTGAATACGATTTATCTGGGCTTCAATTCATATGGAATTGAAACTGCAGCCGACTCCTACTTCAACAAAAATGCCAAAGATATGACCTTGACAGAGTGTGCTGCTCTTGCTGCACTCCCTCAGTCCCCTGACAGCTATGCCATTGTTTACGCAGATTATTACAATACGAGAACCGACCTTCCGGTTATCAAAAAAACAAATTCAGTAACCTATCGCTATAACGGTGCACTTTCCGAAGACAGACGCAATATGGTTCTGAACAACATGTTTGAAATGGGCTATATAGATGCGGCTGAGCGGGATAAATCCAAGTCCGCCAATATGGAGAAACTCATCTCCATCGGAGCCATGGCCGATGCCAGTGCATCATCATACTTTACAGACTACGCTCTGGATACCCTTATTGAGGATATGACCGAAGAGCTGAGTCTGACCGAAGCCGATGTGAGAAGTCTGATCTACACCGGCGGATTGAAAATCTACACAACCATGGATTCAAGGATGCAGGGCATTATGGAGGAAGAATTTGCAAATCCTGCAAACTTCTCAAATGTCGCCTATGCAAGAAAAAATGCTGATGGAGATATCGTCAGCGACAAAGGTAAACTCCTGGCCTATTCCAAGTCAAACATGCTGAACGGAGATGATTCTTTCTTTCTTAAAGAAGGAGAGTACAAAAAAAACGGCGATGGAAGTATTACCATATATAAAGGCAACCGCTTAAACCTTTATGAAACTGAAGTTAACGGTGCTCCTGATGTCAGCATCGAATTCAAGGCAATGTATACTGTTGAAAGCGGGATTTTCTACCTTATAGAGAGCGGTGCTCTTTCAATTCCTCAGGGATATAAGGAAAATGACGCCAATGGCAACTGCACTGTTTCTGCCAGGTTCTTTTCAGACTATCCTGATTTCTTTGAAAAAGTTGAAGGCGGTTTGAAGGTAAGCAGCGCCAACTATTCGCTAAAGCAGAAAGTTCGTCAGCCTCAGGGCGCCTCCGTCATCATTGAAAACGGTACCGGTCAGGTCAAGGCCATGATGGGCGGCCGGGAGGTTGAAGGCAAGCGGCTTTTCAACAGAGCTGTACATCCGAGACAGCCCGGTTCTTCTATCAAGCCTCTGGCAATATACGGGCCTGCCCTGCAGATGAGTTTCGAGTATGAGGAATCCAACAGGGGTATGTCCCTTGATAACAGTGAAGGCAGTGACTGGGGTAAATACATGACTGCCGGCAGTATCATAAACGATGCAAAAACTGTAGACGGTAACGGCAAAGTATGGCCTAAAAACGTATATAGAGGTTACAAAGGAAACATGACAATGCGGGAGGCCATTCAACAGTCGGTAAATGTATGTTCGTATAAGACCTACCTGCAGATCGAAAGAAATGAGGGACCTCAGTACTCCATTGAAATATTGAAGAAGATGGGAATTACCACTCTCAATGAAGAGATTGACGCTAACCCGGCGGCTTTGGCTTTGGGAGGACTCTCCAGGGGCATGACTCCTCTTGAGGAGGCGGCTGCCTTTGCAACCTTCCCTAACGGCGGAACCTTCCAGGCACCGATATTCTACACCAGGGTCTGCGACAGAAACGGAGATGTGCTTATGGAAAATTCCAGCAAGGACACTAAAGTATTTGATCAGGGCGTTGCCTGGATTATGACAGATATACTGAGAACCGTTGTAACCTCCGGAGGCGGAAAAAATGCAGCAATAGGCACACAGCCTGTTGGAGGCAAGACAGGTACAACCACCGACCAGTATGATATCTGGTTCACGGGATTCACCCCTCAGTACACCATGTCAATGTGGATGGGTAACGATATCAATATGGACCTTTCAGACAGCTCGCCTAAGGCGGCCAGATTCTGGTCCACAATTATGCGGCGCGTATGCGAGGGTATACCTACGGGCTCCTTCTTTGCCAGACCTGCCAACATTCAGGTGGTGGGCGGAGAATACTACACACTGGGAACTTACTCCAAAGTGTCAAAGAAAAAGAGTACCGAATCAAAGACCACTGAGCCGACAACTGAAGAAACGCTGCCGTCCATTACCGATCTGCCTACCGATCCGACTACAATCCCGACGGCACCTTCATCAAGTACGACGGCTCCAAGTACACTGGCACCTTAAGCCTGAAAGACTTTGTATTATGAAACTGATTCTGGCATCCGCCTCTCCCAGGCGAATCGAAATGTTTATAAACGCCGGCTACGATCCAATCGTTATGCCGGCGTCTGTTTCCGAAGAGATCCCTCTCCCTATGGCGCCTGAAACGGCAGCCATGTTTCTGGCTCTGAAGAAGGGGGAAGCAGTTCGCCGCCGGATTGAGGAGGAGTCTGCATTCACCATCGTCTCTGCCGATACCATTGTCGTTTACCGGGATGAAATCATAGGTAAACCCAAAGACAGAACTGATGCGTACCGCATCCTCAGTAACCTGCGTGGTCGCTCACACCAGGTGATTACCGGCTGTTGTGTAATTAAGAATTCCCCTGCCCTCAAGCATTGTTTTTTTGAAAGGACGACTGTCCATTTCAAAGACTACAATGACAATGTAATCCTGGACTACATAAACACCGAAGAACCCTATGACAAAGCCGGCGGATATGCCATACAGGGAACTTTCGGCAGCTACATTGATTATATTGAAGGCGATTTCAACAATGTGGTCGGGTTACCTTTCTCGCGGATACTGCCCTATCTGTAGTCCGACTATGTAAACAGGCCGACTATCTGAACCGACTATATGAATTATAAAAACGGCATAGCCGGATTAGTCCGACCATGCCGTTTCCTTTTCTTAATAGGCTTTTATTGTTTAAGTCTTATTTGGTTGAAGCATCATAGAGTGCTTCAGCGTTGTCCCACTCAGCAATGATTTCAGGGATAACCTTGTACAGGTCACCTACAACACCGAAGTCGGCAATTTCGAAAATAGGAGCATCGCAATCCTTGTTGATGGCAACGATTATCTCTGATGTCTGCATTCCTGCCAGGTGCTGGATAGCTCCGGAGATACCGCATGCGAAGTAAATGTTAGGCTTTACAGTTGTTCCTGTCTGTCCCACCTGATGCGAGTGGTCAATCCAGCCTGCATCCACAGCTGCTCTGGACGAACCAACAACTCCGCCAACCTTATCTGCAAACTGCCTGATGAGTTCAAATCCGGAAGCATCGCCAAGGCCTCTTCCGCCTGAACAGATTATTTCTGCATCAGTCAGAGATACCATTTCCTTAGCGGACTTGACAATATCCTTGATTTTGATGTTAATGTCATCTTCGGTTACTGTTGTCTTCACATCAATAACTTCACCTGTTGATCCGGGCTTAGGCTCCATCTTCTGCATTACTCCGGGACGAACCGTTGACATCTGAGGTCTGGTTCTCGGACAGATGATTGTAGCCATCAGGTTACCGCCAAATGCAGGTCTTGTCTGCTTGATGCCTGTTGATGGGTCGTCAGGATCCAGTGTTGATGTATCAAGAGTGGTGTTCTTCTTTGCATAATCGATGTAGCTTGATACTCTCACATCCAGTCTGGTACAGTCAGCTGTCAGACCTGTATTGCATCTTGCTGCGATTCTTGGAGCAAAGTCTCTGCCGATGTGAGTAGCGCCGTAAAGAATAATTTCCGGCTTATACTCATCGATAGCTTCCTTCAGAGCATATGTGTATGCATCTGTTGTATAGTTCTTAAGTACAGGGCTTGCAATCTTGTAAACCTTGTCTGCACCATAAGTGAAACATTCGTCAATCAGCGGTGTAATATCCTCATCTGCACCGATGAGAACTGCACACACCTCAGTATCTTCACTGATTTCCTTAGCCAGTCTGCGGCCTTCGCCGATAAGTTCAAGAGCGACATTCATCAGCTTGCCTGCTCTCTGTTCCGCATAGACCCAGACATGCTTGTAGTCACCCAGATCAACCTGGACTTCTATCTTCCTTTCTTCAATCGCTCCGAACTTACATGAAGTCAGGCACTGATTACAGAAGTCACAGCTGGCATTGATAGCAGCTACCTTGCCAAGCTTATTACCGTCATATGGTTCGAAATAAAATGCATCCTTGGGACAGCTCTTGAAACAGAGTCCGCAACCGGTACATTTTTCTTTAATAATGTTAATAGCCATTTGTAATTCCTCCTCCTTCTTAGATTACATGCTTGCCCTTAAGCTTAATCAGCAAGTTCTTAGCCAGTTCATTCTCAGTATGGCCTTCAATTAATACGCCCGGCTCCTTAGGAGCAGGAGTAAATGATCTGAATACATTTGTTGGAGAAGCTTCAAGGCCTACGGTTGTAAGGTCAACTTCAATGTCCCTGGCGTTCCATACTTTCAAGTCCTTGTCGCCATATATTCCTGCAACTGTCATGTATCTAGGAGTGTTAAGTTCTTTGATTGTGGTCAGCAGACAAGGAGTCTTAATTTCAATAAGCTCATAACCGTCTTCCATCTTTCTCTTTACAGTGATTGTCTTCATGTCATCTGACATCTCGAATTCTTCAACATATGAAACCTGCGGCAGTCCCAGTTTCTCTGCCAGCTGCGGTCCAACCTGTGCAGTATCTCCATCGATAGCCTGTCTTCCTGTAAAGATCAGATCGTAATCGCCGTTTTCCTTGACCCACTTCTTTACTGCCGCCTCCAGTGTGTTGGAAGTAGCCCATGTATCTGATCCGCCTACTGCTCTGTCAGATACTAAAATACCTTCGTCAGCACCCTTAGCGATACATTCAAACAGAAGATCGTTGGCCTGAGGAGGTCCCATTGTGATAACTGTAACATGCACATCATCAAACTTGTCTTTAATCTGTAAAGCCTGTTCCAGTGCATTAGCATCGTCATTGTTCAGGATACTTGGAACGCCATCTCTGATCAGTGTACCGGTCTTAGGGTTGATTTTGATAACATTAGTATCGGGAACCTGCTTTGCACATACTATAATATTAAATGCCATTTGTAATTCCTCCCTCTCTATTACTTTCCAAGAACTGATGCCGCAATAACGATCTTCTGAACCTCGGTTGTACCTTCGTAGATTTCAGTGATCTTAGCGTCTCTCATCATTCTTTCTACCGGATAATCCTTAGTGTAACCATATCCGCCGTGAAGCTGCACGCACTTGGTAGTTACATGCATTGCCGTTTCAGAAGCAAAGTACTTAGCCATTGCAGCGGCAGGTCCGTAAGGCAGGTTTTTATCCTTCATATCAGCAGCCTTGTATATAAGAAGTCTGGAAGCTTCAATCTGTGTTGCCAGTTCAGCAACCATGAACTGCAGCGCCTGGAACTTTGACAGGCTCTTTCCGAATTGCTTTCTGGCCTTCATATATTCAACGGTCACATCAAGAGCACCCTGAGCGATGCCCAGCGCCTGAGCAGCGATACCGATACGTCCGCCGTCGAGAGTTGACATTGCAACCTTGAATCCGTCTCCGACTTCACCAAGAAGTCTGTCTTTAGGAATCTTGCAGTTCTGGAAAATAAGTTCCGTAGTTGAAGATGCACAGATGCCCATCTTATCTTCAGTCTTACCGATTGAGAAACCTTCGTCACCCTTTTCCACAATGAATGAACTTATGCCATGGTTACCCTTGGATCTGTCAGTCATGGCCATCACAACGAAAACATCTGCATATCCGCCATTTGTAATGAATACCTTGGCTCCGTTGAGAAGCCAGTGATCTCCGCAGTCCTCTGCTCTTGTCTGCTGTCCTGAAGCGTCTGTCCCTGCGTTTGGCTCAGTAAGTCCGAATGCACCCAGATGCTTTCCTGATAGCAGATCCGGCAGATACTTTCTCTTCTGGTCTTCAGTACCCCAGTAAAAGATAGGCCAGCAGCACAGTGAAGTGTGAGCTGAACAGATAACACCTGTCGATGCACACTTTCTTGAAAGTTCTTCGACAGTAATCGCGTAGGAGATATGGTCTCCGCCTGCTCCACCGTATTCGGTTGGAAATGGAACGCCGAGTAAACCGTACTGACCCATCTTCGCTACATTTTCAACAGGGAACTTGTGTTCCAGGTCGATATCTGCAGCAATAGGCTCAACTTCGGTCTCGGCAAAATCACTTACCATTTTTCTTACGAATTCTTGTTCCTTCGTCAGTGAAAAGTTCATTATATTGCCTCCTTAATCATAACATTTTGTTATTTTTATAACAAATCATACACTCTTTATTAAAGCACAAATACCCTCTCCTTTCAAGAGGGTATTTGTTTCTTTCTTGTATATGAGACACTACTTTTCTTTTATTTCACCGCTCTTGTATGCTTTTACCAGCTCTCCCAGCTCAGCCCTTTCCCGCGCCAGCTCTTTACCCAGATCAGTATCCGCTACCAGCATTCTCTTCGGCATATTGTTCACCACGGTTATTACCGGCGAATGAAAGACCTGAGTTCCGTCCTCCTTCATCGGACTGTAAGGTTTGTGTTCCGCCAGAGCCATATATCTGGAATTGATTATAAAAGTATAACCGGCAATTCCCGTTGTCTTCTGATATGCCTTTGACATGCCGCCGTCAATTATAAACAGCTTGCCGCCACCTCTGACAGGACTCTCACCGTCCTTTATTTTAACAGGCACATGCCCGTTAAGAATTATTCCGTTTTCCGGATCCAGCCCGAATTCTCTAATTATGTCTTCACAGATCTTCCTGTCCTCAATGAGCTTATAGTACGGTACAGTATTTTCCTTATGGGTTTCTTTATCGGCTATAAAGCACCTCTCGAAGGTTGTCATCTGATCCTTTCCGAAAAGCGGGCTGTTGGGGCCCAGCCAGAGATACCACATGAGATCCCCGTTCCTGCCGGTTTCTTCGTAAGGCTTAGGATTAAAATATACCTCACGAACCTGCTCATCCAGAAAATCCATATAAGCCTTGCCGCTGAGCTTCATTCCGCCTATGGAACATTCCTTAAAAGTTCCGTCCTCATTCATCGGTATACAGCCATGAAACAGCAGATTGCCGTTTACCGTAGTGTAAAGAGCTCCTCGAGTAAACATAAATCTGATGTGCGCCTGCAGTTTATCATTATGCGTGAAGCTCGGCTCAATGGCATACAGCATCGCTTCTTCTTCAGGAGAAAGCCTGTAAGGATCCTCCGGATCAATCGTAGGAAAGTTCGTATCGCGCAGCGGAAATTCGCCCATAGGCAGCTTAATGGTTCCCTTTTCATAGTCTATTTTATCGAGCAAAAGTCTATGTTCCAGACCGTATTCAGGCTTAGCCTTAATCAGCTGTCCTTCCACCTTGAACTGGCATATGGATATAGCCTTGTTCATCTTTGCGGCCAGATCCTCATCAACAGGATCGAATTTATTTGCTTCGATGGTCTTAGGGCGAAAGGCTTCACAGGGATCATCGGCATAAATTTCGGTAGCCATAATTGCCAGAGGTCTCAGATTAAATCCATAGCCGACTTCCATCATATCAAAGTTGTTGTAGTTTATGTTAATTCTCAGCAGATTGGTGATACATGCCCAGTTTCCTGTTGCGGCGCCCATCCAGAGAATATCATGGTTTCCCCACTGGAAGTCCACATCGTGAAAACTCATAAGATAGTCCATTATCTTGTCCGGCTGTGCACCTCTGTCCCATATATCTCCTATGACATGCAGCTTATCAACGGCCATCCTGCTTATGGTATCCGTCATTTCTATAATGAACTCTTCCGCTTCGCCGAACTCTACCAGGGTTTCCACAATCCTGGTATAGTATTCTCCCATGTTGAACTTGGAGTCAGCATGCAGAAGTTCATCCATAATATATGCATACTGCTTCGGCAGCCTTTTCCTCACCTTGGACTGTGTATACTTGTTAGTTACGGATTTAAGAACCAGGGTAAGCTGTGTTATTGCAACCTTGCACCACTTGTCAAAGTCTCTCTCGGAAACTTTCCTGCGTTTAATCTCGGCTGCTGCGTTGTAAACGAGAGCAGCAAGGGCTTCTCTTTCATCGGATGTCAGATCCGGTCCGAAGATATCGTCTATCTTATCCTTAATTACTCCCGATGCACTCTTAAGCATGTGAACAAAAGCCTCGTGCTCCCCGTGAAGATCACTGAAAAAATATTCAGTCCCTTTAGGCAGTGCCAGAATAGCACTCAGGTTAACTATTTCTTCGGTTGCTGCTTTTACATTGGGAAATTGTTTAGACAGATTCTTCAGCAGAGCACTGTCAACCTTTGACTTTCTATCCATATCTATGTACCTCGCTATCTTCTTTTCCCTTTGTTGTTCTCCCTGTCCTCTTTTCGATCATGAATATACACTGCTATCATTCCTACCAATAATACCAGTGCAACAGCTCCTATTGTAATCGGACTTTCCATTACTTCTCCTCCTCCCCTCCGACTATTTTACTCTCCGATTGCTCTCTATTGAATTCCGCCAGCTTCTTTCTGTAAACTTTCAAAAGAATAAGACCGCTGCCCATAAAAACTATTGCTGCAACAAGTGCGATTACTCCCAGAATCTGCATACTGTCCATACTGTTTTCCCTTACAAAAACTGACAGAAAAATCCTGCCAGTCTGCTAAATAATCTTATTTATAACCTTTAAATTTCCTTTTTTCTTTTTCCGTAGGTTTAAGAACTTCCGGTGTAGCCGGCTGTGGGTTGTAAACACAATATTCTCCATAATCCTTACTATCGGTCAGCGGAAAAAGTCCTGACAGATTATAGCCTCCCTTGCCGTTTAATACTGCATTTACCTTGAAGAGATAGTTGTTATTCCCAACAATTCGTAACATGTAAACTTCTATTGTTTTCGTACTGTCATCTACCGCGGAGCCTGCAATTTTAAAATCTCTGATATGAGTTTTTTGCAATCTTGCCTTGACAGCCCTTTCCGCATTCCTGTCTCTTCTCTTCTTCTCAATAGCCATAGGGATTCACCTCCTGTCTCGCTTTATACCTATCATAGTATCGCAAATCCACATGCTTTTCAAGGCTTTCTCTATTCTTCGAAGGCTTCTCTCCACGTATCTTCCTTGCCGTCCCGCAGGTCATCCAGGTTATAAGGTGTGGCCTGATAAAGATAGTAATTCAGCCAATTGGAAAAGAGCAGAGATGCATGACCTCTCCAGCGAAACATTATCTCATTCTCCGGGTCATCATTTCTGAAATAGTTGGCAGGTACCTGAATGTCCAGGCCCTTGTTCACATCACGAAAATACTCGTGGGACAGGGTTGCCTTGTCATACTCCTGATGTCCCAGAATGAATATCTGTCTGCCATTATCCGTAGCGATGATATGAGGCCCCACCTCAGGTGAATCTGCCAGAATCCTTAATTCTCTGTTAGCCTCTATGTCCTTTCTCAGAATCTCCGTATGTCTGGAATGAGGTGCATAAAACAACTCATCAAATCCCCTTACCAGCGGACTGTGTAACCGGGTAACCCGGTGTTCAAACACCCCGAACACCTTCTTCTCCATAAGGTGCTTAGGAATCCCGTAGTAGTAATACAGGGCCGCCTGTGCTCCCCAGCAAATGAACATATTGCTGTATACATGTGTCTTGGCCCATTCAAAAATCTCACACAGCTCATCCCAGTAATCCACTTCTTCATAGTCCATCTGTTCCACCGGCGCACCGGTCAGAATCATTCCATCAAAATATTCCTCATTGATTTCATCAATGGTTTTATAAAATGCGCTCATATGTTCTCTGCTGACATGGGTGGCCTCATGGCTGTCCATTGCAATCAAAGTCATCTCAACCTGGAGCGGACTGTTAGCCAGAACCCGTGCCAGCTGTGTCTCCGTATCGATCTTTGTCGGCATCAGGTTCACAATAACTACTTTCAGAGGTCTGATGTCCTGTGTCGATGCACGAGCCTCGTTCATTATAAAGATATTCTCCTGCTTCAGCGTATCTGACGCCGGCAGCTTGTTTGGTATTATTAAAGGCATTATTATCTCCTGTTATACTCTATTTATACTCTATTGAGAGCCTGATCCAGATCCTCAATAATATCATCAATATGTTCAAGCCCTACTGAAAGCCTGATCAGTGAAGGGTCAATTCCCGCAGCCAGCTGTGCTTCTTCAGACAGCTGTCTGTGTGTTGTGCTTGCCGGATGAAGTACGCTGGTATGAATATCACCCACATGTACAACAATGCTTGCCAGTTGAAGATTTTCGAGGAATTTCTCACCGGCTTTCCTGCCGCCTTTGACCCCGAAGCTCATTACACCGCTGGCACCTTTCGGCATATATTTTTTTGCCAGGTCATAGTATTTATCCCCCTTAAGCCCCGGATACACAATCCAGTCAACCTTCGGATGTTTTTCCAGAAACTCTGCAACCGCCTGAGCATTCTTACAGTGACGCTCCATCCTGACATCCAGAGTCTGCAGACCCTGATGAGTCAGATATGCATTCATGGGCGACATGGTACAGCCCATATCTCTCACGAGAACAGCTTTGAGTCTGAGACAGAAGGCCACATTTCCAAACTTCTCGTAGAAGTTCAAGCCATGGTAGCTCTCGTCCGGTTCAGCCATGCTTGGAAACTTGCTGGTTCCGTCAGGATTTTTCACAGTCCAGTCGAAGTTGCCTGCCTCGACTACGCATCCGCCCACACTGGTGCCGTGTCCGTCCGCAAACTTGGTGGTGGAATGAGTTACTATGTTTGCTCCGTATTCAATAGGTCTGCAAAGTGCCGGTGTAGCCAGCGTATTGTCTATTATAAGCGGCACATTCATTAACTCTGCTGCTTTGGCGAATTTTTCTATATCAAGCACGGAGAGTGCAGGATTACCGAGAGTTTCGCCGAACAATGCTTTAGTGTTGGGTTTTGCATATGCGACTATTTCTTCCACAGAAATGTCCTGATCTATAAAATCGAATTCAATACCCAGATTTCTCAGCGTAACATGAAAAAGGTTGTATGTTCCTCCGTATATGTTGGTAGCACATATAATATGGTCACCGGCCTTGGCAATATTGAGAATTGTAATCATATTTGCCGCCTGCCCTGATGATGCTGACATACCGGCGGTGCCGAACTCAAGCAGAGCCATCTTTTGCTCAAGCGCGTCTACTGTAGGACTGCCCAGTCTGGTATACATATGATTGGGACTGTCCAGATCGAAAAGTTCCGCTACATCTCCGGCAGTATAATATCTATAAGTAGTACTCTGTATGATAGGAAGATTCTGCGGAGCGGCACCTTCCGCCTTGTATGCGCCGTGTACGCATCTTGTTTCAAATTTCTTTTTTTCCATTCTGTTTCTCCTTGATTTTTATTGTCTCGGCTGCAGTTCCTTTTACAGTCCAAGCTGCTTACCGGCATCATTTCCGTAACTGACATGCATGAAATTAGCTGTCGCTATGGCCAGGCACTTGCCATTATCCTCATCATAGGCTCTGGACAGCAGTCTGATAACCCTGCGTCCCACCTGTACCGCCTCTGACTCAATTATGAACGACTTGCCCCTGAAAGGTTTCAGGAAGCTGATATTCATATCCGATGTGGAAACGCTGCCCTCCGTAAGAGCAATGGCATTGATACCCATGGTCGTATCCATCATCGCAGCTATGACTCCGCCATGAACCTCACCGCGTCCATTATCCTGCCATTTGTATTTCTTATACTTGATCCTGCATGATTTTTTTCCCAGATCAGAATCTACAAACTGAGGGTCAATCATGTCATTGAGCATGCCAAATCCATACCATTTGATTTCACCTATAATATCTCTGATTCGCTTTTCAAAATTCTCACTATTATTCTCAATTTCCCTCGGCATATATTGCTTATCTCCCCTTCTTTTCTCCCTGTTATAAATATCCGTTCGCCTGTAAATTATACACTACCGCTTTTCATCTTTTCAAGCTTTTGCGACAATCTCCTCATCTCGTGTATCAGGATGTTCAGATCCTCTATGCGGCGGGCCACAGTGTATACATCCTTTTCTTTATACATGAAGATGGTAGCCATCGTACGCTCCATCTGATCATATGTATCTGCCATCTCTTCCATATACTCCCGGCAAGTAAGAATCTCGTCCTCACGAAGACTCTCCCGGAAGTAAAAATATTCTATGCCGAAGAGCTCTCTTACCCTGATAACAAGATCAGCCCTGCGTTCGTTGAGCCGGGTTCTGGCAACTTTGCATCCCGGTTCCGAAACGAGCAGCTCTCTGTCTGACTCACGATATTCCTCCAGCACCCTCTCCAGCTCCTTGAACCGCATATTGAAAACATTCGGTGCCATTCTGAGGACCTGACGGTATGAGCGTATCTGAGTCCGTGTGTTATCCAGAATCTCCAGAAGTTTCAAACGAACGGACTCCTCAACTATTTCTTCCTTCCTGTTGAGTATATCGTCCCGTATTGACCCTGTCAGAATATCGATACCGGTTCCTTTTTTAGCGCTCATAGGAATCAGGCGCAAATTCTCATGCCCCATGATGTCACTTAGAACCATGCTGCAGTACTCCATGTATTCCTCCAGATCTGCAGGTTCAACCGTATCCACCTTGTTTACTGCAAAGTAGAATTTTCCCGCAAATCTGCGGACGCTTTGAAGAAATTCGACTTCAATGCTGTTTACCGGGCTGTCCACCGACAGCATGAAAATTACTCCATCGCTTTCCCGGGCAAAATCATATGCCGACCTGGAGTTTTTCTCGTGTACCGATCCCACTCCCGGTGTGTCCACAAGAATCAGACCATCTTTCAGGAACTCGGATCCGGTATGCAGAGAGACCTCCGCCACTTTCTTTTCATTGTCATGATTTTCCTGTTCGCTGATATATTTGTAAAGCTGTTCAACGGGCACTTCCTCGGATAAGCCGTTAAGGTAATGTACCCGTGCGTCAGGAGAGCCGTATTCGATACGCGTGACGGCAGCGGTAACGGGAACTATACCTACGGGCAGCAGTTCTTCACCGAGTATACTGTTTATCATGGTAGTTTTTCCACGCTTAAACTGGCCGATAACCGCCAGCGTTACGCTTTTATTTCGCAGTTTATCGGCCAGTGTTTTTACCTGACTTGCCTGAAGCCGGCAAAGCTCATATCCTTCAAAGAGCTTCTGTATTTTTGTCGTCGTTTCCAGTATTTTCGCTTCCAGTATTTTCAATGTGACAAATCTCCACTCCGGAACATCTGGCCGGAACATCTATCCATATATGCCCGATTCACATACCACATAATCCGGTTTAATGTCATGCTCTTCAGCGGGCAGCTCATCTACCACCTGTAAGTCGTAACAGACTCCAATGGTTTTGCACATGGGGTGCTCAGCCAGATATCTGTCATAAAAACCTCCGCCGTAACCTATCCTTTCCCGCCAGGGGGTGTATACGGCACCCGGAAGTATGATCAGTGTTTTGTCATCGGGCTCGAGAATTTCGTCGGAGGTGGATTCGATAATCCCGTAGGCACCCGCTGTAATCTTTCCGGCATCACTGCCCATGTAGCGGTTAAACACCATCTCTCCCGCCTGAACTGTCGTATTGTCAGCATCTGCCCTTAAAGACTTTTTGAGCACCTTCGGTACCCAGACCCGCTTCCCCTGCTCCTTCGCAACTTCAGCAAGAAGCATGACATCCACTTCATTGTTATAAGGCATATAGAGACAGATATCCTCAGCCTCTTCATATACATCAATGTACATTAACTTACGGCAGATTACCTGCGATGCCAGTGCCGATGTTTCCGGATCAAGAGCTCTGCGTTCAGCAAGAATTGCTTTTCTTATTTCTCTTTTTGAAATTTCCTTTGTTGAAGTCATTTCCCCCATTTGCCCTGTTTCACACATTTTTATTTCAGCTTTTCCGCCAGATTCCTCACGAAATCCTGCACATTTGTAACTATTCCTTTAGCCGCCAGACTTCCTCTGTCACTCAGTTTGTTTACAGCAAATTCATCGGTATCTATAGTATAGAAATACACCGGTCTGACCGTACCGTCCGGATTAACCCGGTAGCTGGGCGCCATATTGCCTGCGGCTATAGTATGAAGAACCGTTGCCATACCTATAACGGTTGTCGCCTTGCGCATGTGGCTCCTTATGGCATCCTGACCCACATAGGTGTGCTCGTACACCTCCGGCAGCGGGCCGTCGTCACGAATGGAACCGTTGAGAACAAATGGGATATCATGCTTGAGACAGCTGTATATTATACCGTTATCAATGCCTTCCCCTTCGATAAATGCCGGGATGGAACCGTAAGTATTTATTGCATTGATCGTTATCAGGTGATTGTAGTGACCGTTGAAATGCGGCTTCTGATTTACAATGTTCTGTCCCAGTGCGGTACCGAGATAAGCCGCCTCAAGATCATGAGTCGCCAGGGCGTTCCCTGCCAGAATTGCATGAACATAACCCTTTTCAATCAGCTTGGAAAAAGATTCTCGTGCCTTTACATCGAATGTACAGGCAGGCCCCAGAACCCATGTAATATATCCGTTATCCTTCTCATGCTCCAGCAGTTCGCAAATACTGCTGTAATCATAGGAAAACGCCGTCTCTCTGCTCCTTGACTGTCTGAAAGAAAAGGTATTCTGCTCTTCCTCTTCATCTTCCTGCTCCGGGAAAAGAAAGCCGTCATCATGAACATATATGCCTTCTTCGCAATTTTCCGTTCTGCCCAGAATGCACAAATCACCCTCCATGAGATTCCTGAATTCCCTTATATGAATTATCCCGTCCTCAAGAACCGGCACACAATCCATTCTTGAATCTTCCGGCAAAATCCATTCACCATTAATTTTGAAGTACTCAGGAAAAATGGACATGGCATGAAAGCCTTCCGGTGCTGCTTTATCCCTTGGCGCCCTTGCCATCTCGGCATCAGGTGCATTGACAAACTTCGGTAAACTGAAGTCCGGCATTGTATATTTAGCTAATCTGAATGTCATATTGTAACTCCTCCACTTTTGTCTTATGTCATTACAGAAGTATAACACAGCGAAGCGCAGACCTCAATAATATACTTTGTCACCCGTTTAGTGTCCTTTTTTTATGATATAATCGGAAAGTGTAAAGGAAGGAGGCATGAAAAAGCCATGAACTTCAGAGAATACTTGAACCAGAAAAAGGAAGAGCAGTTTATCAAAAGGCTGACATCGGATAATTTTAAGGAATTTTTTGACCGCAACGGGAAACCTTTGCAGAAAATGTTCACATACTATGAATGTGCCATGATGGAAGTTGAAACCAAATTCAATGTGCTGAATCAGGAGTTTTTGCTCCATCATGACTCCAGTCCCATTGAGACTATCAAGACCAGACTGAAAAGCATGGAAAGCATTCTGAAAAAAATCAACCGCTACAACTGCCTTCTCAGCATTGAATCCATTGAGGAAAATATAAGCGATATAGCCGGCATCCGGATTATATGCTCCTTTCCGGAGGATATCTACTATCTGGCAGACTGCTTCATCCGGCAGGATGATGTAACTCTCATCGATAAGAGAGACTACATCAAAAATCCCAAACCCAACGGTTACAGAAGTCTCCATCTGATTGTTTCCGTGCCCATCTATCTGGAACGTGAGAGACGCGACATGAAGGTGGAAGTGCAGTTCAGAACCATAGCTATGGATTTCTGGGCAAGTCTGGAACACAAGCTCCGATACAAAAAGGATCTGCCGGAGGAGCTCGCCGACCGTCTGGGAGCGGAGCTTTTAATCTGTGCCGACTGCAGTGCCGATCTGGATATGCGGATGCAGAATATCAGGCGTCAGCTTTCCGGCAAGTCGTCGGAAATTGATGAAATTGTTGAAACAGGAGAGTAGCTGTATAATAACAAAGGGAGCGGTCAAACGCTCCCTTTAATATTACAGAATTCCCTTCACTGTTAAAAGATCAGAAATTTTGCGATTGTAAGGACCATCGTGATCCCGAATACACCCAGCCCAAAGGCTAAACTATCTTTCTTGTTGAACCGTCTCACTCTCATCACAGCATAACAGCAGGCTGCAAGGCTAAAACCGCCGAAAACATATAAGAATGGTTCGCTAAAAAAAATGTTCATAATGATTACCTCTTTAAGCTGCGTCAGCTGCGCTTATTTATTAAGCTGAGCCGCCACTTCTGAAGCAAAGTCCTCTTCCTTCTTTTCGATACCTTCGCCCACTTCGTACCTGACCATGGAAACGAGAGTCATTTCCCTGCCGATTTCAGCTGCACAGTCTGCAACATACCTGTCAACTGTTATATCGCTGTCCTTAACGAACTTCTGGTCAACCAGGCACACTTCCTTCAGGATGGCCTTAACCTTACCCGGTATAATTTTGTCAAGAAGTTCTTCCTTCTTACCCTCATTCAGAAGCTGCTCTCTGGCAATCTTCTTCTCGCCTTCCAGCCAGTCAGCATCAACTTCGGATTCATTAAGGAATTTCGGACTCATTGAAGCTACCTGCATCGCAACATCCTTGCCGCATACGGCAATATCATCAGCGGAAGAATCGGTCTTAATGCCGACGATC
>CAYFQD010000005.1:65909-72593 GCA_964345275.1 uncultured Oscillospiraceae bacterium
CGATAACGCCGATCTGACCGTTGTTATGTATATAGCCTGTATAAACAACGCCTTCTTCATCAAGTTTCTGGAATCTTCTGATGTTCATGTTCTCACCGATTCTGGCAATCTTGTTAGTCAGAGCTTCCTTAACTGTACCCTCGCCGGCATAAGGCAGTGCCATAAAAGCATCCATGTCGGCCGCATCGTTTTCCAGAGCCATCTGTGCCAGAGTTTCAACGAATTGGATAAACTCTTCATTCTTGGCAACAAAGTCAGTTTCTGAATTAACTTCCACTATTGCAGCAGCCTTGCCATCAGCAGCAAACGCCGTCTTTACCAGACCCATTGCAGCAACTCTTCCGGCCTTTTTTGCAGCCTTTGACAGCCCTTTCTCTCTGAGAACCTCAACAGCCTTTTTTATGTCGCCATCTGTTTCTACCAGAGCCTTTTTGCAGTCCATCATACCTGCGCCTGTCATTTCACGCAGTTCTTTTACCATTGATGCAGTTACCGCCATTATTCTTCCTCCTTATCATCAGCTTCAGGAACTTCAGCAGTTTCAGCGGCATCAACAGCTTCTTCTGCTCCTTCTTCCGTTTCGCCCTCATCAAAACTTTCGCCCTGATTCGCTTCGATGACAGCATCGGCCATGCAGCCTGCAATCAGCTTGACCGCTCTGATGGCATCATCATTTGCAGGGATAATATAATCAACATCATCAGGATCGCAGTTTGTATCAACGATACCGATTACAGGGATACCCAGGATCCTCGCTTCCTTAACCGCAATCTTTTCCTTTTTAGGGTCAACAACGAAAACTGCACCCGGCATCCCGTTCATTTCCTTGATTCCGCCTAAAAATTTCTCAAGCTTATCATATTCCAGTCTCAGCTTGCCGACTTCCTTCTTTGACAGCTTATCAAAAGTGCCGTCTTCTTCCATAGCTTCGATCTCATACAGTCTCTTGATTCTCTGCGAAATTGTCTTGTAGTTAGTGAGCATTCCGCCCAGCCATCTCTGGTTTACATAGAACATTCCACATCTTTTTGCTTCATCACAAATAGCTGACTGAGCCTGCTTCTTTGTTCCTACGAACAGAATCGGCTTGCCTGTTTCTGCTACACTCTTCATGAAATCATAAGCTTCATCGATCTTCTTCACCGTCTTCTGCAGATCAATAATGTAGATTCCGTTTCTTTCTGTGAATATATATGGAGCCATCTTAGGGTTCCATCTTCTTGTCTGGTGTCCGAAGTGAACACCTGCTTCAAGTAATTGTTTCATTGAAATTACTGACATTTGTTTTTCTCCTCTCGGTTTTTCTTTCTTCCACCGCAGCCCTTTTAAAAGGCAACCTTCTGCACGCCCTCGCAAAACCTTTGTTTCGCCTTGACGCGACAGCCGGGTGAGATCCGGCCGTTAAGGCACCGGCCTTTCTGAAACTGCAGTGTGATAAATTGTTTTTTAGGCACCTTTTTTCTAAGACACCGTAAAATAATATACTACACAATCCGTTGCTGTTCAAGGTGTTTCAGGGTTTTTGTGCAATATAATCCTCAAAAATTTTTCTGCCCCGCAGATACGAAGTGCTTCCGAAATGGTATCTGGTTTCATCGGACATGATAATTTCACTGCGCCCGAAGCAGACAATCATATCCATGTTAAGCACATAGCTCCTGTGGCAGCACATGAATCTTTCATCCAGCTCAGGCAGAAGTTCAGTAAAGGTCCCATAATATTCAATGCTGCCCCTGCGGGTATGCAGCCGGATTTTTCTCAAATCCTTCTCGAAGCATACAATCTCCTCAAAAGGTACCGCGTATAGTTTCCCGCCCTTTTTCACAGTGATTTCCTTAACCATAACAAAACCCCCTCCCATGGGTAATATCAATTGTCTCACAACAGGCGGGGGTTATTATTACAAATTATAATCATTATGCCTTATTCCGGTACAAACAGTCTCCCTTTCAGCCTTCTCTGTATGTAATCAGGTCTTCAGCAATTTCATTGGCTGCGATGGATACCGGCTTACTCACCTCTTCTTCGGTCAGTTTAGGCATGCCTTCGATGATATCCCTGGCTCTCTTCGCAGCCAGAATTACCAGCGTGTACCTGCTGTCGGTCTTTGTCCTTATTTTATTTATTGATGGATATAACATTTCTATTCCTCTCTTTCTCCATAATCTGCCGAACCTGTCTGACTGCGTTATCCAGCGAATCGTTGACTACCCTGTAATCATATCTGTCAGCCTGGGCAATATCGTTCAGAGCCTGTTCCAGTCTCTTGTGCATGGACTCTTCCGTCTCCGAGCCCCTGTTCATTATTCTTTCCCTCAGCTCCTCAACTGAAGGAGGAAGAATAAAAATCAGCACAGACTCCGGATAGGATTCTCTCACCTGAAAAGCACCGTGCCAGTCAATCTCGAGAATCACATCGTAACCGCCTGCCAGCCATTTCATAACCGGTTCTCTGGGCGTACCATAGTAGTTGCCTACGAATGTATTGTATTCCAGAAGCCCGCCTTCCGCCAGGAGCTTTTCAAACTCTTCCCTGGTAACAAAAAAGTAATCCACAGATTCCCTTTCACCTTCTCTGGGCGGGCGTGTAGTCATGGACACGGAAAACCTGGTGTTACCTTCAGCAACAAAAATATCCCTGCAAATAGTACCCTTACCGACACCTGACGGTCCGGATATAACAAAGAGATTTCCTTCAGTCATTCCTCGCTCCTAAACATTCTCCATACCGACAAAGGATTTTACCATATTATTTCATTTTCTTCAACACATATGCTTGTTTTTCTGTACATTTATATCAATATATGTATGATCAAGGCAAAAAATGCTGCTATTATCGGGCAAATTATAAGCGGCCAAATAACACAGTGTTAAATAAATGTCAGATGCTTAAAAAAATTGCGGGCATGAAGGCGGTCCGAATCTGTTAAACCGTAGGCTTTTGCATACTGTTCCCGATTTGTATGTATTAAAAGGATATCGAGAAATACCGCATCCCCGACATTCATAAACATCGCAATAATATATCCATGCCAAAATAAGCCCCAAAAACCGATATCCGTTCCGGAATAAATACGAAGACCGTTTACCGCTATAACAAATGCAATAAACAACAGTATCGGAATATAGCGTTTATTAAAAGCCCGCTTTTCTTCTTGTTTACTTTCCCCGATTACCTTTACAAACCCGTTTTCTTTGTTATTTGCTCGTCTATTTAGAGTGATCCGCTTTTTTTACAAACAAAACAGACAATTCCTTACATTCAAACTTTTTATTGTCTCGTAAGGCGGAGTAAAGAACTTCAAAGGCTGATAGAGGTGCCAAATAAAAAAATCTGTTCGCTTGCAGAGACCCGACACATAAAAGCAACCACAAAAAGTGCCTCCACTTTTAAGCACTCGAAAGATTTCCTTGTATGCTGCATCTTTGTCAGGAAAGGCATGAAAACCATTGAGGGAGAGGACTATGTTGAAACTACTATCTTCAAAAGGCAGCATCCCGACATCGCCCTGCTTAAAGTCAATATTTTTAAGTTTCAGTCTCTTTGCTCTTCTCTCTGCCCTGCCCATCATGTCCGGCGAATAGTCCAGGCACACGATTTCGGCACCGGGTAACATTTGATATAACGGCATTGTAAGGACACCCGTCCCCACGGGAACTTCCAAAAGCCGTCCCGAAAAAATTTTCCGGGATGCCGGAGAGTGCTCGCATCAGATATTCACTGTTTTCTTTCGCGTTCATATCCCAGACCAGATGACAAACAAATCTACCCCAAAATGTGGTGCCGGTTATCATTCCATCATAGAAACTGTTCTTCCCGGTAAGGCGATAGGCGTTGCGAATCTGATTCTTTCGTTCCACTAAACTCATATACCCCATCCTTGAGAACACAACAATACTGCTCGCTTCTTGTAACGATTAAAGCTCTATAAGGTAGCAGTGCATTTCTTCTACTTTTAATGTCTTCATATCAATTTCCTTTCTTTCGTTATGTACCTGTCAACTTAAATTCCGGACATTGTCCGCATTCCTCTCCGCGTTCCTTTTTTACAATTGTATTCTCTTATATTTCTTTACCTCTAAGTCTAAGAGCATTGCTCACAACAAACAGAGAACTCAGACTCATCGCAAAAGCACCAACCATTGGGGAGAGCAGTATCCCAAAAGACGGATACAATGCTCCTGCGGCAATCGGAATACATAAAACATTGTAGAAAAACGCCCAGAACAGATTCTGCTTTATGTTTCTTATTGTAAGACGGCTCAGGTTTATGGCTCTCGCAATATCTGCAAGGTCTGACTTCATTAAGACTATATCCGCAGAATCTATAGCGATATCGCTGCCGCTGCCTATGGCACAGCCTACATCCGCCTGGGCAAGAGCGGGTGCATCGTTTATTCCGTCGCCTACCATCATTACGACCTCTCCGCTGTCCTGATAACTCTTTACAATGTCGGCTTTCTCTGTAGGAAGTACCTCTGCAACAATCTCGTCTACACCTACGATACCGCCTATATGCTCTGCGGCTGCACGATTGTCGCCCGTAAGAAGAACCGTTTTTATCCCTGTGGACTTGATTTTCTCCATTGAAAATCTTGAACCTTCTCGGACTTTATCGGACACACCGATTATCCCTGAAAACTTATCATCTAAAGCCACGCATATCACAGTCTTCCCCATATCTTGTAATTCTTTTATATCCTTTTCGTATTGCGATATATCTATGCCCATTTCTTTCATAAATGCAGGGCTTCCTGCAAGGATACGGCATCCATCCGCCTTGAAGCCCGACACGCCTCGTCCACTTATGTTTTCGAATTTCGAAATCGGCACTATATCTGAGACGCCCATTTCCTTCGATGCAGTGCACACCGCCCTGCCAAGCGGGTGCTCGGACAAACTTTCAATTGCAAATGCCGCCTGCATAAGTACATCCTTATCATCCGAAACTATGTCCGTTACAACCGGGCTTCCTTCGGTTATCGTTCCGGTCTTGTCAAAAATCGCAACACTTACTTTATGTGCCGTCTCCAGTGCCTCCCCGCTCCGTATGAGTATGCCCCGGGAAGCACCAAGCCCCGTACCCACTATTACGGCTGTCGGAGTTGCAAGCCCCATAGCACATGGGCAGGCAATAACCAGTACTGATGTGAATATCTTGATTGCAAAGGCAAAATCCTTGCCGGAAATAAGCCATATGGCAGCTGCTCCGAAAGCTATAGCCATTACTATAGGGACGAAGATGCCCGAAACCTTGTCCGCCAACCTAGATATAGGTGCCTTTTTACCCTGAGCATCTTCCACAAAGCGTATTATCTGAGAGAGTACAGTGTCTTTGCCCGTGCGGGTAATCCTTACATAAAGAGCTCCGTCCACGCTTACACTTCCACCTATAACCTCGCTGCCCTCACTCTTCGGAACAGGCATACTCTCTCCTGTAAGCATCGCCTCGTCTATGCTTCCGCTACCCGAGATCACGATACCGTCCAGCGGAACTCTGGCTCCCGCTTTTACGAGCACTATATCTCCGGGTCTTATGCTTGCCGAAGGAACTTCTCTCTGACCGCCTTCGTCTATCAAAATCGCCGTTTCCGGAGCAAGCTCCATAAGTTTTGTTATCGCTCCTTTAGTCTTTTCCTTGCTGCTCGCTTCCATATATTTGCCTACAGACACCAAAGCCACAACAACGGCGGAGGATTCGTAATAGAGATTATGAACGAGATGAGGACTGTCCGTAATGAGAAATGTAGTTACAAGGCTATATATAAAAGATGCGCTCGCACTTAAAGCTACAAGAGTGTCCATATTGGGATTGCCTCTAAAAAGTGAAGAAAATCCCCGCGTAAAAAATCTCCTGCCTAAAAACAGCACCGGTATAGCGAGAATCATTTGAAGAAGAGCCATATTTACAGGATGGGAATCAGGGGAGATGATCTCGGGAAGAGGAAAGTTCGGAATTATCATGTGTCCCATAGATAAAACAAGCAACAGTCCTGCCAAAATTACAGAAACTGCGAGAGACCTTTTTTCTTGTAAAAGACTCGCCTCCTCAAAAGTTGCATATCCGGAAGCCAAAGATGCAGTGTCCGAAACTCCAACCGCAGAATTGCTAGCAATTACCGAAGGCAAGCTCTCTGCTTTTTTATGAATCTTTGCGGAAAACCCAGCTCTCTCCACTTTGGCTATTATATCCTCCGGGGAAGTTTTTTCTTCGTCGTAGACTATTGTAAGACGATTTAGCGGCAGATTTACGCTGCTGCTTACCACTCCTGACAGTTTTCGTGTAACTCTTTCGACTGCACTTGAACAAGCCGCACAATGCATACCGTCTATATCATAGACTTCCTCTCTCATAGAATTAACTCTCCTTCCTACAGGAAAAATCCCTATACATTCATGTCATCCAAACAAAAATGGCGAAACGCTGATAACCAAAAATAATATGAGCAACATATTTAAAAGTTAGGTTAAACTAACTAAAGAAATTATATCGTTCATTCCCTGCTCTGTCAATATTTAAGTTGGATTTTGTGTTTTCTACATATGCTGCATTTATTCAATTTTAAATTTACTTTTCAATTTCTGCTTCCACAAGCCTGCAGCTCTTAAACCCGTTCTGATCATAGGTCTCAAAGACGCCCGTAACGGTAATTTCAGACTTTATTTCCGGATAGTCATCCGGA
>CAYFQD010000006.1:0-67842 GCA_964345275.1 uncultured Oscillospiraceae bacterium
CGATTGTGCCAATGTTAATGTGTGGCTTATTTCTCTCGAATTTTGATTTTGCCATGTCTCAATTCCCTCCTTAAGAAAACCTTTAATTAATACCGCTCGGGCCGCAGCCTTTGCACAATTTCTCTGATTGGAGCTGCTGAGCAGACTTGAACTGCCGAACCTCTTCATTACCAATGAAGTGCTCTACCGACTGAGCTACAGCAGCATGTCAGTACAATTCATATTATATTGTTTTAGCCTGCTTGTCAATTGGTATTGCCCTATTTGAAGAAATCCACAGCCGCCTCAAACATCTTCATGTCGAACTCTCCCGGAACATTTTTGTACAGACCGCGACCTGTTCTTTCCGAGTGACCCATCTTGCCGAATACGCGTCCATCCGGAGAAGTCATTCCTTCAACCGCGTAAACGGATCCGTTAGGATTGTATCTTATATCATCTGAAGGCTTGCCTGATGAGTCCACATATTGAGTCGCAATCTGACCATTGGCCGCCAGTTCCCGCACAAGGGCTTCTTCAGCCAGCAGTCTCCCCTCTCCATGTGAAACCGGCACGGTAAAAATATCACCTGTTTCAGTCTTTGCCAGCCATGGGGATTTGTTTGATGCCACGCGTACGCGCACCAGCCTGGACTGATGGCGCCCGATCTCGTTCAAAGTCAGAGTAGGGCAACCTGCATCAGTATCGATGATTTTACCGTAAGGCACCAGTCCTAACTTGATGAGAGCCTGGAAACCGTTACATATTCCGCACATAAGACCCCCGCGGTTATCAAGCAAATCAGCCACTCCTTCGGAAATGACAGGGTTTCTGAAAAATGCAGTTATAAATTTGCCTGATCCATCCGGTTCATCTCCACCGGAGAATCCCCCGGGAATGAATATCATCTGAGTTCCTGCCAGCTTGCCGGCAAACTTTTCGAGAGAATCCAAGATAGCTTCCGCACTCATGTTTCTGATTATAAACGCTTCGGCTTCAGCGCCAGCCCTCTCAAGGGCTATGGCGGAATCATACTCGCAGTTTGTTCCCGGGAACACCGGAATGAGAACTTTTGGCTTTGCGACCTTTATAACGGAGGAGTTCAATTCTCTTCCGTCTGTGTAATCCAGGTCAGGGATATCTGGTCCGGCCGCATCTATATTGCACGGATATATACCCTCCAGCCGGCCTTCATAAATATGCAGAAGCCTTTCCAGAGTTATACTTTCGTTATCACCGGCCGAACCGCTCATGAAGCAGCCTTCAACATAAATGTTCGGAACCGCAACAGTATAGCCAAGGGTGAGAGCCTCAAACAAAGAGTCAGTTTCTGCTTCAATATCCCTGTCCACCTCAATCAGAAAAGAACCGTAAGCATATTCAAACAGGTTATCCGCTGCCTCACCGCCAAAGGCTCTGTCATATTCAAACCCTATCATATTTCCAAAACCCATCTTCATGACGGCTTCGGCCACACCTCCGGGTCCCGGAGTGTAAGCGGCATAAATAAGTCCATCTTTTATCATCCCGCTTATCTTATGCATGACTTTGTTCAGGCTGTCCAGTTCAGGCAGCCCGTCCTCACCTGCAAACGGACGGACCCAGATTACCTTATGTCCCGGTGCTTTAAACTCATTTGAAATTACATCGTCCACATCTGCAGTGGTTACGGCAAAGGAGACCAGCGTAGGAGGGACATCCATATCTTCGAAGGAACCGCTCATGGAATCCTTGCCGCCTATAGCTGCGATTCCCAGACTCTGCTGTACCCGCAAGGCACCCAGCAGTGCAGCCATAGGCTTACCCCATCTTCTGCCGTCTTTGCCCGGCTTCTCGAAATATTCCTGGAAGCTGAGGTATGTCTCGTTATTTCCGCCGCCTGCAGCTATAAGCTTGCAAACCGAGTCCACAACTGCCAGATATGCACCATGATAAGGGCTCTCTGATGAGATAAACGGGTTGTATCCCCAGGACATAATGGAACATGTATCCCCGGTCATATGAGGATGAGAAATCTTCTGAGCCATAACCTGCGCCGGTGTCAGCTGATACCTGCCCCCGAAAGGCATAAGCACGGTACCGGCACCTACAGTTGAATCGAACTTCTCCGACAGCCCTCTCTTTGAGCAGATGTTCAGATCCGCTGCCAGAGATTCATACCTCGAGGTAAATCCATCGCCCTGAAGTTCAAGCCCTCTGGTTTCTAATCCGGCGGCAGGAACAGTGACACTGATATGCTTCTCCGCACCATTTGAATCCAGAAACTCTCTTGAGATATCAACAATGTTCTCACCTCTCCATCTCATAACGAGACGGGGTTCCCCGGTAACCGCCGCTACTATGGTGGCCTCCAGATTTTCATCCGCCGCCATTGCTTTGAATTTTTCCGCATCTTCAGCGGCAACCACCACAGCCATTCTCTCTTGAGATTCGCTGATTGCCAGCTCTGTTCCGTCAAGCCCTTCATATTTCCTCGGAACAGCATCCAGATTAATATCAAGACCGTCTGCCAGTTCTCCGATGGCAACGGACACACCTCCGGCACCAAAGTCATTGCACTTCTTTATGAGGCGGGATGCTTTCCCGTTTCTGAACAGCCTCTGTATTTTTCTTTCTTCCGGAGCATTGCCTTTCTGGACTTCGGCTCCGCAGCTCTCTAATGAACTCAAGTCATGTGATTTAGATGAACCTGTTGCTCCGCCGCAGCCGTCTCTTCCGGTTCTGCCTCCCAGGAGAATTATTGCATCACCGGGCTCCGGCTTATCACGAACAACATTTTCACATGGAGCCGCGCCGACAACAGCACCCAGTTCCATGTGCTTGGCGACATAGCCGTCGTGGTATATTTCCTCAACCAGCCCCGTAGTTACACCTATCTGATTTCCGTAAGAAGAGTATCCGTCAGCTGCAGCAGTCACTATTTTTCTCTGAGGCAGCTTGCCTTCAAGAGTTTCTTCCGGCGACTTAAGCGGGTCGGCAGCGCCGCTGATTCTCATTGCCGTATATACATATGCTCTTCCCGAAAGAGGATCTCTGATAGCCCCTCCGATGCAGGTTGCCGCACCGCCGAAAGGTTCTATTTCGGTGGGGTGATTGTGAGTTTCATTTTTGAACAAGAGCAGCCAGCCTTCTTCCTTACCGTTGAACTTAGCCTTGATTTTAACCGTGCACGCATTTATCTCATCGGATTCATCCAGATTATCCAGTTTACCTGCAGCCTTTAACGCCTTGGCGCCGATAGTACCAAGATCCATCAATGTTATGGGCCTGGTTCTTCCGATCTTTTTCCGCGTGGCCAGATATTCGTCATAGGCGGCAGCGGTAATTTCATCTTCAAACTCAACTTCATCTATAACCGTGTTAAATGTAGTATGCCTGCAGTGATCGGACCAATAGGTATCAAGCACCCTTATCTCTGTAATGGACGGATCCCTTTTCTCCGAGGCGAAATAGTCCCGGCACACTTTGAGGTCATCTGTATCCATAGCGAGACCCAGCTCCCCGATAAAGGCTTCCAGCTGATCGTCCCGCAGACCGGTAAAGCCATGTAGAATCTCAACTCTCTCCGGTACTTCATATTCGGTTTTCAAAGTCTCCGGCATTCCCTGTTCCGCTTCACGGGTTTCAACCGGGTTTATTACGAACTCTTTTATGGCTTTAATATCCGCCTCGTTCAGTTCGCCTTCAAGAACATAAACTTTGGCGCATTTTACAGCAGGTCTTTCCTGCTGCGAAATAATCTGTATACACTGAGCTGCCGAGTCGGCTCTCTGGTCGTATTGCCCGGGCAGTGCTTCAACGGCAAAAACAAAACCCTCGGCCCCGGCTTCAGCAAAATCTTCGTAAACCATATCAACCTGAGGCTCAGAAAAGACCTTGTCTATGCAAGTATCAAACAACTCCCTGTCAATATCTTCAACATCATATCTGTTCAGGACTCTCACCGCCTTAAGACCTTCAATACCCAGGAAAGTCTTTATCTCTGTCAGCATGGCCCTGGCTTCATTTGCCACTGTTTCCTTTTTTTCTACATATACGCGGTAAACCATGTTTATTTCCTTTCTGCCTCAAGGGCTTTCCTGCCTATATCTTTTCTGTAATAAGCCTTTGCAAAAGAAATATTCTTAACATTTGCATAAGCGTCACAGATTGCAGATGACAGTGTCTCTGATCTGGCCGTTACCCCCAGGACTCTTCCGCCTGATGTAACCAGCTCCCCATTTTCATTGAGTTTCGTTCCGGCAAAGAAAACATCTATATTGCTGTCAAGCCTCCCTATGCTTATAGGGAAGTCCTTCTCGTAGCTCTCAGGGTAGCCGCCTGATGCAATTACAACACAGCATGTAGAGTCTTTGGAAAAACGCACATCCACATCCTCCAGACTGCCGTCTGCCACAGCATTCATTATTGTGAAGAGATCGCTGTCCAGAAGAGGCAGAACCGCCTGGGTTTCCGGATCTCCGAAACGGCAGTTATATTCAATTACTTTCGGACCGTTATCAGTCAGCATAAGCCCGAAATAGAGGCATCCCTTAAAGGTTCTCCCTTCACTGTTCATGGCATCCATCGTAGGAAGGAATATTTTTTGCATACATTCATCTGCAATTTCCTCTGTATAGTACGGATTAGGGGCGACCACGCCCATGCCTCCGGTATTGAGACCCCTGTCTCCATCCAGGGCTCTCTTGTGATCCTGAGATGATACCATGGGAACAAGGGATTTGCCGTCGGTAAAACTGAGAACAGACACCTCCGGGCCCGTCAGAAATTCCTCGATTACTATTGTACTTCCGCTTTCTCCGAAAGCTTTAGCTTCCATCATGGATTTAACAGCATCAACTGCCTCCTGACGGGTTTCGGCAATAATTACTCCCTTTCCCAGAGCCAGACCGTCAGCCTTTACAACTGTGGGCATGGGTGCATCCTTCAGATAATCCAGTGCAGCATCCGCATTGTCGAACACCCGGTATGCCGCTGTGGGGATACCGTACTTTTTCATAAGGTTCTTTGAGAAGACTTTGCTCGCTTCGATAATTGCCGCCGCCCTGTCAGGTCCGAAGCACTTTATCCCTGCAGCTGTCAGCGCATCCACGGCACCTGCCGCCAGCGGATCATCGGGAGCAACCACAGCAAAATCAATGTCCTCTTTTATCGCAAAATCAACCTGTTCATCTATATCCATCACCCCTATGGAAATGCACTCCGCGTCGGCTGCAATGCCTCCGTTTCCCGGCAGAGCATAGAGCCTGTCGATGCGGGGATTCTCTTTGAGTTTCCTGATTATAGCGTGTTCACGACCGCCTCCGCCGATTACCATTACTTTCATTTGAGGTTCCTCCATACTCTCAATGGTGAAAAAGTCTGATTCCATTGAAGACCATTGTGATTCCGTACTTATTGCATGTCTCTATAACCTGGTCGTCTCTCACCGAGCCTCCCGGCTCACTGACATATGACACCCCGCTCATTACGGCACGCTCTATACTGTCTCCAAAGGGGAAAAAGGCATCTGATGCCAGGGAACCGCCGGACAGCCTCTCCAGATATTCTTTCTTTTTTTCGGAAGTCAGAGGCTCAGGCCTGCTGCTGAAAAACCTCTGCCATACGCCATCGGAACAAACATCTTCTTCATTTTCATTGATGTAGGCATCAATGGCATTATCTCTGTCAGCTCTGGCGATTTTATCTTTAAAGGGCAGATTCAGCACTTTCTCATGCTGCCTGAGATGCCATGTGTCCGCTTTGTCTGCCGCCAGACGGGTACAGTGAATTCTTGACTGCTGTCCGGCACCTATTCCGATGCACTGACCGTCCAGAGCGAAGCACACCGAATTGGACTGAGTGTATTTGAGCGCTATGAGAGCTATGATGAGATCCCTCACGGCACTGTCCGGAAGTTCTTTGCTTTCCGTAACTATATTGGTCAGCAGGCTTTTGTCTATCTTAAGTTTATTGTGACTCTGCTCGAATGTAATTCCGAATACCTGCCTGCTCTCCGTTTCAGCGGCTTCATAGCCGGGATCAATCTTTATCACATTGTAGTTTCCGCCCTTCTTCTTGCTGAGAACAGCAAGCGCTTCGTCTGTGAAACCCGGTGCAATTATACCGTCGGACACTTCTCTCTTGATTATCTTCGCAGTAACTTCGTCACACTCGTCCGAAAGGGCAATAAAGTCTCCGAAAGAGCAGAGCCTGTCCGTTCCTCTGGCTCTGGCATATGCACATGCCACAGGGGATTCGTCCAAGCCCTGGATGTCGTCAACAAAACAGGCTTTTTTCAAGGTGTCGCTCAGAGGAATCCCAACCGCGGCGGATGTGGGGCTGACATGCTTGAAGGAAGTCGCTGCCGGAAGTCTCGTAGCTTCCCTCAGCTCCTTTACAAGCTGCCATGAGTTAAATGCGTCCAGAAAATTGATGTATCCCGGCCTGCCGTTGAGTATTTCAATGGGAAGCTCGCTTCCGTCCGCCATAAATATTTTCGCTTTTTCCTGATTGGGATTGCAGCCGTACTTTAGCTTAAACTCTTTCATTCTTATTAATAATCCTTTCTTCATATTCTCCGGTTTTTGCATCCGTATACCTGACATACAGTGAAATTCTGTTATCCCTGTCCAGGTTCTCCCAGATAAGCTCCGTAAACTCCCCTATATCCTCGGGTATACTCACTCTCAAGGGTTCGCCTCTGAAAGCCGGGAGCGGATTGCCGTCTCTCACATAGGTATGGATAAAGTGCCCCAGACCCGCTTCAGGCTCATAATTAAAAGTATATCTGCTGCATCTGGAACCCTCCCTGTCCGCACTCTTGAGAATGCTGAGCTTGTAGGAAAAATCCTCCTCATCAAAAGTTATCATCCCGCTGATTCTCGGCGTCAGGTTGGGATAATCAGGTTCAAATTTTCTGGTGCTCAGCGCCTCCTCAAAGGTTTTGCCTGCTTCCAGATAGTCGTATATGGTATCCGTCTGGTCACCGTTTGTGACGATGAGATTATTTCCGGATTTTCTTATAGCCGCATAGATAATCAGTGACGGATCCTCAAGCTTCGAGGGATCAAAAGGTTCCGTAAACAGCTCCTCTCCCCGGAGAGAAAAGACTCTGTTTCTGCTGTTTTCGCTCCTGCCCATTATGAAGTAGGCACTCACTGCCTTGCCTGACTCCCTGCTCTTGCCCAGCACGATTCCGCGGCCCACATATGAATTGTCCGCAATGATATTACCTATGCTGTTTGTTCCGTAACTGCTCATTTCTATCTCCTTTGCCTCCGCTATATCCTTACAGACCATCTCTACAGCCCTTGGGAGAATCTGCCACTCCGCTTCAGCCATTACTCTCTTCTGAAGAATTTTTGCCGTGTCACCTTTCTTGACGGGCACCGCTTTCTGCATGATAATCTTTCCGCCATCGGGATTTTCGTTTACAAAATGCACTGTGGCACCCGTCACCTTGACCCCGTATTCCAGTGCCATCTCATGCACCTTCAGACCGTAGCAGCCTTTACCGCAAAAAGACGGTATCAGGGACGGATGAATATTTATTATTCTGTTCTCATATCTCTTCACGAAGTCGCTGCTGAGAATATTCAGAAACCCCGCAAGCACTATAACTTCAATTTCATACTCCTCCAGCTTCTCAGCCAGCTTACGCTCGAATTCTTCCTGTCCGCCGCACATCTTTTTCGTTATGACAACTGCATCTATCCCCGCCTTCTCTGCACGCTTCAGACCGTAGGCTATGGAATTTGAGGATATCACCAGCTTTATGCGGCCGCTTCTGATTATACCTTCCTTCTGAGCATCGATCAGTGCCTGCAGGTTGGTTCCTCCTCCGGAAATGAGAACCGCTATATCAGTCTTTTTCATTTTCTCCTCCGGTATTAATTATTACTCCAGGATAACTCCCTCTTCGGATTCAACGACTTCACCCAGGATATATGGTTCCTCGCCGCTTCCTCTCAATATTTCCAGCGCTTCGTCCGTATTGCCGGCGCCGACTATACATATCATGCCGACGCCCATGTTAAATGTATTATACATATCGTGCTCCGATATGTTTCCACGCTCTGCAATCAGATCAAAAATCGGAAGGGTTCTTACATCGCTCTTCTCTATTTTCGCACCCAGCCCGTCAGGCAAAGCCCTTGGAATATTTTCATAAAATCCGCCTCCGGTAATATGGGCAACGGATTTAACTTCTACTTTTTTTATCAGGTTCATTACCGCTCTGACATATATCTTTGTAGGCGTAAGCAGAGTCTCCAGAAGGCTCTTTCCTCCCAGGGCCTCCTCATGACCTGTAATATCTGAACTTTCCACATCGAAAACTTTTCTTACCAGGGAGAAGCCGTTTGAGTGTACGCCGCTTGAAGGCAGCGCGATAATCTTATCCCCCGCGCTGACCTTCCCTTTGTCAAGTACCTTCTTTTTGTCAACGATTCCCACAGCAAAGCCTGCCAGATCATATTCATTTTCAGGGTAAAATCCCGGCATCTCCGCCGTTTCGCCACCGATAAGTGCTGCTCCCGACTGAACACATCCCTCTGCAACTCCCCTGACAATCTGTGCAATTTTTTCAGGGAATATTTTCCCGCATGCGATGTAGTCCAGAAAAAACAGAGGCTGTGCCCCGCAGCATACAATGTCATTTACACACATGGCTACAGCGTCTATACCTATTGTGTCATGCCTGTCTGCAAGAAATGCCAGCTTCAGTTTGGTTCCAACACCGTCTGTTCCGCTTACGAGAACCGGCTCCTCCATTCCCGAAATATCAGGCGCAAAGAGACCTCCGAATCCACCCACATCTGACAGCACTCCCGGCGTCATTGTTCTCGTCACATGATCCTTCATAAGCTTAACTGCCTCATATCCGGCAGTAATATCCACTCCGGATGCCGCATAGGCATCTGATTTAGAATTATTCATTTCCTCTCCTTACTTACCTTACTTGCCGGTCCAGCAATATGTACACACTTTACATGGATCAAGTCCTATTGCCTCTAAAATATTATCCACTCTCTGATAGCCCATGGAATCGAATCCCAGCTTCTCACATATGGCATTTCTCAGAGCTTTGCCTCTCTCCGTGGTTCCGTCACTGTATTCGCTTATATGCTTATCGCCTTCCGGTCCTTCCAGTTCCGCAATAATGCTTCTTGCCAGAAGTTCATCATCCCTGTTCTGTCTTGAGAATGTCAGATACTTGCAGCCGAACATTACAGGCGGACATGCTGACCGCATGTGTACTTCTCTGGCGCCGTTCTCATAGAGAAAATCTATTGTCTCTTTCAGCTGTGTCCCCCGTACGATGCTGTCATCCACAAAGAGAAGCTTCTTGTCCCTGATGAGCTCTTTTACCGGCACCATCTTCATCTTGGCCACACGGCTCCTCTGCTCCTGGTTCATAGGCATAAAACTCCTGGGCCAGGTGGGCGTATACTTGATAAAGGGTCTGGCGTAGTTTATGTCCGTTTCGTTAGCGTAGCCGATAGCGTGGGGAATACCTGAGTCAGGAACACCCGCAACAAAATCCATATCGAAACTCTCACCGCATTCTCTGTCCAGCTGCGCCAGCAGGTGTCCGTTTATATTTCTCATCCTTTCGACATTTTTACCTTCGTAAGCGGAATTCGGGTAACCGTAGTAAGTCCAGAGGAATGCACATATCTGCATCTCTTCTCCCGGTTCAACCAGCGTTCTGACCGAATCGGCGGTAATTTCCACAATCTCTCCCGGTCCCAGTTCCTTGATGGTTTCATAACCCAGCTTCTCATATGCGAAGGATTCGAAAGCCAGACTGTGACCCTCCTCGTCTTTGCCTATGAGCATAGGTGTTCTGCCGTATTTATCTCTGGCTGCAATGATGTCGCCATTCTCCTTCATTATGAGGATTGACGCGGAGCCTTCAATAGAATTCTGTGCGAAAACTATCCCGGCCTCGAAGCTGCTCTTCTGGTCTATAAGAGAAGCCACTATTTCCGTAGAATTTATTCTGCCTCCGCTCATGGCATCGAAATGTCCGCCGCTGAATGAAAGGTATGACTGCATCAGCTGTTCCTTATTAAGAATGTTTCCCACTGTAATAATCGCGTATGTTCCAAGATTGGATCTTATGAGCAAAGGCTGCGGATCGCTGTCGCTGATACAGCCTATCCCCGCCTTTCCCGCAAAATCTTCTCTGACTCCCTCAAACTTGGTTCTGAAAGGTGAGTTTTCTATATTATGTATTTTTCTCTGGAATCCGTAATCGTCGTTCATGATTGCCATGCCGCCGCGTCTCGTCCCAAGATGTGAATGGTAATCCGTACCGTAAAAAATATCCATGACGATATCTCTTCTTGATACCGCACCGAAGTAACCGCCCATTTACTTGTCCTTTCCTTATCTGCCGGAAACAGAGATTATGCCTGCTATACCGTCATCGCTGCGAAAAACAGCTCCGACAGAGTCATCGGATCTACATACTCTCCATCCTTATATACTCTCATATTACCTGAAGCAATTTCGTCGATGAGCATTACTCTGTCATCCGCATCGTATCCGAATTCGAGCTTGATATCATAAAGAACAAGGTTCTTTTCTCTCAGGTCATCGGCAACAATCCGGGTTATTTTCTGTGTCATTGCCTTCATATCCTCATACTGCTCATCGGTCATTACACCCAGAACTATGAGCCCATCCTTAGTTACCAGCGGATCACCTTTCTCATCATTCTTAAAAGTCATCTCTACATATTCAGGCAGATCGGCACCTTCCTCAATGTATTCCCCATATCTCCTGAAGAAGGAACCCACCGCCTTGTGCCTGCAGATTACTTCCAGTCCCTTCCCGAACACTCTGGCAGGCTTAACCGTCATGGTCGTGCTTGCCGGATCTGCGCTGACATAGTGAGTAAGAATACCGGCAGCGTTTATCTTTTCGAAGAAATATGCTGACATTCTGAGATTAGCATAACCGACCCCTTCTATTGTCAGGCCAACAGCATTTCCACCCGGATCAAAAACCCCGTCCCTGCCGGTGCAGTCATCCTTAAAAACCAGCAGATAGTTGCCATCTTCCTGCTTGTAAACATCCTTAGTTTTTCCCTTATAAACCAGTTCGCTCTTCATCTTTTCCTCCGTTAAAATAAGTATCACAATCTACAGCCTGAGAGCTGCGTCCCCGGCAAGAACCCTTTCCGAAGCTTTCGCTCTGGCATTGGCAAGCTTAGATGTCAGGTCAGCGTCGCTCACAGCGAGAATCTGTGTTGCAAGGATAGCGGCATTCTGCGCTCCATCGATGGCAACCGCAGCAACAGGAATGCCCGATGGCATCTGCACTGTAGAAAGAAGAGCATCCAGACCGTCAAGGGCAGAAGACTTGACAGGAACGCCTATAACCGGCAGCAAGGTGTTAGCTGCCAGCGCACCCGCCAGATGGGCAGCTTTTCCCGCAAATCCTATTATGACTCCGAAGCCTTCTGCCGCTGCATTCTGTGCGAAATCTCTGGCCTGCTCAGGAGTTCTGTGTGCCGAATAGATGTGCGCTTCGTAAGGTACTCCGTACTCTTTGAGAACATTTACCGCTTTTTCAACTACAGGCAGATCACTGTCACTTCCCATAATCAATGCTACTTTTTTCATTTTTTTATCCTTTCAAAAAACACAAAAGGCAACCTGCACTGTATGGAAAACAAGTTGCCTGAACCAACCAATAAAAAACAAAAACCAATAGTCACTTTTTTTCGGCGCGTGGTAGAGACGTTCAGGCCGTCATACTGAACATATATTAGTAAAATATTCAATTGTGACAAGAAAACTGCTGATTCCATGTCCTTAAAGCAATTATACTCCTGCTGTTAAGGTTTGTCATTATAATTCGCTTAGCTCCAGAGGTAATCATTAACTTTTCTCTTTGTACGCTGGAGTGCATTATCTATTGATTTCTTGGACTTCCCCAGTTTATCGGCGATCTGATCGTAAGTATAGCCTTTAATCGCCTCGCTTAGCACCTGCATCTCAAAATCGCTGAACACATTGTCCCCGTTATAGAGTATGTATGCGGTAACATCCTTTATTATGAGCATGGCCTCAGGGCTGTAGGCATCGGCGGCATAAAGAGTATCTCCCAGCGTTACTCCGTCATTCTCGCCTCCCGACAGCTCATAGTCAGATGCTATCGGTCTGTTGAGAGATACGGAAGTGTTGAGAGGTTTGTGTTTAATGCGATTGGCTTTTCTTATTGCACTTATTATCTGTCTGGTAATGCATACTTCCGCAAATGTTGCAAAGGTGGCTTTTTTTTCCGGATTAAAACTTCTGATTGCCTTCATCAGACCTATCATGCCCTCCTGAATGACATCATCCGCATCGGCTCCTACCATATAATAGGCCTTCGCCTTGCCCTTTACTATGCCGCTGTACTTTCTCATCAAGGTTTCTTCAGCTGCCATATCACCCGCCTGTGCTTCGACAGCCAGCATGTTATCCGTATTGGTTATTGAATTTATCAGATCCTTCTTTGACATAAGGGACCTCTCTAAAGCCTTTGCCTGACTATTTCGTACATGATTATTGCTGCTGCATTGGAAGCGTTCAGCGAGTTTACTCTGCCTTTCATGGGAATGCTCAGAACAACATCGCATTTTTCCTTCACGAGACGGCTGATTCCGAAACCTTCACTTCCGATTACAATAGCAGCCGGTCCGGTAAGATCCTGACTGTACATGAGATCGCTGCCCATGTCACATGCATAAACCCAGATTCCTCTTTCCTTTAACTCGTCAATAGCATTTCCAATATTTGTAACCCTGGCACAGAGCATATGTTCAGCCGCTCCGGCACTTGTCTTCAGCACTGTTTCATTTACGGAAACACTTCTGCGTCTGGGAATAATTATCCCATGCGCTCCGGCACACTCCGCTGTACGCATAATTGCACCCAGATTGTGCGGATCTTCCAGACCGTCCAGCAAAATAAGCAATGGTTTCTCCCCGCGCTCCTCTGCCAGGGAAATGATATCCTGCATTTCACAGTATCGGAAATCCGATGCCACAGCTATGATCCCCTGATGATTGGAACCTTTCAGCATCCTGTCCATAAAAGCTTTATCGCTGTAATAAATGGGGATTTTTTTATCCTTTGCCTTTGCAATTATCTGCTTTACGGATCCGCTGTAACGCTCATCGCTTTTCTGTATGTTGATTTTTTCTATTTCACGGTCTCCCTTTAATGCTTCAAGGACCGCATTTCTTCCTATAATAAGGTCGGACATTTAATTCTATCCTTTTCCTCTTTATGCCGGCTGCTGCAGACTAAGGCTTCTCGTACTTGCGGAAGGTGTATCTGTAACCCCCGTCCTCCTGCAGATCCGATTCCCAGGTTACTTTGTATCCCAGCTCATCCAGATCCGGAAAGAATCTGTCCGCATCAAAGGAGTGATCTATCCATGTTACATAGAGGCTGTCCACATCATCAAGAAAGAGTTCATAAATCGATGATCCTCCGCATATGAAAACCTCTTCAAATTCCTTTGCTGCTTCCAGAACTTCTTCCTTAGAGCGGCATAGAATGCACTTGTATTCTCCGCCTTCCTTCATATTTTCCCTCAGTGGAATATCGAAATCCGGATCAGTGCTCAGAACTATATGATTGCGGTTGGGCAAAGGTCTGCATCCCGGCAGGGATTCCAAAGTTTTTCGACCAAAAACAACACATTTGCCCTGGGTTTTGTCCTTGTAATATTTCAGATCACCCGGCAGATGTGCCAGCAGGTCGTTATTTTTGCCGATTCCCCAATTTTTGTCAACCGCCACTATTAAATCCACATCTCTCCTCCGTTTAAGGCAGCCTTTTGGCTCTTTGCCCTATATTGCTATAGGAATATCCGCAATCTGCGGATTATTCCTGTAATCTTCAATTTTTATATCCCCCGGGGTAAAATCATAAAAGTTTCTTACTTCAGGATTCAGTTTGAATTTCGGCGCCGGATATTGCGGTCTCTCGATCATTTCCCGGACTATTTCCGTATGTCTGTCATATATGTGAGCATCGGCAATGACATGGATCAGTTCTCCGGGAATCAGATCCGAAACCTGTGCCATCATGTGAATCAATACTGCATACTGAACCACATTCCAGTTGTTGGCCGCCAGTATGTCCTGTGAGCGCTGATTTAATATGGCGTTCAGCCGATTTCCCGTCACATTAAAGGTCATGCTGTATGCACATGGTTCCAATCCCATCTCCGAAAGATCAGCAAAATTGTATATATTGGTCATTATCCGCCTGGAATAAGGTGTATTCTTCAATTGCCAGAGCACATTGTCAACCTGATCCATTTCGCCCTGGGCAAATCTGTATTTAACGCCCATCTGATAGCCGTATGCCTTGCCTATTGTCCCGTGCTCGTCAGCCCACTGATTCCATATGGTACTCTTGAGTTCACTGATTCTGTTGGACTTCCTCTGCCATATCCAGAGCATCTCGTCAACGGCACTTTTTATGTATGTAGGTCTGAGTGTCAGTGCCGGGAATTCTTCCTGAAGGTCGTATCTGTTCACAACTCCGAACTGTTTGATTGTGTGTGCCGGTGTTCCGTCTTCCCATCTGGCGCGGACATCATAGCCTTCACTGGAGAATCCATTATCCAGTATGTCCCTGCACATATTCACAAAAATCACATCTGCCTTACTCATAATAAAACTTCTCCCTCATCGCATGAAATTACTCATATCCCCGGTTTCCAGAAATCATGTTCCAGTACAACCAGCTTAATAAAGAAACCGACCAGGGCAACTATTATGATCACAATACACCAGAGTTCAAAGGAATTCAGGCGTCTGAGACCCTTCTTCTCCTGTCTGCCCTCTTCTTCACGGCGCCTACGGTTCTCATTGTCGAACTCACGCCCGGTCATATAGTAATCCATAATCCAGCCCTTTGACTTGTTTCTTACCTTCTTGTTCTTGCTTTTCTTTGACATCTTCCTATCCTTCGATTATTTCTACGGCACGGTTCATTATTGCTGTCAGCCTTTCCTCTTCCTCCGCCAGATACAGATATCCGACAAGAGCTTCAAATGCAGTTGCCCATTTGTAAGTGATGGGATCTGCATTCTTCGCCTTTGAATTGAATTTGTGATTTCTTGCACGCTTCACGAGCCTTTGCTCTTCATAGGAAAGCTCTTCAAACATGCAGCGAATCGCCTCTGCCTGTGCCCCCGCCTTTACATATCCGGTAGCAGCCCTATGCAGATTGTTGGCTCTGACCATGCCAACAGACAGAAGTTTCTCTCTTATAAACTTTTCATAGACCGCGTCGCCCATGTATGCCAGGGCTTCTGTATTTATACATTTGATATTTTTCATTCTTATTCTCTGATAATCTGTACACCCTGTGAAGTATCCTTAAGAGTTATTCCCCTGGCTTTAAGCAAATCTCTTATTTCGTCGGCTCTTGCAAAATCTTTTGCTTTTCTGGCTGCCTGTCTTTCATCTATGAGTGTTTTAATTTCAGGCTCTATATCCTCAGCATCGGTTTCTCCGCCTGCATCCTGCTGAAGCAGGCCGAGAACTGTGGCAAGTTCCATCAGAATATCCAGGGCACCCTGTGCAAACTCCTTTGAAGCACCGCCTGCGACCGCTGTATTTATTGCCGTTATAAGCTCAAAGACAACCGAAATAGCATCTGCTGTATTAAGGTCGTCGTCCATTACTGCGCAAAAATCGTTTCTGTATTTATCAAAGCTTTCAAGTGTCGCCTTCTCAGCATCGGTAGCGTTGACATTATCTCCGGCTGTTGCAATAAGGTGCTTCAGGTTTGACTTGGCATTTCGCATTCTCTTGAGTCCGTTCTCCGACTGTGCCAGAATTTCCGGATTGAAATCGATTGGCCCTCTGTAGTGCCCGCTGAGAATAAGAAATCTGAGAACCTCACCATCATATACATTCAGCAAATCCCGTACCGTCTTGAAGTTGCCAAGAGACTTGCTCATCTTGACGCCATCAACATTAATATATCCGTTATGCATCCAGTATCTGGCCAGCTGCTTGCCGTTATGCGCCTCTGACTGTGCTATCTCATTTTCATGATGAGGGAACTGCAAGTCTTCTCCTCCTGCATGGATATCCAGTGTATCACCCAGGTACTTCTTTGACATGGCTGAACACTCGATGTGCCAGCCGGGTCTGCCCATGCCCCACGGAGAATCCCAGGCAATTTCCGAATCTTCCTTGCGAGCCTTCCAGATGGCGAAATCAAGAGGATCTTCCTTCTTTTCATCCACTGCAATACGAGCACCCAGCCGCAGGTCATCTGTGTTCTTGCCCGAAAGCTTGCCATAACCATCGAACATCTTTGTTCTGTAATAAACATCGCCGTCCGATTCATATGCAAAGCCTTTATCTATCAGGTCGGCAACAAATTTAATGATACCGTCCATTGTTTCCGTAACCTTAGGATGAACAGTTGCCTTCTTAACATTCAGTGCTGCTGCATCTTTATAATACTCTTCTATATACTTTTCACTGATATCCTTTGCAGCGACACCTTCTTCTTTGGCACGATTTATTATTTTATCGTCAACATCTGTGAAGTTCTGAACAAACTTCACCTTGTATCCGCGATATTCCAGGTATTTTCTCATGGTATCAAAGACCACAAAAGGTCTGGCATTTCCGATATGGAAGTAGTTATATACGGTAGGGCCGCATACATACATTTTTACTTTGCCTTCTTCAACAGGAATAAATTCCTCTTTTTCCCTCGTGAGAGTGTTATATACTTTCATACTGATCCCCCTTATTTTTCTGTTCTGAATTCTTCCAGAAGCAAGTCCACATCTTTCATGGAGCATCCCGTATCATCACAGGAAATGCAGTCACAGGAGCCTTGCTTCTCCTCATATACCTGATTGTTGATCTCCTTTACTATTTCCTCGTACTGACAGTTCTGGCTGCATCTGTTCCCGTATTCTCTTACTATCAGTTCCTCAAGCTCAACTACACGGCGTCTGAGGCACTCCAGTTCAACAGCTATCGGATCCGGCATATCAACCTGATCCATTTCCGATGTAGGGCTGCCATTCATCTTTACGACTGTTCCCGGAATTCCAACAACTGTACAGCCGTCGGGAACCTCTCTGAGAACCACCGCTCCGGCTCCCACCTTACAGTCGTTTCCAACCTTGAATGGTCCTAAGACCTTTGCTCCTGTACTGATTACACACCTGTCACCTATGGTCGGATGTCTCTTGCCTGTATCTTTTCCCGTGCCTCCAAGAGTAACACCCTGATAAATGGTAACATCATCTCCAACTTCAGTTGTCTCACCTATTATTACCGCCATGCCGTGATCAATTACACATCTGCGGCCAATGGTCGCTCCGGGATGTATCTCTATTCCCGTAAACCATCTGGTTAACTGGGAGATTATTCGGGCAATCAGTTTTAAGTTATGTTTATACAGCCAGTGCGCCATCGTATGACACATGAGTGCCCATACACCCGGATAACACAAGAAAACCTCCAGACCGTTTCTTGCGGCCGGGTCTCTCTCCATAACAGCTTTTATGTTTTCCCGTGTTCTTTTGAACATTTCTTTTCCCCCTATTTATCTGCCGTTTCCCTGACATTTGGATAATCGTCTCCGTGATAATCCGATCCTTCCGTAATATGCAGGCGGTATTTCTCCGCAATTTCAACAAATCTCATAGCTTGTTCTTCATTATGATCCGGGTGGTAGCATTCCAGCCCTTTCAGCCCCTTTTTCCTGAGCCGGCCAATCAGCTTGTCGGCGTTTTCAAAGAACTCCTCGCTTCCCGGAATTCCCATTCCTTTTATCTGTATGGGATGTGCCAGTACCGGTGTACCTCCGGCTTTTATTATTACTTCTATGGCATCTTTGACCGAGGGTTTTGCTTTTTTAATCTTTCTTAATTTCTCGCTCCCCAGTATTTCCGGACCGAAGGCTTGCTTCTGGTGTGTTATATAACCTTTTTTCACCAGGGCATCTGCTATAAGCGGCTTGCCGATAAAGCTGTTCTTTCCCTTCTCTACATCTTCAAAACTCACATTGTAACCACTCTCCCGCAACGCTTCAAAAAGTCTGACATTTCTATCTTCCCTGTTGGCTATGAGCTGCTTCAGGAAGTCTTTCAGTTCTTCGGAATTCGTATCTATGTTATACCCAAGGATGTGAAGTCCCAGTCCCTCTTCGGACTCCGTTGCAACTTCCAATCCGGGAATCACTTTTAAGTCTACAGCTTCAGCTGCAATCATCGCCTCCGGAATACCGTCAACATTGTCATGATCGGTTATGGCAATTATATCATACCCCTGCTCCTTGGCCTTTTTAATGATGTCCGTCGGTGTAGAGTGTCCGTCGGAATATGTTGTATGTATGTGATAATCCACTTTGTATTTTTCCATTTCCATCCCCCTCGCTTCTCCGCACACCATTATTCAAAGTATACCCGGCCATCCTTTATCTGGCTTATTACGGCCAGAGACTCAACTCTGTATCCCTTTTCCCTTAATCTTTCTGCTCCGCCCTGATATCCTTTTTCTATTACTGCTCCAAAGCCTACAACCTCAGCTCCTGCCTGCTCAGCGATATCCACTAGAGCCATTGACGCTTCGCCGGTTGCCAGAAAGTCATCAAGAATCAAAACCTTATCGCCCCTGCTCAGATATTTTCTGTCTACCTTAAGGTTTGATACCGTTCCCTTTGTAAAAGATTTTGCAGCTGCTTCGAAGAAGTCCTCCGTCATGGTGCTCGGTGCTGCCTTTTTGGCAAATACCACAGGCGGAAAACCAAAATGTCTTGCTGCCATGCATGCGATACCGATTCCGCTGGCTTCCACTGTCATAATTTTACTGACCTGAACACCATCAAATCTCTTTCTGAATTCTGCTCCTATTTCATCAAAGAACTCCACATCAATCTTATGATTCAGAAAGGAATCAACCTTGACTATTTCGGTTCCTATTACCGAGCCTTCTCTTCTGATTTTTTCCTTCAGGGATTCCATATTTTTTCCTCTCGCTGAAATTCTGTTTTTTTGTCCCCTGCGCCGGACGCTCCCTCACTATGCAGCAGAAAAGCATACGCGGCACTCACGCGCCGCGTACATTTCCAGACTTCCTCTATCTTTTTACCGATTATTCATCCTTGAAAAGGGCTTCAAGGCTCTCAAATGTAATCTCTTCCGCAGGTTCTGCAGGTTCCGCCGGTTTCGCCGATACTTCGGAGATATCCGCTGCGTTATCGGTAACAGCCTCAATTTCATCTGCGACTGCAACAGCAACTCCGGCTGCCAGCTGGGCTGTAGCCTCCTGGTCAACCTCAACTTCAGTAAGATTATCCAGGCTGATTTCTTCTACACTCGCCGCTTCGGATTCCACAATAGTTTCAACTTTTATTTCTTCAAAGTCTTCCAGATTAATATTCTCAATCACTTCCTGACTGATTTCCCCCTCAGGCTCAGTAATCTCCGCCTTGTCAGCATCCGGTAACTCGTTAAACATATCTTCAAAAGAAATCTCTTCTAAGAGCTCTTCTATGTCCGCAGCCACCCTCTCCGGTTCTTCCGAAACCGGCTCAAAGTCATCCTTGCTCTCTGATTTCGCATAGATATCAGCCGGCAACTCCTCTGAAGGCGCATCTATATTGTCCATAATCTGACTCTTGAAAAATTTCTCTGCAAAGAGTTCGTCTGTTGCAAATAAACTTTCTGCCGGCTGCTCCGGCTGCTCCGGTATCTCGTCTTTTTCTGAAGATTCCCCGATCTCAACCTCAGTCACCGGCGCGGCTTCTGCCGGGGGTTCCCCCTCGGTATCTATTTTCATCATTGAATCAAGTTCCTGTTCAATATGCTCCGTCGGAAAATCCAGAATCTCCTCTACGCCTGCATCGGCTGCCGGGAACTCAACCACTCCGTCACTTTCTGCAACCGTCCACTGACCTTCTTCTACAACACTTACCTGAGATTTCAGCCCGTTGAGACTCGTTGCCGTTCGCAGGATATTTGTCCTGATTTCCTGGAATTCTTCTTCCATTACATCGATTTTTTGTTTATATCTGATTTTGATTGCATCAAGTTTCTCTTTTTCTGCTTCGACCTCGGCTTTCATGGCATCCTTCTTCGCTTCAGCCATATTCCTTGCTGCATCAAGCTCTTCACCTAAAACTTCTTTCTCGTTTTCAAAAGCTCTTCTCAGATTTTCAATCTGAAGCTGCTGATCTTCGTACTGCTTTTGAGCATTTGCCATCAGTTCATATACTTCATCGTTGGTCTGCTTAACCATATCATCATGATATTTCTGCGCACTCGTCATGATATCCGCATATTGCAGACTCTTTTCATCGTATTTATTACATCTTTCTGTTATTTCCGCCAGCTCTACTTCATAATGTTTATCCAGCTCATCTATGTGAGTCTCATAGAGATCACACAGCTGCTGAATACAGGCATATACATCTTCCTTGTCAAACCCCTCTTCCGTACTCTTCCTGATTCTCATCCCCTTGAGAAGGCTGATTACTGTTTCTCTTCTTTTTTCTGTTAATGCATTTTTATCCATTTGTTTGTCCTCTTAAATAAATTCTTTACGGGTTTTTAATAAGTGGTAAACACTGTACGCTCCATAGCATTATACCACTCTTATCGCTCTTTGTCTCTCAAAAACAACTTTAAGATTTTGTTAATTTATAAAAAATTATTAATATATTTAGGTTGACTTTGTACTGCTGTCGGGTCTATCATTATAGGGAGTACTTTTTATTTTTACAATATTGAATAATGCAAAAACAAAAAGTTCGGAGGATTCATGAACGCAATAGAATTTAAAGCCAATGGTAAGGTGTTTCTTTTTACAGCGAAATCCCTTATCATCGACGGCCGAGAATATTCTTATACCGGTATGAGTGCAATAAAGCATTCATCTTCAAAACATACTTATATCTTCAGATACAATGATGCCTGGCAGCAGCTGGTTTATGACCCTGCTGATGCTCAAAAACTTGGAACTCTCTTTGCACGAATCGTAAAGATGAACCAGACCAGGCTGGCCAGGCAGCAGACCGCTGCAAAAGCCGCCGCTCCCGTAGAAAGAGCTCTCACCGTGCATCCGTCTGCCACAATAACAGGCAATGAGTCTTTTGCCGAAGCTCTTTCCAAGGCGATCCGTGAAAGCGATGCAAAAATCGATGCATCGGAAACGCCGGCAAAAGCGCCTATAGAGGCTCAGGCTGAGACTCAAGTTCAAGCTGAAACTCAAACTGAAACTCAAACTGAAACCCAGGCTGAAGTTCAGGCTGAGGCTCAGATTGAAGAAGCAAGTGCTAAAGATGCTGGAGATACCGAAAAAAAAGAGCCGGATAATGATCTCACGCCTAAACAGGCAGAAAAAAAATCCAAGCTGAAAAAGGCGTTAATAATTTTCGCAATAATCATCGGCCTTTTCGTCCTTCTCGGAATAGGATACTTTTTTGTATTCGGTCCGACGGATTACCCGGTAATCACACCAGGAACAGGCCAGGAACAACAGTATAAAGATATCGATGATCTGATTGAAGATCTGCAAAAATAAAAAAGTATATACATTGATATATACAAGCCACTGTAGCTCATCCGGCAGAGCAGCACATTCGTAACGTGCAGGTGGCCGGTTCGATCCCGGCCAGTGGCTCCATGGGGCATTGGCGCAGCTGGGAGCGCGCTTGGCTGGCAGCCAGGAGGTCAGGGGTTCGAGCCCCCTATGCTCCACCAATACTGAAAAAGCATCCTCCACGGGATGCTTTTTTGACATATAGCTTTATAGGAGGCTCGAACCCGAGAGGGCCTGATGGTCCTGTGCCTGATGGTCCTGTGCTGTTATCTTTTATTTTTCTCAAGCCATTTCACAGCTGCCTGAGCCATTGCAGCCGGTCCGATGATCAGTGCTTCTTCGTCAAACTCCGCTTTCGGATTATGAACCGCAAATACATTTCCGTCCTTATCCGGCAGCGGACAGGAAACAAAGAAATAACAGGATTCCGGAAGATTATATGCGATGTGAGCATAGTCATCTGATGCCAGCATTGAGTCCGTATACTCTACCGCATAATCCGGCCCTAAAACTTCCTCTGCCGATTCTTTAACCAGGATTGCCATTTCTAAACTGTTTTTTAAAGCCGGCACATCGGCAGCCACTTCGTAATTTGTCTCTGCTCTGAATGCTTTTCCTATATGCTCCACCATCAGCCTTCCCCCGTTAAGGGTCTCTTCCGCCGGCTGAAATAAAAATTTAATCTGTCCCGGCAACCTGTCCTCATCCTCTTTAAGCATTATTAAAGTCACCAGCAATGAAGCTGTGTGAATGTCATGTCCGCAAAGATGAGAGCAGCTGCTGTCAGACGCAAACTCTAAATACGATGGCATCACTGCTCTTCGGTTTTGTTCTCTTCTGAGAATCTGATGAGTTTGGACGATGTGTTGTGAACGAAGTCACTCTTTCTGAGAATAACCTTTTTAATCATTCTGTAAGCAGGTGCTTCGTTATTGATTTTATCCACTTCCTGCCAGATCAGCTGTTTTATACCATCATCAGTATATCCGGCACCTAAAATTTCCTCTGCTTCTTCCTCATCAACTTTGATTGATGCAACGATCAGTGTATCACTTCCGGAGGCCTTTTCATCCTCAAAAACGAAGGATTCCTGCACGAACGGAATCAGTCCCAGCTGGTATTCCAGCTCTTCCGGATATACATTCTTGCCATTCTTTGTGATGATTACATTCTTGGCTCTTCCCGTAAGGAAAGTATATCCATCCTTATCAATGTATCCCAGATCTCCGGTGTGGAACCATCCCTCCTCATCAAGCACTCTGGCTGTCTCTTCAGGATCATCAAGGTATCCCATCATGATGTTCTCACCGCGCAGGCATATCTCTCCAATACCTTCTTCATTTTCATTGATTATCTTAATTTCCTGCCCCGGAAGCGGAACTCCGATAGCTGCTGAGTTAGGAGCGTCCTGAGGATTCAGCGCTCCCATAGGTGCAGCTTCGGTCAAACCATAGCCCTGGAGTGCATTTATACCGAAGTCCTTTATCCCTTCTAAAATATCAGGGTCTATCTTGGCACCGCCGCATATCATAGTTTTCATTCTTCCTCCAAAGATATCTCTTATTTCCTTGAGGAAGATATCGCCCAGATCCAGACCGGCCTTTTTTGTAATTCTGTTTACCTTAAGAACTCTCCTGAGTATTTTCTCCTTACCCTGCTTGCGAACATTTTTCCAGATGGTATTATATAATTTCTCATAGAGAGCCGGTACACCAAGCAGAAGGGTCGGCTGTATTTCTTTCAGGTTCTTCGTTATATATTTAAGACCCTGACAGAAACCCACGGAACAGCCCTTGTAGAATCCGATCAGGAATGTGCATGTACACTCATAGGTGTGATGAAGCGGCAGAAACGAGAAGAATCTGTCCTCCTCTACCAATTCGAAAATCGTAGGCCCTATCATCAGCTCAGAGCAAAGATTTTTCTGGTTTATCATTACACCCTTAGGAACTCCCGTTGTTCCCGAGGTGAATATAAGCACGCTCATTATCTCGTTGTCAACTTCGGCATCAAGATACTCTCTTTCTCCTTCTTCCACCAGCTTCTTGCCTTCATCCTTAAGTTGCCTCCATGAAAGAATGCCATCCTTTTCCTCATCCAGATTAAAGCTTATTATGATTTCCAGATTGGTGTCTCCGCTTGCCTTGATGTCTTCAAAAATTCTGATGAACTTTTCGTCAGCCACAACAGCAGTAACGCCCGATCGTAAAATCTGATTTTTTATTTCTTCACCATTAAGCTCTTTATCTAAAGGCACAATGCACCCGATGCCTCCGGTTACAGCCAGATAAGCAGAGCACCACTGATAACAGTTAGGCCCTATCACAGCGACTCTCTTATCCTTAAGTCCCAGCTTCATCATGGATGTGCCCAGTCCGTTTACATCATGAAAAACCTCTCTGTATGTAGTGGGCTCAAATTCACCGTCAGGGTTCCACTTCTGCAGATATGCAATATTATCTCCATAATGTTCATTGGCCTTGATAAGCAAATCCTTCAGGTCCGTTACCGGCCAACCGTCTCTTACCTTGACATAAGGTCTCGGGTCATCCCTGACCTTTTGCATTACACCCTCTGCCCACTCTATCGCTTTTCTTCTCTTTTCTGTAATTTCCATAATTAACAGTCTCCTTTGTTAGTTAATCTAACTACTTTAAGTATGGTAATTTTACCATATGTTATCTGTAATGCAAATACTTTCTATTAAAAAAGGAATCTCCATTGAGATTCCTTTTGAACATAGGATTTCTGTCTGATTTATCTCTGCTTAATCTTAGCTGACTTTCCTGTTCTCTGGCGCATGTAGTGAAGTTTAGCTCTTCTGACTTTTCCGCGCTTGGTTACTTCAATTTTTTCCACCAGCGGTGAATGCAGCGGAAATGTCTTTTCCACGCCAACACCGGAGGCCATTCTCCTTACTGTGAATGACTCTCCGATTCCACCGTTCTGTCTTTTCAGAACGAAACCATCGAATATCTGAATTCTTTCTCTGTTACCTTCTCTAATTTTAATGTGCACTTTAACAGTGTCTCCAACATTAAACGCAGGGATGTCAGACTTCATATATTCCTTTGTTACTGAGCTCAATATGTCCATCGCTCTTCCTCCTTCCCTTCGAAACGTTCGTGCCTTAAATAACTTTATGTATCAGACAGAGGACCGCCCGTAAAATACTTATAACCGCATGTATTATTTTACACACGCTCAATTATTATACATGTCCATGCCCTTTGAATCAAGTACCTTTTTGCTCTTTTCTACCTGGCTCTCGGATGGGTATGATCGTAAACATCTTTGATGCGGCTTTTTGTTGCAGCCAGATACATCTGCGTAGCTGTAATGTCTTCATGACCCATCAGTTCCTGCAGAGACTTGAGATCCGCTCCGTTCTGCAGCATGTGCACTGCGAAGGAGTTCCTGAGAATATTTGGCGTCAGACCGCAGCTTAAACCTGCCTTCTCGCCATATTCTTTCAGGGTTTTCCATAGCCCCTGTCTGGTAATCCTCACACCCGCGTAATTAACGAACAGTGCCTTCTCATCACTTACCCCTTTTATGAACTTGTCCCGAAAACGAAAGACATATTCCTCCAGTGCCTCCCTTGCCGGACGCCCCAGGGGAATGATTCTTGCTTTGTTGTTGGCAGCCGATGCTGTAATAAATCCCATCCGGAAATTGACATCCTCCAGATCAATCTCGATCAGCTCCGTAGCCCTGATCCCGGTAGCATAAAGAATCTCCAGGATAGCTCTGTCCCTGACTCCTTTCATGGATTTGCCGGGGCATTCCATGAGCCTTTCTATTTCTTCAATGCTGAGGTATTCGGGAATCTTTTTTTCAATTTTAGGTGCTCTGATATTAATCGTAGGATTGTCAGTTATTACTCCGATTTGAGTCAGAAAAGTAAAGTATGCTCTTACAGAAGCCATCTTCCTGTTAACAGTGGATGCGGATTTACCTTCGTCTTTCAAACAGTGAAGATAGGCGATTATCTCGGTGCTGGAAATCTCCCTTATATCTATGATTCCCCGTTTCTCCTCAAAAGAGAGAAAAGCCTTCACATCTTTTGTGTAGGCCGCTAATGAGTTTGCGGCCATTTTCTTTTCATTTCGAAGATGCTCAGTAAAAGCTTCGGTATACATTGTATTACCTCCGTTCCCCGGCCATAAGAAGCGCTGCCAGAGTTTTAGCATCGACCAGCTCCCCGCGTACGCCCATCTCGTACACTTCATCAAAAGGCATCTCTATCACTTCCAGTGCTTCATCTTCATCGGGAGACTGTTCTCCGGGATTAAGCCCTGTCATTAAATACAGGTGGATGACCTCTTCAGAGTATGCACAGCTGGGATTCACATCTCCCAGATGTTCAATGTTCTCAGCCGTATATCCCGTTTCCTCTTTAAGTTCGCGGACAGCTGCACTTACGGGATCTGTCTCTCCGCGGTCAATCTTTCCCGCAGGAATCTCAAGGACCGGCCTGCCGCAGGCATATCTGTACTGACGGACCATAACCACCTTGTCGTCGTCAGTCAGCGCCAGCATGGCAACTGCACCGTTATGTTCAACGATTTCGCGATACGCCTCCCCGCCTGCCGCTGTAACTCTGTCACGGCGCAGGTTTAAAATTATTCCTTCATATATTCGTTCACTGTCTATTTTTTTTTCTTCAAAAATCATTCTTTCGTCATCTCCCTTGAGCGTGCAACTGCCGCTCTGAAGCCTTCCTTTATTTTTTCTTCGAAACCATTAGCCTGCAAAACCTTGACAGCTTCTATTGTGGTACCGCCCGGTGACGATACATTTATTCTCAATTGTTCAGGACTCTCGCGATTTTCCAGAACCATCCTGGCCGCTCCAAGCACTGACTGTGCAGCAAACACTTTGGCCCTGTCTGGTTCCACTCCCCCCTCTATCGCTGCTTTAAGAAGAGCATGGATGTACATATATGTGTACGCGGGACTGCTTCCGCTGACTCCGACAACGCAATCCATCAGCTCCTCTTCAACTTCTTCGGCTCTCCCGACAGCATCAAAGATAGCTTTGGCTGCAGCGAAATCCTCTGCACTCACATTGCCGTTTCTTGTCATAGCTGTCATTGCTTCACCCACCTGTGCCGGCGTGTTGGGCATGATGCGAATAAGACGGGCATCCGGTCCGAGAACGGCCTCCATGCTTGCCAGACTCACACCTGCCGCCATAGAAACAATTAACTTGCCGCATTCTTTTATTTCATTCAGAACTCCCGGGACATCCATTGGTTTGACACCCACTATTACAATATCCGACCGTTGAGACAAGATAAAGTTATCATTACATATTTCAATGGCCGGTTCGCTCTGAACGGCACTTCTGATGACCTTTGCCATCTCCTCGTTTCGCTCCGTCGTCCTGTTGTGAATCAGAATTGTATTACCTGCCGCCGCAGATGATCTGGCATAGCCCCACAGGATGGCTCCACCCATATTTCCCGTTCCAATAAATCCTATATTCATTCCAGTTCCTCCCTAATGAATTTACCTAACAAGGCCTTTGTAAAATAATTAATTTCCGTATATTTAATATCGTCCCGCTCAGCAATGACGAGAAAGCCATTGTCACAGCCGGGAAGCACATGAAAATCCCATGGACTGCCTGCACCCATGGTCTCGTCCGGTTCCAGCCTCAGTATCTTTAAATCTATTACCGCCAGTCCCGAGCTGCGTACTATTGGAACCTCAAACTCAAAGGATTCCTCCATGCCATTGAATACAGTTCTGATATCTCTCCCGTTCCAGTCAAAACCGACATAATCAACCGGCAGTCTGCCCGGTGTAAAGAGCTGTCGTCCCTTTATCTTCAGGGTACTTCTGCCCAGCACCGGTTTCCCTGTGACAAGTCGAATTCCTGACCGGTAAACAGGGAACCCCATTCTGAACATGGCTCTGTGAAAGTCGCATTTACCTATAACTTTCGTAAGACCGGCCAATTGCCGCACATCGTCTTTATTGTGGAGCAGAATCTTATGCTCGGTCTCCTCATCTGCAGTAGCTTCATAATGCATATATAAATCCGCACTTTCTGCACCGCTTATTTTATCTTCCCTGAATGACCAGAGTCCCATATAGCTTTCAACAGTCTTCTGCTTTAAATTCGGCAAGAGACTTCTGAGAGGTGAATATCCGTCTATCACTCTGTACAGATCCAGATTATAGACTTCTTTCATTGCCGGCATCCTGTGATGATGCAGCCTCTGCTCCAGAAATGGTATGTCGAAGTTTTTGCCATTATATGTTATCAGAACATCCAGTCCGGCAATTTCCCTTGTCAGTGCCTCCAGAGTTTCACGCTCCCGGGTTCTGCTTTCAGCCAGAAACTGATATAATTTACCTTCTTCGTATTTATAGATGCAACCCAGTATATATTCAGACCATCGGGGATTGAGACCTGTAGTTTCTATATCAAGCACACCTATGCTCATCCCGGTGAGATAAGCATCCCGCAGCGGACCCTCATAAATAGCTTCAGTACAGGGTTCAATAAATGTTTTCATTTTTTTATCCTCTTGATAGGGACAAGTATACCACACTTTTATGTAAACCACTAAAAAAATATCAACATAACAAAAGAGACCCGAAGGTCTCTTTTGTTAAAAGGGGTATTGGGATTAGAGATTAATGAGGTTATCAGGGGGATAACCACATATAGAGTATAAAGTATTGAATGTTAAAAATCAAGCAAATTGTTTTAAAATTGGCTGCAATCAACGAAAAAGAGCCCAAAAGGACTCTTTTTACAATTAATGTTCAATCGATTTTGTCAATTATTTAGCTGATTCTTCTGCCAGTGCTGACTCGAAAATTTCCAGTCCTGCAGCCAGCTGCTCATCAGTTACGCACAGTGGGCAAAGGAATCTGATAACGTTTCCGTAAGTTCCCGCTGATTCTAGCATCAGAGCTTTGTGCATAGCGTTTTGAACGATTCTGTTAACCAGGTCAGCATCCGGCTCCTTAGTCTCTCTGTCCTTAACGAATTCAACACCCATCATAGCGCCCATTCCTCTGATATCACCGATGCAGTCATACTTCCTGGCCAGTTCTTCAAATCTGCCTCTTACGATTCCCGCAATGTGAAGAGCCTTTCCGGGATAGTCGTCTCTCTGCATAACTTCGATAACTTTCAGTGCCGATGCAGCTGCAACAGCGTTTGCACCGTATGTTCCGCCTATTGTTCCAGGAGTTACCGCATCCATGATTTCCGCACTTGCAGTTACTGCCGATATCGGCAATCCTCCTGCCATTGACTTGGCTGTAGTAAGAATATCAGGAGCTGCACCTGCTTCTGCGAAATATTCTGATGCAAACAACTTTCCTGATCTTCCCCATCCGGTCTGCACTTCGTCACATATCATCATGATGCCGTTGTCATCACAAATCTTTCTGACAGCCTTAACCCATTCGATCGGAGCAGGAACAAATCCGCCTTCTCCCTGAACGGGTTCGAATACGATAGCAGCACACTGGTTGTATGGAGTTGCTTCGATGAATACTGCTTCCAGCTTCTTAACATAGTATGCGATAGCTTCTTTTTCACTCATATTGCCCGGTGCTCTGTAGAGATTAGGGAACTCTGCTCTGTAAACGCCGTCAGGGAAAGGTCCCATGCCGACTGCATAAGCCTTCTTAGCCGTCATTGTCATAGTCAGAGCTGTTCTTCCGTGAAATGCACCTGTGAATACGATGATGTTAGGTCTGCCTGTATAGCTCTTTGCAATCTTAACAGCGTTCTCATCAGCTTCCGAACCCGAGCAAACGAACATTGACTTTTTCTTGTCACCCTTGACAGGAACTATTTTGTTCATTTCTTCCGCCAGCTTAACATATCCTTCGTGAGTAGTCATGTTGAACATTGAATGGAAGAACTTGTCCGCCTGTTCCTTTACAGCTGCGATACATTCAGGATTTGAATATCCTATATTGAGTACACCTACGCCGCCGATCCAGTCGAGGAAAATATTTCCATCAACATCTTCAAACATGGCGCCTTCTCCTCTTTCGATTACCGCTTTGTAAGCACAACCGATTCCCTTAGGAACTGCTGCAGCTCTTCTGTCCAGCATAGCCTGCGCTTTAGGACCAGGCAGTGGGGTAACGATCTTTGGTAATGCTTCTCTTAATGACATAGTTAATTCCTCCTTGAATTATATTTAAATAAAATCATTAGTTGTCACTTTTTATACTATTCTGCCTTTAATATTTTACTACATTTCCGCAGCCTTGTACAATGAAACCTGGCAAGAATAATGTTATTTCGCATTATAATAAAGGTAAAAAACTCACCTTCAGTTAATATCAAGTTCCGACAGTTTCCTATATAATGTAGCTCTTGACATTCCCAGCTCCCGGGCCACAACATCCTTGACGCCGTTATGCTGCTTCAGCTTTTTGATTATTATCTCTCTCTCGTAATACTTGATCTGCTCGGAAAGAGGTTTATCCATATTTCTGAATTTGGTAATCTCCTCTTCCTTCTTCAGAATTCTGGCAGGAACTTCCTCTATGGTTATCATGTTGCCAAAAGCCATGTTCGTTCCGTATTCCACCGCATTCTCCAGTTCCCGTACATTGCCGGGCCAGTCATGATTCATGTACAGCTCCTCAACTTCCGAAGAAAATCCGCTGATTCTTCTGTTCATAAATGCATTGTTTTTCTTCAGGAAATGGTGCATAAGCATTCTTATGTCTTCCTTGCGCTCTCTGAGAGGAGGGATATTAAGAGGTATGACACTCAGCCTGTAATACAGATCCTCACGGAACTTGCCTTCCTCTATGAGTTTCTCCAGATCCCTGTTGGTTGCTGCAATTACGCGAACATCCACGATTATATCTCTGTTTCCGCCCACTCTTTCGAATTTCATGTTCTGAAGAACATGGAGGATCTTTACCTGCAGATGCAGCGGCATGTCTCCGATTTCATCAAGAAAGATAGTCCCGCCGTCAGCCATCTCAAACTTTCCCGCCTTGCCTTTCTCCGACGCCCCGGTAAACGCCCCCTTCTCATATCCAAAGAGTTCACTTTCAAGCAGGTTTTCGGGAATAGCACCACAATTCACCGTTACAAACGGTCCATCAGCTCTGTTGCTGGCATAGTGAATAGCCTTGGCAAACATCTCCTTACCCGTGCCCGATTCGCCGGTAATGAGAACCGTGGAGTTTCCCTTGGCAATAACAAGTGACTGTCTCTTTGCAATCATTATTTTTTTGCTGTTCCCGACAATATCATGAACCGTGTTCTTTATCTGCCGGTTATTAAAAGTGTATACCAGCTTTTGCGCTTCCTCTATATCCCTGAAAGATACAACGACTCCTTCAATTTCATCGCCCGTTATTATTGCCTTTACCGAAACTATGAAGTGATGCTGTCTGTCATCTATCTTAAATATCTCTTCATTTTCAGTGTATCCCTTGCCTGTTTCCAGAACCTTGATGGCAGGGCTGCCCGGCATGAGGTTGCTTATATGTTTGCCTATCAGATCCTTTTTGGTTGTTTTGAACAAAGATGCTGCTCTGTTGTTGCAATGTTTCACATATCCGCGAACATCCAGCGCGAAAATGCCTTCGTGGGCTGTTTCGAGAAATGTGGACATTTCGTCACGGGATACTGATACACTGGTAAGCGTAGCCTGCTGATCCGCCTTGGCAGCCAGAAGATCCGCCATTCTTTCCACAAAACCCACCATATTTCTCTTTGCATCCGACAGAATCTGCTTCTGTTCCTCAGTAAAAGCAACCAGTCCGATTATCCCTATTGTGTCCTCGCCGCATACAATCGGCGTGCATATTTCGGCCCTTTCTCCGGACATGGTAGCTCCCAGTCCTTTCTCATCGTATCCTACTTCTGCCATTGCGTCCTCAATATATTGAGTAACGCCCATACGCAAAACCCTTGCATAGAGATAGTTACCCTCCAAATCGCCGCTCTCCTCTTTTTTACCTATGCGATCCTGATAAACACCGGTTCCGCCTATAACAGTCAGTTTGTTATCAACAATTTCAACTTCTACCCCCAGTGCGATACTGATAGCCTCAGCCACCTGCTGTACACTTTCCTTAATACTCTGTAAATATGACATTATAAAACTCCTCACAAATTACACTTTGTCTCTATCTTAACACACTGTATCGTTTTTGTGACAAAGTTTTCTCAAAAATGTCCTTGAAAAAAGCACCCTCATGGGTGCTTTGCGACTCTTTCCTGCTCTTGTTCCCTTGTTTTCTCTTCTATTCTGACCATATCCTCTTCTGTCAGTTCTATCCCGTCAGACTCGTCGCTCTCGGAAATGGCAGCTCCCAGATTGATGGCAGCTTTCTCCAGCTCAAGGATTATATTGTTCATCCTTGCCAGCTTATCTGCGGAAGTGTTGTGGTCAACACTTAAGTTCGTATTGTAAATGATATCTTCCAGTCTTCTTCTGACATTATAGAGATTGTCTCTGGTATCGTTTACAACCTTTTCATCGACGGCTTCCTCCATGGCTTCTTCCATGGTTACAGATGCTCCTCCCGCTTCAAGCTCATATTCGCTGTTGACATTTACCGCTATGGGCTCGTAGCCCAGCGCCTGCTTCACTGTTTCTGCGAAGTCAATCTTTACCTGCGGTTCTCCGTGCACCAGAAATATCTTCTTGGGCTCGACCTGGAATCCTTTTAGCCAGGCCAGCAGGCCTTCTCTGTCAGCATGGCCGGAGAAGCCCTCCAGATTGTGAATCTTGGCAACAACATTAATCTTTTCACCAAACAGAGTGACCTCGGACGCGCCTTCAATCAATGTTCTTCCCAGAGTTCCTTCTGCCTGATACCCCACGAACACAATGCTGTTCCTGGCATCCCACAGGTTGTACTTCAGGTGATGCCTGATTCTTCCGGCTTCGCACATTCCACTGGCTGAAATAATCACCTTAGGGTTGCGATTGAAATTCAGCCACTTGGATTCTTCAGTCGTCTTAGTGAATTTCAGATTGTCAAACTCAAGAGGGTGATCGCCCTTGCTGATATAATCCTTGGTGCTCTCATCAAAGACCTGAGCGTTTTGTTTAAAAACCTCTGTTGCGGCATTTGCCATAGGGCTGTCCACATAAACCATAATATCCTGCAGCTTCTTTTTTCTCGGGTCGTCTTCACTGTCATAGATCTTGTTCAGTTCATAAATAAGCTCCTGTGTTCTCCCCACCGCAAAGGATGGAATGATGGTATTCCCGCCCCGAGCCGATGTCTCTATGATAATATTGATAAGATTGTTTACATCCATAATATTCTCAGGGTGCAGCCGGTTTCCGTAAGTTGTTTCCATAATCACATAGTCCGCTTTCTTGATTATGGTAGGATTGCGCAGAATAGGTCTGTCCATTACACCAAGGTCACCGGAAAAAACAATCTTTGATACATTTCCGTTTTCTTCAACCCACAATTCAATTATGCCGGATCCCAGAATATGACCCGCATCATTGAACACAACTCTCATTTGCTCGTTTAATTCGATGAGCTGATCGTATAGAACCGGTTTCACATATTTCAGAGATTCCTCTGCTTCCTGTTCCGTATACAGAGGTTCAACCAGCGGTCTGCCCGCTCTCTCATTCTTTCTATTCTGCCATTCCGCCTCTTTCTCGTGAATATGTCCGCTGTCCTTCAGCATTATTTCCAGCAAATCAGCAGTGGCATCGGTACAGTAAATCTGACCTGTGAAACCCCTCTTCACCAGCAGAGGAATTCTGCCGCAATGATCAATATGTGCATGGCTCAATATAATATAGTCCACTTCCGAAGGTTCGAAAGGGAATGGTTCATAGTTCATCTCCTCCTGTGCTTTTCCGCCCTGAAACTGTCCGCAATCGAGCAAAATCTTATGCTTATCCGTTGTTATAAGATGGCATGAACCGGTTACACCTGTCGTTGCTCCGCAAAAATGAATTTTCATGTTTCCCTTTTCCTCCTACTCGACAATCCTTTTTAATAACTCTCTTTTAATCGGCATATCGCTTCCTGTTTTGAAAGCCTTTGCTGCCTCTTCAGCAGCCGCCTGCATTTTTATGTCATCATTGCCGTACAGGGTACAGAGCAAATCACCTTCTTTAATCCTGTCTCCTGTCTTAACAGCGAGTACAATTCCTGCCGACAGATCCACCCGGCCATCCTTTTTCTCCCGCCCTGCACCGGTATGCTGCGACGCCAGGCCGATAATCATAGCATCCACACCCTGAATATAGCCGGAAGACTTTGCTCTGATTTCAATCTCCTTGCCGGCCCGTGGAAGCAGATTGTAATCCTCCGTAATGTCAGGGTTGCCGCCTTGAGCTGATACAAACTCTCTGAATTTATCAAGGGCTCTGCCATCGGAGAGGGCTTCCTTCGCCCTTTGTGTCGCCTTTTCAACATTCTCGCCGGTACTCAGATGGATCATCAGCCCTGCCAGCCTGATGGACAGCTCTCTTATATCTCCGGGGCCCTGCCCTTTAAGTACATCTATTGCCTCCTTAACCTCAAGGGCGTTTCCTACTGCCAGCCCCAAAGGTTCCTCCATATCTGAAATCACTGCCAGAGTTTTCTTTCCACTGCCTCTTCCGATCTTCACCATCATTTCCGCCAGAGCTAAGGATTCCTTCTCATCCTTCATAAATGCCCCGCTTCCTGTCTTTACATCCAGAACTATTGCATCGGAACCGGCAGCAAGCTTTTTGCTCATTATGCTTGCAGTAATCAGACTGAGATTCTCTACTGTTCCCGTCACATCTCTAAGAGCATACATCTTCTTGTCAGCCGGAGCTATGTGTCCGGTCTGCCCGATAACCGCGATTCCTTTCTCGTTTACCTGTCTGATGAATTCCTCCTGCGCCATTGATGTTCTGAATCCCGGTATGGCTTCCATCTTGTCCACGGTCCCTCCGGTAAAGCCCAGCCCTCTGCCGCTCATCTTGGCAACAGGCACCCCGCAGGCTGCAGCGACAGGCCCCACGATGAGGGTTGTCTTATCACCAACCCCTCCGGTGCTGTGCTTGTCGACTTTTATGCCTTTGATACCGGACAGATCCATCACATCTCCCGAGTCTCTCATGCACCCGGTCAGATTAACGGTCTCCTCTTCATTCATCCCGCGAAAATAGACAGCCATAAGAAAAGCTGCCATCTGATAATCGGGGATACTTCCATCAGTATAACCCCTCACCATATATTCTATCTCTGCAGGGGCGAGAACTTTGCCGTCTCTCTTCTTTGTTATGATATCAACCGTATTCACTTCGTCTGCTCCTTTTCTCCAAAGCATAGCTTTGTAGCAACACTATTATACTACAAATTGGGGAAATGGGTAGTTTAAAAGGACCGCCATTAAGATGATCCTCTGATAGATACAATTATGGATTACGAGAACATTAAAAGCCTTATTCCCGCCACGAGGAAGGATAAAAAGCACAGACCCAAAACAATCATAGTGCAGAAAGTATTTCTCCCAGTGAAGAAAGTGTTCCCCACACGAGGGAGGATAAAAAACACGAAATGATAAATAGTAATATCTTGCCACCTGTGCTAATGGTTCTGGCCATAAAGAGGCCAAAGATACCAATAGGCCAGCAAAAAATCAAGGCCAATATGAGAAACCATTTCTTCTCACACATTTCTTTAAACCAGTTAAAAGCCCTTCTCCACCATTTATTCTCGTATTCCAGGCGACGTTTATTCTCTTCTCTCTGCTGTACTTTAGTCAATGCAGCATTATAATAAACACTAAAAGGCCCATAGTTGAAACATTCGATATCATTCCGGGACGATTATTTTTAAATATATCGCAAATTTCGTTGTATGCATCAGCCAATGCTCCCTCATACTCGGTAATTGTGTTATTATCATCTGCAGCTTTTGCACACAAAACCATAAATTTCAGTTTTTCAAGTGTATCGTAATTAGCACTTTGGTGAATGGGTGCAATGATATTGCCCTGATATTTATCGAAAATATAATTGGTGAATTCCGCTGTCATAGAATACAGAGCAGTAGCTCTGTACCACGAAAACCCCTCGTATTGATTTTCATAAATCGGAGTAGGTATTTTTTGTCTGCTGTTACTATCGTAATATTCATTGATGCCCGATACATAATAGTAAACATAATTACTTATTCCTCTATAAAATGCATAATTATATGCATCCCATATTGCAGTTGCGATGTATCTCAAAGGAACATATTCTCCTCTTTCCCACTTTCTTGCTGCCGTTATAACGGCTTCGCTGACCCAGTAATAATATCTGGCATCATAGCTATAAGCCGGCGAATACTTCTTTCCCTTGAAAAAGTATGCAGGCATATTGACTAAACCATTGTCGTTCCATACGAGATTTTTTGGATCTTTAGAAAGAAAACCAATTGCAATATCCAGCATTGCCTCAACATCACCATTCTCAGCCTTACGCTTCAATTCGCAGTATTCGGGAATGACCAGCAATTGTTCATTTTTTGTGCAATCCGACCATCTGCCGTAATATCTGTGGTTCTGACTGTAGTAATCAGGGTGTTCCATTGGAATATTATTTTCATACCTTGCCTGACTCATCCTTTCACTGCGGTCAGAATTTGTAATAATTTCTATAAGTTTTCCTAACTCATCTATGACTTCATTGGCTAATGCAATTGGAATTTCTACCGCGTCCAGATCCACATGGCTCCCTTTGTTTGCATTAGTTCTGATTCGATGCATCATATCTTTTTCTCGTATGCTGATCACATCTGACTCATACAGACTGTCAATCATTTCCATCAAATCCATCTCTCGTGTATCCGAAACCACTCCGGAATTTACGCACATCTGTTTTATCAGCATTTCAAGTGCACGCCTGGAAGCGGAGAGAGAACCATAGCTGTCCCCATCACGAGCATATTTTTTTGCGTTTTCGTAAGGCTTCAATATCATTTCGTATTTCATTTTTTCAACCTTTCATTCCGTAAAAAGAAATAATAATTTCATGCTCACAAGATAATATTTTAATTATATACCTTACAAACACCTTTATCAAAGGGCCAAAAGGCAGGATTATATCCTGCCGAAACACTGCACCCAGTACCTTACGCCATCCTCCTCATAGCAGGCGATACCTACTGCATTAAATCTGGAACACAACATGTTTCTTCGATGTCCCTGCAGATTATACTTTTCATCTGTTTCCTTCCAGACCTCTGTCGCATCCTTCGCTGTTCTATACCCATAAACCAGGTTTTCGCCCCTGAATTTTATTCCCTTAGGATATGCTGTAAAGCAATTTTTCCCATTTGGACGAGTGTGAGAATACTTCACTGCAATCTCTTTAGCGCGAATTTTAGCAGTATTCTCCAGTCTGGCATTCCTCTTTAGCGGCTTCAGTTTATTCTTTGCATTGGTATTGAAATACTTTTTATGAAAATCACGGTTTTAAAAAGAACGCGGAAACCGAATCCTGTATTGAGCTTTCCGGCGAAGTAATCGGTATGGGAAATTTCGCTCGTTTTCTCCGTGGATTCGGCTCATCTGCAATCGTAATGAAACCGGCATCCCTGCGTCAGCTAATGTTGTCTTCAGCGGACAAGGTAATTGCACGATACAAAGAGGTAAATGAAAAATGATTGATTTGATTAACAAATATGAGAGACTGTCTGCCGAACTATGCTTCCTTAACCACAGCTTATCTGCAGAGGAACTGCCGGATGATTGCCCTGCAGGCATAACTCCGGCAACTCTCAGTGAAGAAATACATGTTCCCCTGGAAATAGTTCGGGAAGATCTGATGTTCATTCTGGCTTCACCGATTTTTCGTACCGCCTGTATATCCGAACTGAAACCGATGGAAATTGTAGATATTTTGGGAAAACAGTCCCATGGATGGGAGCATATTCCTTTGGCCTTTTCACTTGACTGTTTGGACTTAGACCCTCCATTAACCGGTATACCTGTTTATATGACACCAATTGAACAGTCGGTATTTCGTTCGGTTCTGAATCATCGGGAACCTGCCGGTGAAATCGTCTCTGTAAAAGATCAATGGAGAAGTTCAGCTGATTCAGACTGCACCGCGACTGATCATCACTTCAATTGACACACAACTGAGCTACATGGTTTCATTTTCTAAAATAACATCAAATAAAAATCTCACGGAGCCGATGCTTATGCTATATCGTTTAGATCGTATTCAGGATGGCATCGTGCATAAGCTGCCTAAATTGAAATCCCTGCCTCTGACATCTTCTGAGTCAGCGCTTCTGGAGCGGTTGTCCTACGCCTGGGGAACCGATTTTCCGACAGGAAGCGAACCCTTCAATGTAAAAATAAAAATCTTTGCACATACAGAAAACCTGATATCAAAAATCAAAAGTGATACATCAAGACGCACCAGCGGCAGATTATGACGAGATGAATCTGACCCGGAAATTTATTATTACACAGACAAGATACTTGGTCTGAATTCCTTTCGGAGATGGGTAATGAGTTACGGAAGCAGTGTGATTGTATTGTCACCGGAATCGCTTGCAGAATCAATCGTCAGTTCTGCAGAGGAAAAGAAGAATTTTTATAAAAGAAACGATTTTTCATATTGAGTAAACCGCTGCTGAAAGTTTAATTCCTTTCAGCTTTATTTAAAACTAAGAAAGGACCGTCTATAGACGGCCCTTTCTTCAATCAGCTTTATAATATGATTCTTAGTCGTAATTCTTCTTGAACTTGATATCCTTAGACATCTTGTGGCCCTTCTTTTCCTTAAATTCGCCCGGAACGATACAATCCTGAACAGGGCAAACATTCAGACAGAGGTGACAGCCAACGCAATTGTCTTCATTCAGAACAGGTTTTCTGTTCTTCTCATCCCAATCGATTGCCTGATGAGCAGCATCGTAGCAGGAGATGTAGCATCTGCCGCATCCGATACACTTCTTGTCATCGAATCTTGGGAAGAGCATGAAGCTTCTGTCAAGATTTTCTGCAGGAATCAGGTTAGGAAGTGCGCATCCGATGAATTCATCTAGATGGTCATAACCCTTCTCTTCCATGAAGTGCATGAGACCTGACTTCATATCTTCAACAATTCTGTATCCGTACTGCATAATAGCCGTCGTAACCTGAACGTTTCTGCATCCTACAGCCAGGAACTCTGCAGCGTCTCTCCATGTTTCGATACCGCCGATACCGGAAAGTTCGTGTCCGTATCCGAAATCAAACTTGCCTTCTCTGGCCATTTTCTGAACTTCTTCATCCTGCTGAACCTGAGCACAGAATCTGAGAGCAACCGGCTTAACTGCCGCACCGGAGTATCCGGAAATCGATGATTTACCGTTTACTACAGGCATTGCTGTGTTGTTTTCGAAGTCAATGTTTGTAATTGACTTGATGGTGTTAATAGCGGAAACCGCTGCTGCTCCACCTTTCAGAGCCGCACGAGCGTGCTCTTCCATGTTCTTGCAGTTCGGTGTCATCTTAGCTACAAACGGAATGTGCGGAACTGTTTCCGCTACTGCTCTTGAATATGATTCAACCAGCTCGTTGTTTGTGCCGACATCGGAACCCATATCGTGTGAAGTCATCTGAGGGCATGAGAAGTTTCCTTCAATAATCTTTGCGCCCGCTTCATCTGCCATCTTCGCGAGTTTCTTCCATTCATCAACGGTTGAACCCATAATCGATGCTACAGTGATGTGTTCAGGATAATCTCTGCACAGTCTGTAGATGAATTCGAAGTTCTGTTCCGTCGGCTTATCGGAGATCTGCTCCATGTTCTTGAATCCCAGCCAAGGGAGACCTTCCTTGTTAGTCTGGTCAAATCTTGGTGAGCATTCGTCTGCTACAAATATACCAATGGTCTTAAAGAAGCATCCGCCCCAACCGGTTTCGTAGCACTTGGCAACCATGTCATAGTTACCGCCTACCGGTGATGATGAAAGAAAGAAAGGATTCAGACAATCAACACCCAGATATTTCAATGATAAATCTTTTTTAACTGCCATTCTATTTCACTCCTTTCTTTTCAAGGTATTCAATCATGGAAGCCGCTGCTTCCTTGCCCTTTGCTACTGCTTCAACAACAGTTTCGCCACCGTTTACAGCATCGCCTGCTGCGAAATACTTTCCGCCGGCCTTGCCTTTAGGCGCCTTAATTGTTCTGCCCTTTTCGTTGATTTTAACAGGTGCGATTTCAGTCATATCTGCAGGTCTCTGTCCGGTTGCGAATACGATAATGTCAGCACTGAATTCTGCTGAAGCCTTTTTGTCATAGAATCCCTTGAATTCGACGGATTCAACCTTCTTGCCGCCATTGATTGCCGCAGGAGCCAGTCCGGTAACCATTCCGATTCCCAGTGACAGAGCATAGTGGAACTCTTCGATAGTTCCCGGAGCTTCTTCTATAGTTCTTCTATAAACGATCTTAACATCTTCTGCTCCCAGAAGCTTAGCTGTTACTGCACAGTCTGTAACGGAGTCGCCGCCGCCTATGCAGAGAACTCTCTTTCCTGCAAATGAAGGCTTGGTGGTCTTTGCTTCTTTAAGGAAGTCCAATGCACCGTAAACACCCTTCAGGTCAGCGCCTTTAATGTCAGGAATTGCACTTACACCGCAACCTGCACCGATGAATACTGCATCGTAATCATCCAGGTCACCGGCTTTTACTTCGGTGTTGAATACAAATTTAACACCGAGACCCTTAACCTGTGCAACGTCATGATCAACTACTGCCTGCGGAAGTCTGGAAGGGACTATTGCATATGAAGTTGCTCCACCCGCTTTTGCTTCCTTTTCAAATACTGTAACTTTGTAACCGGCCTTTGCCAGTTCAGCTGCACATGCCAGCGATGCAGGACCTGCGCCTACACAGGCAATCTTGCCAGGCAGCTTCTTTGCAGGGGCTTTCAGAGTCTTCATCTTGAAGAGCTTTTCCTGTTCGATAGCATATCTTTGAAGCTTGCCGATCTGGATAGGCTTATCGATACCGCATCTTGAACAGGCTTCTTCGCAGAGTCTGTCATAAGGACAAACATGTGCACATGTTCCGCCCATGATGTTGCTTTCTCTGATTGTCTCAGCCGCACCCTTAACGTTTCTGAATCTTATCGATCTTATGAACTTGCCAGGGTCTGTTCCTGCAGGGCAGTCCTGACTGCATGGTGCATCGTGGCACAGCAGGCATCTTGCCGCTTCTTCCAAAGCTGTTCTGTGAGTGAATCCCGCAACAGCTTCAGCAGTGTACTTTGCTTTTACTACTTTACTCAATTTTATTCCTCCTTTTCAGGTTCCCGGATAGTTATCCTATATTTTAAGGCCATGCCTATTGGGTCGATTAAAACTCATCCGATGCATCACACTTGAGAACTGCATTGAGAGTAGCTGTTGCCACTGCAGTACAGTCTTCGTCGGATACATGTTCATCTTCACAGTGTGAAAGTCCATCCTTGGTTCTTGCAAACAGCATTGTAGTAGGAATCATATATGCACAGAACTGTGCGTCATGTCCTGCTCCTGACAGTATCTTCTGCCACTTGGCTCCCATTTCTTCCATGGACTCTTCTACAAATCCTATAAGTCTGGAATCAAACGGTACAGTGTCTCTTACCCAGTTCTCCTTGAGTTCACACTTACACTGCTGCCAGTCCTGAGATGCCATTTCCTTAAGAATTTCCATGCATCTGGCTCTTACCGCCGGTTCAGGATGTCTTACATCCAGTGAAATAACCGCTTCATCAGGAATAACTGTATGGATACAAGGGTGAACATGAATTTCACCTGTTGTAAATACGAATTCAGGCATTCCCGCTGCAACAACTTCTGCATTGTAAGCATCATATCTCTTATGCAGTTCACAGATGAAATCTGAAGCAGCATGGAGAGCGTCATGTCTCTTTGCCATCGGGAATGTACCGGCATGAGCTGAGAATCCGCTGAACTTGATTCCATAGTTGAACATACCCATTACCAGCTGTACTGCACCGATTTCATTTCCGGCGTCTTCGAGAATAGGTCCCTGCTCCAGATGTGCCTCAAACATTGCACAATACTTGTCAGGGCTGATTCTGTTCTCCTTAGGTCCCTTGAACTTGCTCGCTGCCAGAGCTTCTCCGAAATTCGCATATGGAGATTCATCCATCGGCTTGGAAGCCATCATGTTTTCATACTTGAAATTCGGTTTCAAAGAGTCAGGCAGGTAATCGTGGCAGATAATACCCGATACCATCATTGCCGGCGGATAGAGTGATCCTTCCTCGTTGGTCCATATCATTGCTGTCAGCGGGTGCTTATGAGGGATGCCTTCTGCAACTACTGTTTCCAGTACTTCCATACCGGTCATAACACCCAGGATTCCGTCATAGTTACCTCCGTTCTTTACCGAGTCACAATGGGAACCCATAACGATTCTCTTGGCGTCAGGATCTGAACCTTCGATTGTAGCATACATGCATGCCAGGTCATCGCATTCGATCTTGGCACCGATGGCTGTCATTCTCTTCACAAATTCTTCTCTTGCCATGTTGGCCTCTGCGGAAAGCGAGTATCTTGTGATACCGCCATGTCCTGCGTCGCCAAACTTGGAGAAAGTCCTGATTTTGTCTGACATTCTTTCTAAACTACACTTATACATACATCTCCTCCTTTGCTTAGATGAAATATTTATTAAAGTAATGGTTGTGAAACCAGTTACATAGCTACTTATAATTATAGAGTATTTTCTGTCAATTACAAGTCATTTAAACAAAAAAGGCCGTTTACGGTCTTTTTTTGTCATTACCATTCCAGCTTCAGTTTTTTTGCAGGACAAATAGAAATGCATAATCCGCATCCTGTGCATCTGCTTCTCTCCACACTTATTGAATCACCGCTTCTGGATATAGCCCCATGCATGCATGTGTCAATGCATCTGCTGCAGTTTTCTCTGCAGGCGACACCGCCGGCTCTGCTTACGGCAGGTTCGAATTTCATCTCATCAAATGACTTGAGTTTATCCAGTGCAGCCCCTCTTATATCCGAAATGTTTTGAAGATCATGTGATCTTCCCCATTCTTCCATCCCCTGCAGAATCTCTGAAACTATACCTCTGCCCTCCAGCATGACAGCTGTAGCCACCTGTACCGTGCCGGCACCGAGCATCATATACTCAATTGCAGCATATGAACTGTCTATTCCGCCTATTCCGCTTATGGGTATATCCACCGTCTGCGAAATGGTAGCAACGGATGCCAGTCCAAGAGGCCGTATGTACTTGCCGGAAATACCTCCGTATGTCACCAGCGAAGGAGAAGCCGTCTCAATATCCACACCCAGAATTCCCCGTACAGTATTTATAGCACTTACACCGGCACCGCCGGCATCCTTTACTGCTCTGGCAACCTTGGAAAGATTTGTCGTGTTCTGAGATAGTTTGACAATTACAGGAATCTTTACCGCCCCGACAACTTCTCTGGTCATCTCAAACATAATGTCAGAATGGGAAGCTACAACCTCCAGTGCTTCTATTGCCGGATTTGATACAGAAAGTTCTATTGCATCGGCTCCGTATTTCTCCATTTTGCTGGCCAGATACGCCAGTTCCGAAGGAGAATGTCCGGAAATGCTGGCTATTATAGCCGCACCCCTGCCGTCGGGATCTCTGCCTGATCTGGCAATTTCTATTTCCCGTTCCCAGCCCTCAATCTGTATATCGCTGTATAGTCTGATATTCTGCGCCCCTAAATCGTCACTGGCAATTCGCGGTCTGACATCAAGCATCGTATCGCTGACAATACTTTCCGTTACAACAGCACCGGCACCGGCTGCAATTGAATTTCGAAGACCTCTTCCGTCTCTGTTCCACGGACCCGCGGCAATGAACACCGGGTTTTTCAGTTTCATTCCAAGAAAATCAGTCTGTAACATCAGAACATCTCTCCTATTCTTCCCTTATTTCCGCAGGATTTCCTGACACGCATCTTCGTTTGTAGCACAATATGCTTAGGGTCAGCTTTTTCCCCGGTTTTCTTCTCTTTCTTCCTGCTTGCATTGTCTTCAATAAGATCAAAAAGTATTCTGGCACCATATATGCCCATCTTTCTGAATGGCAGCTCCACTGTAGTAAGTTTCGGTTCCATAAGGTTTGACATCCTGTTATTCCCGAACCCGGCTATAGCTATATCCTCAGGTATCTTCAGTCCGCTGTCCTTAATTGCATCCATTGCCCCATAAGCAATCTCATCGCTTGTTGCAAAAATCACATCCGGAAGTTTATCCATTACAATCTCTTCTTCCGCGGTGGATTCCGCAATCAGCTTTTTCATGCCCAGATAGCCGCCTTCGATATTATTTTCAACATATCGGACAAGCTCCTCGCTGACATTTTTACCGCTTGCCTTGAGCACATTTCTGTATCCCAGCAGCATATCATTCATTTCCGCTTCCGGATTGTCACCGCACAAAATCCCCATGGTTTCGTGCCCGCACTCAACCAGATGAGCAACCATTTCGGCTGATCCCGCCCGGCTGTCCACATTTACCGAGTCCCAGTCCTGAAGAAACTTTCCTCCACCTATAAGCACTGTTGGAATTTTCTCATCGCGAATCCACTTCAAATAATCGTCTTCCAGATTTGTGAACATCAAAATAAGGCCGTCAACCTTTCTCTTAATCAGCTGATCGATATATTCCTTTTCCTTCTGGATGCCCTCCTCCATGTTGCACATGAAGGTTATATATCCATTCTGCCATGCCACTTCCTCAACACCGTTGGCAATCTCCATATAATTGGAATTTATCGTATGGGGAATTACTAGACCTATTGTCTTTGTCCTGTTGAAGTTCAGTCCCCTGGCAAACCAGTTGGGAGTGTACTCCTTCTCGTCTATTACTTTTTGAATTTTTTCTCTTGTTGCAGGCGCCACACTATCCGGATGATTCAGCACCCTGGACACCGTCGCAACAGATACGCCTGCAGCCTTCGCTATCTGTTTGATGTTCATACTATAATTATTACACTATTGGAATGTTTTGGCAAGGACTCAGTATTTTCGCTTCCTCTTCAGCGATAAAAAAACACCGGCTAAACACATTATCGTAAATATTATAAAAGCTGTATTTATGACTTTCACCAGTCCTGACGGTTCCGCGGCAACCAGCTGTATTCCCGGAAGAGTAACGGAAACAATTATGGTCACTATCACCATACTTAATGTCTGACCAATGGAACGCATGGTGTTCAAAACTGAGTTGGCTATTCCATAGTCCTTTCTGTCCACACACCCCATAACCGCATTGGTATTAGGCGATGCAAACAGAGAAAACCCAAGCCCGGTTACAATAAGTGCTGCTATGATATATGTCAGGGAAGTCTCAACACTGACAAAAATAAACAGTGCTGTCCCCACTGCACAGAGCAGCATCCCCAGCGAGGACATAATAAATGGTGAAAAGCGATCCGACAGTCGGCCCATTGACGGTGTCAGCAGTGCCATAATCGCCGGCTGAGTAATCATAATCAGTCCCGCCGTTGCGGCACTGTATCCTATAACAATCTGAAGATAGAGGGAGATCAGATAACCGATTGCAAAGGTTGCGGAGTAATTCAAAAGTGCCGACAGGTTAGACATAGTGTATCCGATGTTGTTTCGGAACAGAGAAATGTTGAGAACAGGATTGGAATCTTTAAGCTCATGAGCGATGAACAGAATACCAGCAATGATTCCCGCCCCTGCTATTATCACATATATGATTCCCCTCTCCACGGACGACATTCCAAACATAAAAGCCACGATAAAAATCACAAACAAAATTGTTCCGCCTATATCAGTGTAAGCGCCCCTGTCTCCATTTTTTCTGTCCTTGATAAACACTGCCATTACTGTCAGCGGAACAATGAGCACAACGGAAGCGAACAGAAAGATGCTTCTCCACCCGAAGGTATATGTCAGTAATCCGCCCAGAACAGGTCCCAGGGCAAGGCCGGTGTACACTGCAGCCGTAGAGAGCCCAAGTACACGGCCTCTCATATTGCCGGGATAAGCGCTTATGAGAATAGGCATATTGGAGCTGAGAACCATGGATGCGCCAACGGCCTGAGCCACACGGACTGCAATAAGAATTTCCATTGAAGCCGCAAATATGGAAGCGGCGCAGAAAACGATAAATATAATCATGCCTGTAACCATGACTTTCTTTCTGGAAGTCACATCGGCAAGTCTGCCAAAAGGTACCGACAGAGCTGCCACAGTCAATATGTAGGCGGTTACCATCCAGCCCACTGCAAAAGCATCTGCATTGAATTCGGACCCTATCTGGGGTATGGCCAGATTAAGCGAATTTCCCATGAAGGGCATTACAAAAGCGGTCACCATATTGGTGACCAGTGCAGCACGACGCAGCTTCAGCGTTTCTCTACCGGTACTTTCATTATATTTTTTATTCAATTATTTTTCCTCTGAGACTGAATGTGTTTGAGCCGGTTATCCTGACAGACACAATTTCTCCTATATACTCCTCCGGTGTTTTCCCCTGGGGGAGACTGATGTCAACAAGTTTGAAACCCTCTGTCCTTCCGGAAAGTGTTCTGTCCCCCTTCTTGGCAAAGCCCTCAATGAGCACATGACATATGCGTCCTGTATAGGCGGCATTGCACGATGCCGCCGATGAATTAATAACGTCCACAAGGCGGTTAAATCTCTCATGCTTGACATCCTCGGGGACCTGATCTTCATAGTCTGCCGCCGGTGTGCCCCGGCGAGGCGAATATAAAAAAGTGAATGCTGAATCGTAGCCTACTTCTTCAGCCAGTGACAATGTATCCTCAAACTGTTCATCGGTTTCTCCGGGGAAACCGACGATAATATCCGTGCTTATGGTAATCTCCGGGACAGCCTTGCGAAGCTTTCTGACCAGCTCCAGATACTGCTCCCGGGTGTATTTTCTGTTCATTCGCTCCAGTACCCGGGTGTTTCCCGCCTGTACCGGTAAATGTATATAGTTGCAGAGCTTATCGCATCGCGCAAAGGCTTCTATCAGCTTGTCAGACAGGTCCTTGGGATGGGAGGTCATGAAGCGAATGCGCTCCAGCCCGTCTATCTCTGCCAGTGCATATATCAAATCTGCAAAGTCCCATACCTGTCCGCTGCAAGAAGCCTCTCCACCGGTAATTCCTATATAAGAATTCACATTCTGACCCAGAAGCGTAATCTCTCTGACTCCATCAGCCACCAGGTTGCCAACCTCTGCGATAATGTCCTCAGGTCTCCTGCTTTTCTCCCTTCCGCGGGTATAGGGCACCACACAGTATGTGCAGAAATTATTGCAGCCGTACATAATGTTTACAAAACTCTTATGTCTGTACAATCTTGCTGCCGGAAGCCCCTCTACGATACCTTCCCGGTCGGGATATGTCCTGACAACTCTTGTCTTCTTTGAGCTTCGGCTGTTGTAACCCTTTTCCCTGCGGGCAGCATACATCTCCTCCAGCATATCCGGTAATTCATGAATATTGTGTGTTCCGAAGATGACATCAACCCAGGGATAACTCCGCTTCACCTTTGTTATGATATGATCCTGCTGCATCATGCAGCCGCAGACGCAAACCGCAAAATCCGGTTTTCTCTCTTTTATCTTCTTTAACTGTCCCAAAGTGCCAAAAAAACGCTTGTCAGCATTCTCACGAATGCTGCAAGTGTTTATGATTATTATATCGGCATCCTGACGAAACTCCTCGCCCAAACAGGTATAGCCTTTCTGTTGAAGCAGGCCTGAAATGGTATCGGAGTCATGTTCATTCATCTGACACCCGAAAGTTATTATATTAAAGGTCCTACTCATGTCTTCTGTCTCTGCCCATAAGCATGTCAACAGCATCGGAAGCCTTGAGTGTCCCCCTGGTCACATTGTATATGGCATCGGTAATAGGCATTTCAACATCTGCTATTTTTGCCAGCTCATAGGCCGCTTCAGCAGTAAACATTCCCTCAACAACCATTCCGATCTTTGCAATCGCATCGGCAGGGGACATACCTTCACCCATCATTATGCCGCATCTGCGGTTACGGGAATGCATGCTTGTGCATGTTACAATCAGGTCGCCCGTCCCGGTGAGTCCTGCAAAGGTCTCAGGCTTTGCACCAAGTTTCACGCCCAGACGGGTAATCTCTGCAAGTCCTCTGGTCATGAGAGCTGCCTTTGCATTGTCTCCGAATCCCATGCCGTCCGATATCCCCGCACCCAGTGCAATAATGTTCTTAAGAGCTCCTCCCAGTTCAACTCCCACTACATCATCGGAAGTATATACTCTGAATCTGTCAGTCATAAACAGATCCTGAACTGCCAGGGCTGCCTCCATATTGCGTGATGCCGTAGCAACGGTTGTCGGCAGCTGTCTGCCAACCTCTTCTGCATGGGACGGACCTGACAGAACAACATACCCTGACATTCTTTCCTGTCCCAGAACATCCTCCGCAATTTCCGACATTCTCCTGTGGGTGCCCCGCTCAATGCCCTTAGCAACATTTATAATAATGGCATCCTCGCGCATAAACGGAACAGCAGCACTTATCGCACTTCTGAAAAACTGAGCCGGTGCAGAAAACAGGACGACATCTGCATCCTTAACTGCTTCCTCATTTGAATAGGCAATCTCAATATTCTCATTTAAATGAACCCCCGGAAGATATTTCACATTCTCACGCTCTTTTTCCATGGACTTGAGATGCTCCGCATCAACATCATAGATTTTGACTTTATTGCCTTTGCCGGCAACTACAGTTGCAAGGGCCGTTCCCCAGCTGCCTGCACCTATTACTCCGATATTAGTCATTGCACATCCTCCTCTTGAATCTCTTCTTTTTCCTTTTTCTCAAAAATACTCATAATAGGTTCTTCTCCGTGAATCAGTCTGCTCATATTGGATCTGTGCTTTACAAGCAGGATAATTGTCATGATAGCAGCAACCCAGACAAATGCCGGTTCCATAAAGAATGCCACAACAGGCAGAGCTACTGCTCCCGCGACAGATCCCACTGACATCCTCTTTGTTATCAGTACAAAAATCGCCACAATTGCTAACATCACCACCGCATACAGCGGATTAACCGCCAGCAGTGCGCCAAAGGTCGTAGCAACACCCTTGCCTCCTCTGAACCTGTAAATCATTGGCCATACATGACCGAGAAATACAAACAGAGCACAGCAGTACGCTCCCATGCTTCCGGCAAAAACAAAGCCTATGAGAACAGCTGCAACGCCTTTGAGTATGTCCACCACCATGGTGATGGCTCCGGCTTTTTTACCCATGACACGGAGAGCATTGGTGGTTCCGGCATTGCCGCTTCCTTTCTCTTTGATATCAAAACCGGCACGCTTAGCCATAATTGTTGATGGCGAGATATTGCCGATGAAATAAGCTATCAGGCCTGCTATCCCAATAATTACAAAAGTCTGCATCTATTAAAACTCCTCTTCTTTTTCATCTTTCTCCCTAAAGACAAACTTGATTGAAGTCCCCTCGAATCCGAAGGCGTCTCTGATCTGATTCTCCAGGTATCTGGCATAGGAGAAGTGCATTAACGGTCTGGAATTTACCTTGAATGAGAACAGTGGCGGTTTAACACCCACCTGAGTCACATAGTATATTTTTAAGCGCCTGCCCTTGTCAGCCGGCGGCTGTTTCATCATGGTTGCGTCTACAATCAAATTGTTAAGCTGACCGGTAGGGACCCTCATGGCACGATTTTCTGCTACATATCTGGCCATACCGATAACCTGGCTGACGCGCTGCCCCGTCAGTGCTGAAATAAACAGTGACGGCGCGTAGGACATGAACCCCAGTTCACGGTACATTTCTCCGCGAAAATCCCGCATGGTGTTGGTCTCTTTCTCTGCCAGATCCCACTTATTTACAAGAATTACTATCCCTTTGCCCGCCTCGTGAGCGATGCCCGCAATCTTTTTATCCTGCTCCGTAACGCCTTCCGTCGCGTCAATCATCAGCATGCATACATCGCATCTTTCTATAGCAGCAACAGCTCTTAGAACACTGAATCTTTCAATGTTCTCGCTAACCTTGCTCTTCCTTCTTATTCCCGCTGTGTCAATCAGGGTGTACTTCTCCCCCTCGTGTTCAAATGGTGTGTCGATGGAGTCTCTGGTGGTCCCCGCAATGGGCGAAACAATTACACGATTTTCACCAAGAAGCTTGTTTATCAGCGACGACTTGCCCACATTAGGCTTGCCGATCATTGCTATTTTTATGGAATCGTCCTCTTCCAGCCCGGCTCCTGCCGGGAAGCTGGCCACGATTTCATCCAGCAGATCCCCCAGGTTAAGCATATTCGCGGCAGAAATGGGTATAGGCTCTCCCAGCCCAAGTTCATAGAAATCATAGAAATCCGGTGAAACTTCCGCCTTGTCCACCTTATTTACAGTCAGGACAACTTTTTTACCGGTTTTCATGAGCATCTCGCCTACTTCTCTATCCGCTGCAGTCAGTCCCTCCTTACCGTCAACCATAAAGAGAATTACATCGGATGTATCCATAGCCATTTCCGCCTGTTCTCTCATCTGTGACAGTATGATATCTTTGCTGTAAGGCTCAATTCCTCCCGTATCAATAAGGCCGAAGCGGATTCCGTTCCACTCAGCCTCAGCGTATATTCTGTCTCTCGTAACTCCCGGTGTGTCTTCGACAATGGAAATTCTCTGCCCGACAATCTTATTGAAAAGGGTTGATTTTCCTACATTAGGACGGCCGACTACGGCCACCATAGGTAAACTCATGTCGTCTCCTTAAATATTCCCTGTGCGAACTGGTTCGGCTCGAATTCCTCCAGGTCCTCAAGTCCTTCCCCAAGTCCTACAAACTTGACCGGCATATCGAACTCGTCTGCAATGGTAATCACGATGCCGCCCTTTGCGGTACCGTCAAGTTTTGTCAGCACTATGCCGGTAATGTCCGCAGCCTCTCCGAATTCCGAAACTTGTGATACGGCATTCTTTCCGGTTGTGGCATCAAGTACCAGCAGATTTTCGCGAGTAGCTTCAGGCCATTCTCTGGAAATGACCTTATCCATCTTGTTCAGCTCATCCATAAGATTTTTCTTATTTTGCAGCCTGCCGGCAGTGTCGCATATCAGAACATCCATTCCCTTTGCCTTTGCCGACTGAATGGCATCGTAAATAACGGCAGACGGGTCGGCACCTTCTCCATGTCTGACTACATTCACGCCTACACGGTCACCCCATATACACAGCTGTTCGCTGGCAGCCGCTCTGAATGTATCGGCAGCCGCCAGCATGACCTTTCGGCCGTCCTTCTTAAGTCTGTGAGCTATTTTGGCAATGGAGGTGGTTTTACCTCCGCCGTTTATTCCTATCATCAGGATTACAAGGGGATAGGCATCGCTGAGCCTCTGTGCCTCGCCTTTGTTAATCAGACTTGCAATAATCTTTCCCAGCCTGATTTTTATAACTTCCGGCTTTGTCAGATTGTTGCTTCTGACTTCCCTTTGAAGAGTGTCAACAATTTTCATGGTGGTGTCCATTCCAATGTCGGAAGTTATCAGAATTTCCTCCAGCTCTTCGAAGAAGTCCTCGTCTATGTTGGGGCTCATTGTGAGAGCATCGGTTATTCGCTGGGACATTCGCCCGAAAAAGCCTTTCTTTTCGCCTAACATACTGTCTCCTTTTTTATTTCGTATATCCGCTCAGGTCTTCTGTCATATTCAGCGAGAGAACCTTGGATACACCGCGCTCCGGCATGGTTACGCCATAAAGCACATCTGTCTTTTCCATGGTTGCCTTCTGGTGTGTGACCAGGGTGAACTGAATGTCATCAAACTGCCTGAGACATCTGATAAATCTTTCAATGTTAGCATCGTCAAGTGCCGCCTCTACCTCATCAAGAATGCAGAACGGCGTCGGTTTAGCCTGAAGTACGGCAAACATCAGTGCAATTGCCGTCAGCGTCTTCTCTCCTCCTGACAGCAGGTTGATATTCTGCAGCTTCTTTCCCGGCGGCTGTGCCACAATATCAATTGTCGATTCCAGAGGATTGTTCTCGTCAGAGAGCCTCAGCTCCGCATGTCCGCCCCCAAAGAGTTCTTTGAACTGCACCTCGAAATTGACAACAATCTGATCAAAGCTCTCCTTGAACAGAACCCTGATAGTTTTATCCATATCCGTGATAATCTTATTCAGATCATCCATGGCCGCCTGCACATCATCCCGTTCTCCCGTAAGGAAATCCAGCCTTTCTCTGACGGTTTCATATTCCTCAATAGCGCCGACATTGACCTCGCCCAATTCCCTTATCCGGTTTCTTATCTGTCTGTTCTCTCTGACCGCGGTAGACATTACGAATTTATCGGATCTGAATTCCATAGCCTGAATATAGGATATCTCGAAATCCTCCCAGAGCTTTTCCTTGTATGTGTCCAGCTGGGTCTCATTCTTGGCTTTTCTTACATCCAGCTCGTATTTCTGATCCTGATAGTGCTGAATCTTCCCGGCAAGCTCCTCTCTCTCTTCATTAAGTTCTGCCAGACTTGCCGTTAAGGCTGCCTTTTCTTCCGATATTGCATTCAAGTGTTCTTCTGCATCCTGCTTAACGGCTTCCTGCTCTCTGATAAAGTCATCTACATTCCCGTGTCCGGATGTGATTTCCGACTTTTCTTTTTCCTGATTTTCCAGCTGCTGCTGCTTGACCCGCAGCTCTTCGTCAATTTCCCTGATGGCGGAGTTTATTCTTGCCATCAGATCATCGGCATGTGCCTTTCTCTCGTTACAGGTTGTAACATTAATCCTGACTGCCGTAATCTCATCGTTAATCCTGTCAAATCCAGCCTTGCTTTCCTCATATTCAGCCAGCTTTTCTGCACTGAACTTTTCAATCTCTTTGATTTCAGCTGTATTTGCTTCGATTTTCGCCCTGAGCTCCGCAATCATTCTCAGAGAGTTCTCCATTTCCGTGCTTATGCTCTCCAGCTCTCTCCCTACTCTGCCGGCACTGTTTCTTATATCGTTGAGGGTCTTCTCGGACAGATGAATTTCACTGTCCTTGACCATAAGAGCGTGTTCTTCAGCGCGAACTTCACCTTCCAGTGCACTTATTTCATTATAGGATTTCTTGATGTTATTCCGCAGGTCTTCCAGCGTCTTTTCGTCTCTCCGGTGCTTCTCCTTCCCCTCTGCAATATGCTGCGCCAGATTGGCTATCTCCGCCTTTCTGTCAAGAATGTTGGCACTTTTATTTTTGTACCTGCCTCCTGTTATGGCTCCGCCCGCATTTATTACCTCACCGTCAAGAGTGACAATGCGCATTCCGCTCCCCTGTTTGGAAATCCTGACTGCGTTGTCCATGTTATCCACAATAGCAACCCGGCCAAGCAGATAATCTGCTACATGAGCGTATTTTCTTTCGTACTGAATAACTTCCGATCCGAAACCTATAAATCCCTGTCGTTCCTTTAATGTCTCATCTCTTCCGCTGCGAGTCTTTATGGACGCCAGAGGTAAAAATGTCATTCTCCCCGCTCTGTTATCCTTAAGATACCTTATCGCCCTCTTTGCACTCTCATCATTTTCACAGACGATGTTCTGCAGTGATGCACCCAATGCGGTTTCAATGGCTGTTTCATATCCCCCGGGTACCTCTATGAGATCTGCAACTACTCCGTGAATGCCCGGCAGCCCTGACTTCATAACATGCCTGACGGCACTGTTGTATCCTTCATAGTTGCTCTCCATCTCCTCGATGGTTTTTTTTCTGGCACTCAATCTGCTGAGATTTATTTTGAGCTCCTCGGTCTCCCCCGCAAGACTGCGCTCCAGAGTCTGCCGGCTCACAAGAGTGTTACGCATTTTCTCAACGCGAGCCTTTTTCTCTTCGATTGAGTCTTCAATATCCGCCCTCTCCGCTTTTGACAGATTCAGGCTGTCCAGAGTTTCTCTGTTTATATCTTCTCCCGCATTCTTTTCAGAAAGAAGCACATCCTGCCGCTTGCGCAAAGTCTCCTGTAAGTGCTCCAGACTGTTTATTTCCGCTCTCTCTGAATTGATTTCCCCGGATTTTTCAAAAATTTTATTTCTGTATGCATCCGCCTCCTCCATGAGAGCGGTCATCTCCTCCGTAAGATCATTGAATATCTGAATTTTTTCGTGAAGCTTCCTGTTCTCTTCTTCCGCCTCAGCATCTATCTTTGCTTTCTCATCCGCAAAACCTTCCGCATTGGTCTGCTCGCGGAATTTTTTTTCCTCCAGCTGACCGATCTCAATTGCCAGCCTCTGCCTGTTCTCCTCAATAGCCGACAGTCTTTCTCTATCAATCTCTCCCCTGTTCACAAGGGCATTCAGATTGTCAATGGCCTGAATCAGCTTTTCTCTGGCATCAACAGACAGAGCTTCCAGAATTTCATTCCTGTTGTTACCCTCACTGATCTGTTTTTCCAGTTCCTGCTTTTCGTCTCTGTGCCTTCCAAGGGAGTAGTTTATATTTCTTAAATCTTCTTCTGCATACTGATTCTTCAGATCCAGCCCTTCAATATTTTTTAAAATAATATTAATTTCCAGTTCCTTGTGTCTGTCTCTGAGCTCCAGATATTCCTCAGCCTTGATGCTGTCCTCACGAAGTCCGTCAATTCTTCCGTCCAGCTCGCTGATAATATCCTGAATTCTATCCATATTAAGATTTGCAGATGCCAGCTTCTTCTCCGCATCTGCCTTTTTAACCCTGTAGGCAACGACCCCCGCAGCCTCTTCAAAAATCTCTCTTCTGGACTCTGTCTTATTGCTTATAATATCATCTATTTTACCCTGACCGATCAGGGAGTATCCATCAACTCCGATACCCGTGTCCATAATCAGCTCGCGGATATCTCTCAGTCTGCACTGGTTCCCGTTAATATGATATTCACTCTCTCCGGATCTGAACATCCTTCTGGTAATGGCAACCTCCTTGTAATCAATAGGCAGGCTCTCATCACTGTTATCGATTACCAGAGTTACTTCGGCCATTCCTCTTGATTTCCGGCTGTCGGTCCCGTTAAAGATGACTTCCTCCATCTTGCCGCCCCGGAGCATCTTGGGGCTCTGTTCACCCAGAACCCATCTGATCGCATCACTGATATTGCTCTTTCCGCTTCCGTTTGGTCCGACAATTCCGGTTATCCCCTGATTGAATTCAATTGTTACGGGCTCGGCAAATGATTTGAACCCGTGCATTTCTATTTTTTTAAAAAACATTATATATACCTGTCAGGGCTTTTTCTGCAGCTTTTTGCTCCGCCTCTTTTTTGCTTTTTCCCGATCCTTCTGCCACCGCTTCTCCGTTTACTACCAGGTTTGCCGTGAAGGTCTTGCAGTGATCCGGACCGGACTCATGAACAGTAGCATAGCTAATATCCCGTATTCCCTGCGCCTGCAGTACCTCCTGCAGTGCGGTTTTAAAATCATTAATTATATATTTCCCTCTTTTGGCATTTTCAATGGCATCCGAGAAAAGTGTCAGAACCGTCTTCTTAGCGGCATCATAACCTTCATCCAGATAAACCGCTCCGATAATGGCCTCCATTGTATCAGCAAGGATTGATTCTCTCTCTCTGCCTCCGCTTCTCTCCTCTCCCACACCTAACATAACATATTCCCCCAGCCCGATTTTTCTGGCAACACCTGCCAGTGATTTCTCACAGACGAGAGTTGCTCTTATTCGTGACAAGAATCCTTCCTCTTCCTGAGGAAAGATTCTGTACAATTCTTCTCCTATTATCGCATCTAAAAAAGCATCTCCCAGAAACTCCAGCCTCTCATTGCTTATTGTACCCTTTCCCGCTTCACATGCACGGGAACTGTGAGTGAGCGCAGTATTCAGCAGTTCCGGGTTGCGGAATCCGTGCTTAACTTTTTCTTCGAGTAATTTTTTGTTATTCACTCTTTTTTATTCCTATTCCTCTTCCATAATTTCTTCTATTTCAAGAAGTGCCGCCTGGATTACCTCCACAACATTTTCCTTTGCAAAAGGAAGAGCTCTAATAATTGCATTCTTTACCGCAACCGATGTGGACGACCCGTGGATTTTGACCACCGGTCCGTTCACACCTAAAATAGGTGCGCCGCCGTATTCCTCATAATCGAACATTCCTTTCAATTCTTTCAATTCTTTCTGGATTATAAGCGCAGCCATCTTCGTCTTGATATTATGCATGAGCTTGCCCTTTATCAGCTTGAAGAAATTTATGGCCAGACCCTCGGTAAGCTTGAGAATAACATTTCCTGTGAACCCGTCACAAACTATAACATCACAAGGTCTCTCCGGCAGCTCTCTGGCTTCAACATTTCCTATAAAGTTCAAATGCGATGCCTCGAGCATCTGATAGGCATCCTTGGTGACACTTGTTCCCTTACTTTCTTCTACCCCCATGTTGACAAGTCCCACTGTAGGATTGGGAACTCCCCACACTTTCTTCATGAAAATGCTGCCCATTATGGCATATTCTAAAAGGTTCTGAGCCTTTGATTCGGAGCTGGCACCGGCATCGCAAAGAAGTGCAGGCCTTTCCCCTGTCGTTGCAGGATATATAGATGCCAGTGCCGGCCTGTCCATTCCTATCAATCTGCCCAGAATCATTCTGGCTCCTACGGCCAGAGCTCCGGTATTTCCCGCCGAAATAAGAACCGCATCCTTGTCCCCTTTAAGCATGTTGATTGCCACAACCAGAGATGAATCGGTCTTTCTTCTGATGGCTCGCACGGGACTGTCATCCATGGAAATCGTCTGGGTAGCGGGAATAATTCTTATCTGATTCCCCTTATATTTATTCTTTTTCAGTTCCTCCTCTATTGCATCAGGCAGACCGACAATACAGATTTCATCATCGATTAACCCTGCTGCTTCAACAGCACCCTTTACTATTTCTTCGGGAGCGTTATCGCCACCCATTCCATCAAGTATTATTCTCATTCCTTAATCCTCCTGTTGTTTACCATCAGTACCGGCATTTATGCTAACGAATTTTTGCGATAAATTCTTTAGTTCTCTCCTCAATATCCGTCGCATTAAAAACTGCTGACCCGGCAACAACAATATCAACTCCGGCATCAATAATTTCTGCCGCATTATCAAGGGTGGCTCCTCCGTCCAATTCGATTTTGAAGCCAAGCTTTCTGCATTCTCTTATCTTCGCCAGTTCCCTTGCCTTTCCCAGCACATTTGGAATTAATTTCTGCCCGCCGAAACCCGGGTTGACCGACATGAGAAGAACCAGATCCACATCTTCCAGTATATATTCCAGCACCCCCGGAGGTGTAGCCGGGTTTATAGACACTCCCGCTTTAACACCAAGAGATTTAACATACTGCACCGTTCTGTTCAGATGAGCACATGCCTCTGCATGCACCGTGATGTATTCGGTCTGAGGCGTAACAAATTCCTCAAGATAATCATCAGGGCTTTCTATCATAAGATGAACATCAAAGGGCAGAGCTGTATTGCCCATAAGGCTCTTCATAACAGTGGATCCAAAGGATATATTGGGTACGAAGTGTCCGTCCATTACATCAACATGTATAAGATCCGCTCCTCCCTTTTCGATTTTTTTAACATCATCAGCTAAATGTGCGAAATTCGCAGAAAGGATTGATGGTGCCAGTTGTTTCATTTTCGTATTTCCTCCATTTGAGTTCTGTACGACTCGTATCTCGACTTGCTGATTTCTCCTCTTGCCAGAGCACCCTTGACTGCACATTCAGGTTCGGCAATATGCCTGCAGTTATCATATCTGCACTTGCCGGCAAATCTTCCTATTTCAGGGAAAAGGAACTGCAGTTCTTCCTCATCTGCCTCCAGCATGTCGAAGGATGTGAACCCCGGTGTATCAAAGAGCATGGTGCCCCTTTTCTCATCCACCGTAAACAGTTCCGAATGTCTGGTTGTATGTTTGCCTCTCTGCGTCTTCTCGCTTACACTCCCGGTTTCCATTGCAGCGTGAGGAATCAGCTGATTTAGAATTGTTGATTTTCCCACTCCCGAAGCGCCCGTCAGGGCAACCGTCTTTCCGGTAATAAGATCCTTCAACTCTTCTATTCCTTTCCCTGTAAGTCCCTCTATGCATACTACCGGATATACAGGCTCATATGTTTCACGCAATTCCTTCAAATTCTTTGCAGCCTTTTTTGCGGCACCCTTGCCGTTTATATCCGCCAGGTCGCACTTGTTGATACAGATAACTATTTCTGTCCGCGCCTTTTCCGCCATTACGAGAAATCTGTCTATTGTCTGCATAATCGGCTGCGGCCTCGCTACCGCAGTAATCATGGCGAAACAATCAACATTAGCCACAAAAGGTCTGATGAAATCATTCTTTCTGGGCAGAATTTCCGTAATCAGACTATCATCATTGTCCTCTATGAGTTCCATTATTACCCGATCGCCCACAGCCGGCCTGATGCCCCATTCCTTAAATATCCCGCGGGCTTTGCATCTGTATACTGCTTCGCCGGATTTCACATAATAAAACCCGGCGATACCTTTGACTATTGTTCCTTGAAGGATTTTGCATTTGCTCACGGCTTATTCCCCTTCACCTTCCGGGGGAGCCGGAGGATTCGGAATCACGCACACTGTTATAGTTATGGTGGTACCCTTCTTAACCATGGTGTTGGCGACTTCGCTCTGTGCCGTCACATAACCTTCCTTATAGCCTGAGGTGTATTCTTTCTTAACTACATTGTATCTGAGGCCCGCATTGGCAATAAGTGCCTCCGCCTCATCCTGCGGCTTGCCCACTACACCCGGAACGGCAACCTTGGCCAGGGAACCGTCGCTGACAACCACATCGATGGCAGACCCCTTCTGCAGTTCGCTGCCTGCTTTCGGACTTTGATCGATTACTGTACCTTCCGGCTTATCGCTGGCGGATGTTGTAACCTTACCCAGTTCGAAGCCTGCCGCCTCCAGATATTTTTTCAAATCCCCCTGCATCTTGCCTTCAAGATTCGGTACCGAGCCATCCCCTCGGCCCTTACTGATGTTAAGAGTAACTGTGCTTCCCGTCTTGATTATTTCACCCGGTTCGGGATCCTGGGAAACTACCAGCCCCTTGTCGACTGTATCGCTGATAACCTCGTCACCCATCTTTACTTTAAGATCAAGGGTTTCGGCTAATTCTTCGGCTTCTTCAAATGTCATACCTTCAAATGCGGGAGTCTCTATTTCCTCTCCACCGAAGATAAATATCGCTCCTGCTATTACCAGCAGCAGCACAGCTGCCGCTGCAGCAATTATTCCTATGGTCTTCTTTGATGATTTCCCTTTCTTGCCGGCCGGTCGTCTGTCCTCATAAATATATTCGTCATCCTCGTCATCATCATAGTCATTATATGCTGTCTCTGCAACAGGACCTCTATGTACCGGAGCATCATGTCTGGATGAACCTCTTCCCATAATAACTCCGTCACCTACAACGCTGCTGACAAATTCCAGATTGTTAAGGGCTTCAATAAGCTCATCGGCTGATGCAAACCTGTTAACCGGATACTTGTCACAGCACTTCATGATGATGTGTTCTAATGCCGGCGGTACCCCGCTCACTATCTGTGAAGGGGGAACCATTTCCTCGTTTATATGCTGAAGCGCGATGTTTACGGGATTTTCCCCGTCAAAGGGAACCACTCCTGTCAGCATTTCATACATTACAATTCCCAGCGAATACAGATCGGATTTCTCGTCCACATATCCGCCTCTGGCCTGTTCAGGTGAAAAGTAGTGCACTGATCCCACAATACCATCGGTATTGTCCACAATGGTCGCCGCATTTACCGCCTTGGCTATGCCGAAGTCGGTAATCTTGGCTGTACCATTAGGTGTAATCATTATATTATGCGGCTTAACATCTCTGTGAATTATATGGTTTTTGTGAGCAAAAGACAGAGCCGATGCAATCTGTTTCGAAAGGGTTATCACCTTAGGATAGGACATGCCGTTTGGCTCTTTTTTGATGTAATCGCTCAGCGTTCTTCCTTCAATCAGCTCCATTACTATGTAGTGGATGTTGCCCTCTCTGCCCACATCATAAATGTTTACGATATTGGGATGGGACATGCTTGCCGCATTTTGCGACTCTCTTCTGAAGCTGTCTATGAACTTGTGGTCGTTGATGAACTCGGGCTTAAGAATTTTGATAGCCACGAATCTGCTGAGAAGCCTGTCCTTGGCTTTGTATACTACCGACATGCCTCCCTCACCGACTCTTTCAAAAAGTTCATATCTTCCTGCGAGTACCTTACTCATTACTTTCCTCCTAAACCTGTTATATTTTGATGCATACAACCGTAATGTTATCACGGCCTCCGGAACGAATCGCTTCATCCACCAGCTCTGCGCATATATCATTCATGCTTCCGCTGCCACCCAGGATGACCTCCATTTTCTTTTCTCCCACTTCTCCGTAAAGTCCGTCTGTGCATAGCAACAGCACATCGTCCGGTGCGAGCCCTACCTTATAGAAGTCGGGTTCAACGGCACTTTCCGCTCCTATGGCCTTGGTTATAACATTCTTCTGCCTGTGACTTTCAGCTTCATCTTCAGTAATTACACCCTTTTCTATCAGCTCATTCACATAGGTATGATCTCTGGTTATCCGCTTCATCCGGCCTTTCCTGTAAAGGTATGCTCTGCTGTCACCGATATTCGTTATGTATGCATCGCCTTCATGTACATAGGCCATGACCACAGTTGTTGCCATTCCTCTGTTTTTCGGATTTGTCATTCCCAGGCTGTAGACACTGCTGTTAGCCGCATCCACTGCTTCAGTGAAAAAGCCGAAAATTTCCTCCGGTGTCCTGTTTTCCCTTATGTTTTCATCTTTTACATATTCAGCGATTGTCTCTACAGCTGTACTGCTGGCCAGCTCTCCGGAATTGTTTCCTCCAACACCGTCAGCAACTATATATACATCCAGACTGGGAATAACAAAGCATGCATCTTCGTTATTCTCACGGACGACCCCTCTGTTACATTTAAATCCTATCTGTTGAATCATGTTTACATAATTCTCCTATTTTATTCTTCCCGCTTTCTTCATTACGCATATGAAGAATCCATCGGTTCCATTAACATTTGGAAGCAGTAATATTCGTTCTGTCTTTGAGAAAGAAGGATTTTTCTTGAGAAATTCAGCCACCACCTTCTCGTTCTCATCCGGATTTATTGTGCATGTGCTGTACACCAGCGTTCCTCCCGGCTTTACATAAGAGGACGATGCGGACAATATGGCAAGCTGTTTCTTAGGAAGCAGTTCAATATCAGCATTCTTTTCTTTGTATTTGATCTCAGGCTTCCTTCTGACCACGCCCAGGCCCGAACACGGAGCATCCACAAGAACTCTGTCTGCCTTATCCACCATTGTGGAATCAACTCTCGTCGCATCCCATGACCTGGACTCTATATTGGTGATACCCAGTCTCTTGGCTTCTCTGTTAACCTGTTCAAGCTTCCTGCGGTAAATGTCCGACGCGATAATGCGACCGGTGTTATTCATTCTTTCCGCAATAGCGGTGGTTTTGCCTCCCGGAGCGGCGCATACATCCATTACAAGATCCCCGTGCTGCGGATCCAGCTTCTCTGCAACCATCATAGAACTTTCATCCTGTGGTGTGAAAAGTCCGTGTTCGTACATCTCACTGTCCAGAAGTCCGCTGCCCTTTACATAAAGCGCATTGGCACAATTTCTGCCCTCCTCAACTTCAAATCCTCTTTCTTTGAGTGCATTGATAAGATCCTGCTTTCTGATTTTAAGCCAGTTTAGCCTGATCGTCATAGGAGGTCTCTCGTTTCCCGCCTCCAGAAGCTTTTCTACGAAATCCGTACTGTAATATTTAAGCCATGTCTCAATAATCCACGGTGCATATGAATACTTTATGGAAAGATACCTGATTTCGTCTTCGTCTCTCTCAGGAAGCCTTAAATGAATTTTTTTATTCTGATACTCTCTGAGAACTCCATTCACCAGACCTGCCCTGCCCCTGGCGTATCTCTTTGCCAGAATCACGCTTTCGTTTACAGCTGCGTATTCCGGAACGGAATCCATATATCCAAGCTGATACATTCCCATTCTTATTATGTTGAGCTCAGCCTGCTTTAAGCTGTCCACCCCGTCTCGCACCAGCTGATCTATGTAATAATCCAGAGTAAGCTTGTTCTCCAGAACTCCGTATACCAGTTCTCTCACAAACGCCGGTGAGTTTGGCTTGTTTATGGCTATCTTGTGATTAAGCGCCAGATTGGAATATGCCTTTTTATCTTCAACATCCTTCAGGGTCAAGTATGCTGTCTTTCTGTTAGCGTCCATTAGTTGTTCCTCCCTCTGATCAGCAGAATTCTTACAAGGTTCAGTATTGAGGTTGCCAGTGCAGCAACATATGTCAATGCCGCCGCAGACAAAACCGCCCTGGCTCCCTTTATTTCGCTTTCATCAATTATGTTCAGTTCAACAAGCTGGTTAACAGCTCTTTTGCTGGCATTAAATTCCACCGGAAGCGTAACGGTGTGAAAGAGAACCACCAGAACGAACATGATAATTCCAATATCAAATATCAGGTTTCCGGCGGTGTGGCTTCCTGCATAGATAATCATCAGACCCACAAGAATCAATGGCCAGGAGGCACCTGATACAAAGTTTACAATGGGAACCATAGCTATCCTGAAATTCAGAAAGCTGTAATTTGTTCCGTCCTGAATTGCGTGCCCTGACTCGTGAGCCGCAATGGCAACCGCCGCAATGCTGGATTCCGTCGCGGTTCCGGCAGACAGCTGCATCTTATCTTCTTTAGGATTGTAGTTGTCTGTCAGCTCCCCGGCTATCTGCAATATCGGAACATGTTTCATCCCGTTATTATCCAGAATCATTCTGGCCGCCTGCTTCCCCGTGATTCCGCTTTTAACTGGAATCTTCGAGTACTTGCCGTATGCACTTTTCACCTTTGCCTGAGCAAAAATAGTAAAAAGAATGGCCGGTATCAGTACTATGAAGGTAGGATCAAAAATTCCAAAATACATAAAATCACCTCTGACGGGTATTTTATCTTAAAACCGTTCCGATTTCAATGTTATTGCCCTTTAAATATTCCTCTGCCGCAACACGCTTCCTGCCCGGTGCCTGCACCTCCAGCACCCTTAAAATGCCGCTGCCGGCAGCGATATCAAAATATTCTTTGCCAACAGCTGTAACAGTTCCCGGTTCAGCCCCTGCAGCACCCGGCGAAATTGCTTCTGCCTTCCACAGTTTAAAAAGCTTTTCATCCAGATATGCATAAGTTCCCGGCCACGGATCAAAAGCTCTGATTGTCCTTTCGATTCTCTCCGGTTCCTGAGTAAAATCTATATGTCCGTCCCCTTTGGAAATCATAGGCGCATAGGTTGCCAGGCTGTCATCCTGCTTTTCAGGATGAACTTCTCCTGTCCGGATTTTTTGCAGCGTCTCAACCATCAGCCCGGCTCCCATCGCTGCCAGTTCATCGTGAAGCTGCGCTGCTGTTTTATCTTCTATGGGCGTAGAGACTCTGGCAAGCATATCACCTGTATCCAGCCCCTCATCCATACACATAATGGTTATACCCGTCTCCCTGTCCCCTTCCATGATGGCTCTCTGAATCGGTGCTGCACCTCTGAACCGGGGCAGCAATGAACCGTGAATATTGAGGCATCCGTACCCGGGGACCTCCAGCAAATCCCCCGGAAGAATCTTGCCGTATGCAGCCACTACAACTGCATCGGGCTGAGCATCCTTCATAATCTGAAGAAATTTTTCGTTCCTTTTCAGCTTCTTCGGCTGCAAAACCTTCAGCCCCAGCTCCAGGGCCTTTTCCTTGACAGGCGGAAATTTCACCTTCTTGCCTCTGTCCCTGACAGTATCCGGCTGAGTTACAACAAAGGCTATTTCGTGTCCCGCTTCATGAATTGCCTCCAGTGCCGGAACAGCAAAATCCGGAGTGCCCATATATACTATCCTCATTCTGCGGCCTCCGGCTTAATTTCATACATCTTCTCCGCTTTGTCTTTATAGAGAACTCCCTCCAGATGATCAAACTCATGGCACATTACTATAGCATCAAAGCCTTCAAATTCATGTTCCTGCTCATTTCCGTCTCTGTCCAGCCCCTTTATTTTTATCCTTTCAGGCCTCTTAACCAGACCGGTATATCCGGGAACCGACAGGCAGCCCTCCTCACTCTCCTGTTCACCTTCCAGGGTCAATATTTCAGGATTGATAAAAACATACAGCCTTTCCGGCTCCGGTTCGGCAACAAAAATTCTTCTCATCACTCCCACCTGCGGAGCTGCCAGACCAACACCCTGTGCACTTCTCATTGTTTCAACCATATCTTCTATGAGCTGAATGGTTCTGCCGGTTACCTCACCGACTTCTCTGCAGGTTTTTCTCAGTATAGGGTCTCCCTCGGTGACTATGTTTCTTAATGCCATTTTCTTCTCCTTCTGTTTTTATACGAAGCTGTAAGGATTGATGTCCACTACAGCAATATAGTTCTTTCTCTTCCCTGCCTTTGTATCCTCATCCTTAATAGCCCGCAGATAGCCGGAATATTCCCGCCTTTTGCCCTTGGGGCATTTTATTATGAGCGAGTATCTGTAAGTATCGCGGATTTTACTCATGTAGGCTTCCTGGGGCGGAAATATATTCTTTCTCTCATCTTCCCCGACCAATCCGGTTATTCTTTCATACCAGCTTTGTGCTCCTGCCTCCGCTGCGGCAGGGTTATCCGCCGTAAACAGTACCTGAAAGATATCGCTGTAAGGCGGATACGACATGTATTTCCTGAATTTAATCTCATTTTCATAGAAACACTCATAGTCCTGTACGGCAGACATCTGAACAGCATAGTGATCTGGATTGTATGTCTGTATTATTACCTTTCCTTCTTCTTCTCCTCTGCCGGCTCTGCCCGCCGCCTGGGTGATAAGTTGAAAAGCCCTCTCCGGCGAACGAAAATCCGGTATGTTCAACGATACGTCCGCCGATATTATTCCAACCAGGCCAACATTCCTGAAGTCCAGACCTTTTGCTATAAGCTGAGTTCCGATCAGTATATCTGTCTTGCCTTTTTCAAAGGCTTTCAGCTTCTTCCTCAGCTGACCCTTCTGCCTTGTGGAATCCAGATCTACTCTTTCTGTAACGGCATTCGGGAACAATTCCCTGACTGCCTCCTCCACCCTTTCCGTTCCCGTTCCGAAATATCTGACATAGCCGCTGCCGCATTCCGGACATCGGGTTATCATATCGCATCTGTAGCCACAGAAATGGCAGTTAAGGCACCCTGAGTCTTTGCCCTCTCCTCTGTGATAGGTCAATGAAAGCCCGCATGTGGGACAATTGGCTACATAACCGCATTCACGGCATGAAATAAATGTCGAATATCCCCTTCTGTTGAGGAAGAGCATTATCTGTCTGCCCTTTTCCAGCTGTTCTTTTATTTCGGAGGCCAGTCTCCTGCTTATCATAGATCTGTTACCGTCGTGCAGTTCCTCCCGCATGTCCACAATTTCACTCTCCGGCATGGGATTTTCGTTGTATCGCTTTTTCAGCCTGATAAGCTTATATATCCCTTCACGGCTCCTGCTGTAGGTCACCACCGAGGGCGTGGCACTCCCCAGGATAATTACCCCTCTGTTGTCCCTGTCCTGCAGCCTCTTGAGAGCTACTTCAATCGTGTCGTATTTAGGTGTATAGTCCGATTTATAGGTTGCTTCATGCTCTTCGTCAGCCACTATCAGTCCGATGTTCTCCATTGGTGCAAATACTGCCGATCTGGCTCCTATTGCTATTCTGACCTTACCTTTTCTTATTCTCTGCCACTGCTCATATCTCTCTGCTGAACTGAGCTTTGAATGAAGTACCGCAATACTATCCGCACCAAACACCTCCGCAAATCTCTCCGTTATCTGTCCTGTAAGAGAAATCTCCGGCACCAGAATTATTGCACCCTTTCCACGGTCAATTACCTTTTCAGTTGCTCTGATATATATTTCCGTCTTACCGCTGCCGGTTACTCCGTGAACGAGAAACCGTTCGTGTCGATTCCTTTCAATGGAATACGCAATTTCTTTGAGAGCCTGCTTCTGCTCGTCATTGGGTACTATGCCTTCGGCAGCAGTTTCTTCGTCAACTCCCGCCAGTCCTGCGAACTCTATATCCCGCCGGCCTTTTTTAAGCGGGGCTCCCGCCGGAGTGAAACACTTGATTGCATCGATATGTCGGCAAATATACCTGTCTCGCATCCATATGGCGGTGCGCACCATTTCCTCCGTCAGAGAGATTCCCTCATCAATACTGTCCACCGACCTGATCTTATGAATAAGGCCGGATTCAATTAATGATTCTTCTTCCGCAAAGGATATGACATAACCCTCTCTTAATGCTTTGCTTCTCGCAAAAGGAACGAGGACTTTGCTTCCAACCTGTACACTGTCATTATCGCAGACATAGGTGTATGCTATATCAGTGCTGTTGCTCCTGTTGTCTATAATTACATTCGTGTATTTCATTCTTTCTGCCTGCGTCTGCTGAACACGCAGCCGCAATAATCCTGTCTGTACAATCCGTATTTCCGGGATAATTCAACAGTTCTTTTGAAGCCATCCTGTTTCTTGAAATCCCTATCCAGAAAACTGAGACCGTATTTAACCGCCAGTTCCCGTCCTATCTCCGATATTTTCTTATAACTTTTAAGGGGACTCACCGTCAAAGTGGTCCCGAAAAAGTCGCAGCCGGTCAATCCCGCCGCTTCCGCCGTCTTCTCCAGCCTCTGTCTGAAACAGATACTGCATCTGTCACCGCCCTCCGGATCGTCTTCATGCCCGACACAAAGCTCAAGGAAGAGTCCCGGATTATACGGCCCTTCCATAAACTTGACATCATCTGCATCTATCACGGCTATACTGCCTCCCAGCCCGTGCATGCGTTCTTCATTGAACAACTCAATAAAGCGAATCTGTGATTGGCGGCGTTTCCTGTATTCCTCTTCGTCCGTAATACATGGATTATAAAAAAAGACGGTAATGTTAAATTCACCGGACAGTCTTTCCACCACAGCAGTGCTGCAGGGTCCGCAGCAGCTGTGAAGCAGCAGTCTCGGTTTTTCCGCACGCGTATCAAAACCGCTGTCCGTCAGCAGCCCGTCATGCTGTACTATGCTTGTTTCTATTACTGCTGTTATTGAATTTGTCGAATCCGTTTTGTCTTTCATCCCGCGCCGTCCCATATGATTGTTGTTTTAATCTACATTATATGACGCTTTATTATACACCAATTGCATCGTGGTTGCATCTTCTAATTCCTCCCGATATAATTAATCCATGAAAAAGAAACCGATTATTTTTGACTCATCTGACGGACAAAATCTTAGAATTAACATGATCAGTCCCTGGCTGAAGAGAAAGTTTGGCTGCAAAATAGTCAAGCTGTCCCTTGACGGCGGCTTCACATGTCCCAATCGAGACGGCTCAAAAGGCGTTGGGGGGTGCCTGTTCTGTTCGGAAAGCGGCTCAGGGGATATGGCCAGCGAAATGTCATTGACCGGTGTGGCGGGTATCCACGAGGCACTTGACAGGCAAATCCATCTGGTTTCAGTTAAGTGGCCGGAAGCCAGGTATATTGCATATTTCCAGAGCCACACAAACACATACGCGCCTGTAAAAGAATTGCGGGAGAAATATGAAGCAGCACTTGAGCATCCCGGGGTTGTCGGAATCGCTGTTGCTACCCGGTCTGACTGTATTTCCGGGGAGGCACTGGATCTGCTCAGCGAGCTTAATGAAAAAACCTTCCTTTGGGTAGAGCTGGGGCTTCAGACTATACATGAGATCACTGCACAGGCGATGAATCTCTGCCATTCTCTGGATGATTACGATGATGCTGTAAAAAGATTGGAGTCACGGGGCATCCGTGCAGTAACCCATCTGATTATGGGGCTGCCCGGAGAAACAAGAGAGATGATGCTGGATTCCGTAAGATATGCCGGCCATACTTTCGGTCTTAAACTCCACATGCTCAATGTGGTAAAAGGTTCGGGAATGGAAAATGCCTATCCCGGATATGTCCCCTTTGAAACTCCGGAAGAGTACATTGACCTTCTTATAAATGCCATTGAGCTGGTTCCGCCGGAAGTTACCATCCACAGGATCTCCGGCGATGCCCCCAGAGCTACGCTGATCGCACCTGAGTGGAGCTATAAAAAAAGAACCATACTTAATGGCATCCATCGCGAGATGCGCCTCCGCAATACATGGCAGGGTCGTCTTTAAAAAAAAT
>CAYFQD010000007.1:0-49296 GCA_964345275.1 uncultured Oscillospiraceae bacterium
TTTGCTTCATGACCTCTTTCACATTAAGAGCGATGGAATTATGACAATAATTCTTCCGCTGTGCTTACAGATTTATTGTATTCAAAATGAACTGAAAATGAACTGTTTCCAACATAGTGATGAAAACCCAAGCGGTTTAGTGTATAATATACGATACGGACGAAGAAGATTTGTTATTATGCGGAGGGGAAAAGATTTATGCGGAAACTGATATAATTAGCGGTAGCATTCATTATGGTGGCAACATTGACTCCGGCAACATTATTTGCAGGGGAGACTGTCATCACCAGGGAAACCGTTGTGGATGAACTTGAAACAGCACCGGTGATCACGGCAAGAAACAGACTTACCGACCGGATCGTTGTTAAGAACGGACATGGCAGGGATATCACTCTTCAGATGCAGTCCGGAAGCACCTGGAAAGATAAGGCAACATTTACACTTACAGAAGATGAAGTACAGACTGTTGATATAAAGTATCCCAAGGACTGGTGGTATGTCAGGACTTCAAAGTGGAGACTTGTAATTGATGAGGCGGAAGAAGTGACGGAGCCGGAGCTTTTGCCGGAAGAGGAGTATGTGCCGGCAGCAGGCGGTAACGATGGGGAAAACCCGGAAGGGGAAAACCAGGAAGGTGAAATCCCGGAGGACGAAAATCCCGGTGAGGAACCTCCTGACGAAGAAGGTGAAAAAACAATCACCAGGTACACTGCCTACACAAGCCCTTAGATTACCATAACGGCAAAGAATTACTACAATAACCCTTCAGGCTGGTTCAAGATTCAGGATAAGATAACGCTAAATGGCGGCGGATACAATCTTTTCATGGGTTATATGGGGCTGAAGGTACGAAAGGTCAACAGTTACTTTAGAATAGGAAGTAAGTATTGGCCGCGCTATACATTTACCACTTACAATAAGGTAAAGAGGTTCCAGAGAAAGAAGGGCCTCAAGGCAACAGGAAATGTCAATCTTGCAACCTGGAGGAAGATGGGCTTTTCAGAAAAGGACTGGAATAACATGGGAGCCTATGTAACCCCAAAGAGCAAGACCATCACCCCGGCATCGTCAAGAACTGCCTATATCAATGCCATGGTTAAAACCGCAGAGCACTACCGCGGTGCCAATTATGTAGTAGGAGCATCGGGAACCAGAAGGCAGGGCCTTGACTGCTCGGGACTCATTATGCAGTGCATGTATTCAGCCGGTATCGGATCGGATAAGATTAATCCTGTTAGCCACTCGAAGAAAGGTCATGAGTACGAATCGAGAAACCTCTGGAAGTGTTCGTCCCTTAAAAGGGTGTCTTACAAAAACAGAAAAAAGGGTGACCTGATTTTCTACTCCAAGAGAGGGACCATCATCCATGTGGGCCTTTATGTAGGTAACGGGAAGATAATTCATTCCTGGCCCAATAAGGTTATAAAAAGCAGCGCAAGGAATAAAAGATGGGGAAAAATTCACGGTGTCAAGAGAATTTTCACAATCAAGAAACCACCGGCACCCAAGGATATACTTCTGTAATGAAAAAAGAAATTACCTTGAAAAACCACTATTTTATGGTGGTTTTAAATTGAATATACGAAGAATCATAGAATAATATTATTAACAAAAGGGAGAAGCAACCATGAGTATTTACTGGCCAATAGCGCTGGCTGTATTTGCGGATATTTTTTATCAGATAAGTGCCAAGTCCACACCGTCAACACTTAACCCCTTTGCCGGCCTGACCATAACCTATCTGGTCGGTGCGGCGGTTTCGCTGGTTATCTATTATATCGTCAGTGGCGGCGGAAACATTATCGAAGAATACAAGTCGGTAAACTGGACCAGCTTCGTTCTGGGACTTGCCATCGTCGGCCTGGAGGCCGGCAGCATTTACATGTACAAGGTGGGCTGGAATATGAACACCGGCTACATCGTCAAATCCATGTTTCTGGGGATAGCACTTATTGCAGTGGGCTATTTTCTCTACAAGGAGCATGTAACCGGAACAAAGATACTGGGAATTGCCGTTTGCCTGGTTGGTTTGTTTCTCATCAACAAATAAGGGAGCGATTTTGCACCCGGAAGGAGGACGCCATATGAACAAAGAGATATTTACAGTGGATAAAGAAATATTTGAGCTGTTTCCCGGAATCAGAATTGTAACCGTTGTGGTGAAGGATATGCCTCAGTGCATTGATACTGACGGAATAGAAAAATTAATGAATGAAGCATGGCAGATTGCAAAAGCTGCTGCCGTAGAACATGGGAATCCTCAGTCCCATCCGCTTATTCAGCCATGGGGTGAGAGTATGAAGGCTGTGGGTGTCAGGAGAAAACTATATCCGTCATCCATTGAAGCTATGGTGCGCCGCGCGGGCAAAACCGACGAGCCCTTTCGTATCAATCCGATTGTGGATTTTTATAACGCGGTTTCCCTGAAGAATATTGTTCCGGCAGGAGGATACGACCTGGCTGATGTTAACGAGTGCATTACTTTGAGACTCTCAGCGGAAGGTGATATCTTCTGTGCACTGGACAGTGATGAAACGGAGCATGTGCCGGCAGGTGAAGTCAGCTACACGGACGGAAATGAAATCATAACCCGCCACTTCATATGGAAGCAGTCAAAACACTGCCTGCTCAGGGAAAGCACTAAAGAGATTCTTTTCGTTTCAGAAATCCTGGGTGATATTCCGCCGGAAAAAGCCGATGATGTTGCTAACGACCTTGTAAATGGACTCAAAAGGTATTTTGGTGTAGAGTGCCGGGCGGAAATTATTGATGAGAACAATCCCTGTATTTTCGCATAAAGCTCCAGGTGACTGTCATGGATATCAAGAAAGAATTATTTGAGGCACAAGACAGCAAGTATAAGAAGTTTCAGTCAAGGCTGATTCCGAACATTAATCCGGATTCCATTATCGGAGTGAGGACACCGCGACTGCGCAGCATGGCGAAAGAACTCGCTAATACAGCTGAGGCGGAGGCATTTCTGCAGGCATTGCCTCACACTTTTTTTGAGGAGAACCAGTTGCATGCTTTCATCCTGTCGCTGGACATGGACTTTGACAGCTGCATCGGCAGAATCAATATTTTCCTGCCTTATGTGGATAACTGGGCCACCTGCGATCAGATGTCGCCGCAAGTATTCGGCAGGCATAAGCAAAACCTTCTGCCGTACATCGAGGAGTGGCTTGAATCAAGCCGCACATATACGGTGCGGTTTGGGGTCGGCATGCTGATGAGACATTATCTTGACGAAGATTTTGCACCTGAATATCTCCGGCGGGTTGCCGGTCTGCGTTCAGAGGAATACTATATAAATATGATGATTGCCTGGTACTTTGCCACGGCACTGGCTAAGCAGTACGAGATGGCGCTGCCATATATTACAGGGCAAAGGCTGGATATATGGACGCACAACAAAACCATACAAAAGGCCGTAGAGAGCAGAAGAATTGCACAGAAACAAAAAGCGTATCTGAGGACGCTGAAAATATAGTGAATCAGCAGCCGTTATTTGTGATGAACGCTTTTTTTAATACCTCTGGCAAGTACAGCGATGACTCCGCCGACCAACACCGCCAGAGCAAACTTACCGGATTTGCGGCTTTCGTTTTTTGGGGTCGGGACATCGGCTTCGGAGAGCTGGGCAACGGCACCTGATTTTGATTTACGCCTGAATTTAGGCCTTAATCTGTCCTTTGGGTTTGAGCCGGTCGGGCGCATCTGTTTGTTTACATTTTTCTGTACCCACCTGGTTGTATCTTTTTCTTTTACTGACATGTTTTTTCTCCTTTCAATATGTTACAATCATATATCATATAATATTATTAAATCCAAATAGAAACAACGAGAAGCAAGAAAATGAAAAAAATATTAATATCGCTGATAATAGGGATTATTATCGGTGCTGTAGGTATGGGAATAGTCGGTACACAGGTTTTCAATCTTTTTGGAGGCGCTCCGAAAATCACAAATACCTATATTAACGGAATCATTAAAGATGCAAGCGATTTAAATTCTGCAGTGCTTTGCCATAGCGGACTTGTCACCTATGAGCAGGGTAAAATACCGTTTATTAACAAGAAGAGTTTCGGCATGAAGTATACAGCAAATATCAGAGCCGGTGTTGACATCGAGGAAATCGACATAGATGTTTCAGAAGAAAAGAAGACAGTAACGGTTGATCTTCCGGAACCGGAGATTCAGTCTATGGAAATCGACCCTGACAGCATTGAATTCGTTGATGAGAAGTTTGTTTTGTTGAAGGGCAATGAAAAGGAGGATGTTACAAAAGCGATTTCTGAAGCTAAAAAGGATGCTAAGAAAAAAGCCGGCATACCGGAGCTGCTGGATAGGGCGGCTGATAATGCAGAAGAAATGATTTCCGGTCTTTTGAAACCGGCAATCGGCAACTATGATCTGGTAATCAAATAGTAAAATTGAATTACTTGTAATCAAGAATATAAAAATACGGGCAGAAAAATCTGTCCGTGTTTTTCAACACACGCAGGTGCAGACCGATGAAATCAAAGAGAAACAAGACAATTGACATAACAGTGGAGGAAGGCAAAGACTATCTGGCAAGATGCATTGCCGTCAATAAGCCGGCGACCATAGGGGAAGTCATAAATAAAACCATCCTCGGTGACACTTTTGAAGTATTGCCTCTGCTGCCTGAGAAGTGTGTGGATCTGCTCATCGTGGATCCGCCCTACAATCTGGACAAGGACTATAACGGCAGTAAATTCAGAAGAATATCGGATGAGGAGTATGCTGAATATACGGAAGGCTGGATAGAACATGTGAAACCCCTTCTTAAAGATACAGCATCAATATATGTCTGCTGCGACTGGAGTTCCAGTCCGGTGATGGGGATGGTGCTGAAGGAGCATTTTGAAATACGGAATCGCATTACCTGGCAGAGAGAAAAGGGGCGCGGAGCCAGGAAAAACTGGAAGAACGGGATGGAAGACATCTGGTTTGCCACGGTATCAAGGAACTATGTATTCAATGTGGAAGATGTTAAAATGCGAAGAAGAGTGATAGCTCCCTATCGGATCAACGGGAAACCCAAAGACTGGGAAGAGACCGACTCGGGAAATTTTCGCAATACTCACCCATCTAATTTCTGGGATGACATTTCCATACCCTACTGGTCTATGGCTGAGAACACAGCCCATCCTGCGCAGAAACCCGAAAAGCTGCTGGCCAAGCTGATACTTGCCGGGTCAGATGCGGGGGATGTGGTATTGGATCCGTTTCTGGGTTCGGGAAGCACATCCGTCACCGCCAGGAAACTGGGGAGACAATACATCGGTATAGAGCAGAACGAACAGTACTGCATATGGGCGGAAAAAAGGCTGGAAATGGCTGAAAAGGATAAGACGATTCAGGGATATGCGGACGGAGTTTTCTGGGAGAGGAATACATCCGGGCTGCAGAAGCGCAGGTAAGTACTACAGTGAGGAGGAGGCAAGGTGAGAACCTTAAAAAAATCAGCAGTCAGAACCGAAGAAGACAGAACAAACCTTACGGACACCGTCGATGGTATTATCCGGGAGGTGAAATCGGAAGGCGATGCGGCTCTGAAGAGATACAATGAAAAATATGACGGGTGCAGGCGAAGCCGCCTCAGGATAACCCGTGAGGAAATAGATGAGGCATATGGGGCTGTACCGGATAAGAACATAGAAAGCATCAGGCTGGCGGCAGCCAACATTAAGGCTTTTGCAGAAGCACAGAGAGCAACGATTTCAGACCTGGAATCCTTTTCACCAATGGAGGGGATTTTGCTGGGGCACAGGATAATCCCGGTGGACTCCTGCTGCTGTTATGTGCCGGGAGGCGGATATCCTCTCTACTCCACTGCGCTGATGCTGGGAATACCGGCTAAAGTTGCGGGGGTGAAAAGAGTTTGCGCCTGCTCTCCGGTGGTGAAGGGAACAGACAGTATTCACCCTTTCACACTGGTCGCCATGGACATTGCGGGAGTTGATGAGATATACGCTGTTGGCGGTGCACAGGCTATTGCTGCATTTACTTACGGAACAGAAGAAATTCAGCCGGTCAGCATAATTGTAGGACCGGGAAACAGCTTTGTCACTGAAGCCAAGAGACAGTGCTACGGCAGAGTGGGAATAGATTTTGTTGCAGGGCCAAGCGAGGTGCTGATTATTGCAGACGGCAGTGCGGATCCGGAAATACTGGCGGCGGATATTCTGGCTCAGTCTGAACATGACAGAGAAGCAAAGGGCATTCTGGTTACCACCGACGAGAAGCTGGGAACAGATGTGATCACGGCGGTGGAGAAGCAGCTGGAGGGTCTGGAGACCCGGGAGATTGCGGCAGCATCCTGGGAGAAATACGGAGAGGTACTTCTGGCGGAAAATCTCAATGAGGCAGTAGAATATGCCAACGAATATGCGCCGGAGCATCTGGAGATAAATGTGGCAGAGACCCATGAGCAGAAGGTCGTTGACGCTTTGAGAAACTACGGGTCTCTTTTTATAGGAGGTAACACTGCAGAGGTTTTCGGAGACTATGCTTCAGGTACCAATCACACATTGCCTACTTTGGGTGCGGCAAAATACACAGGCGGTGTATGGGTGGGAACTTTCCTCAAGACATGCACGCACCAGAAGATGAACAGGACGGCCATGAGAACCATTGCTCCTTTGGTCTCGGAACTGGCAAGAGGAGAGGGACTTATAGGACATGCCCGTGCTGCAGAGATCCGAAAGGAAAAAGACGGTACAGAATAAATGAAATTAATGTGTAAAATTTTCAGACAGAATCCGGAAAGCCGGGAGGGAATCATTGTAACCACTTCAATCATCGGAATTCTGGTGAACTTGCTTGTAGCAACCATAAAGGTTGTTATAGGTCTGTTTGCATCGTCAATTGCCGTTATATCAGAGGGTGTTAACAATGCGTCGGATTCCCTTACATCCATACTTATGCTTGTAGGCACAAATCTTGCCGGAAAGATGCCCGATGAAAAGCATCCCTTCGGCTACGGGCGAATAGAATATCTGACGGGATTGGTAATCGGTGTTATTATTCTGATTACTGGAGTAGAACTGCTTACCAACTCCATCAAGCTGGCATTTAATCCACGGGAAATGGATGTGTCCTACCTTATAATTATTATAGTAGGCATGACCGCCGTTGCCAAATTTCTTCTGGGTATTTTTACAATCAGGCAGGGGAAGAACACAGGCTCAAGCGGTCTGGAGGCACTGGGACTGGACAGCAGAAACGATTCCTTTCTGTCTATATTGACCATAGTTTCCATACTTATATATATGCTGGCGGGGATATCTGTGGACGCATATGCCGGAATGCTGATTTCGCTGCTTATTCTGAAGACGGGACTGGACACCCTGAAAGATACGGTAGGGGATCTGCTGGGAAGAGCAGGGTCAGCTGAGCTGGCAAAAAAGATTTACAAGGAAATACGCGAGACAGAGGGAATCATTTATGCTGTTGACATGAAGCTGCATAATTATGGACCGGAAGCCTGGACCGGATCGGTAAATGTGGAAATAGACCACGAGACGACGGTTGGGGAAGCATATCAGTTCATCCATGCGCTGCAGCTGCGCATCATGCATGAGTACGATGTAACAATGGTATTTGGAATATATGCCGTTGGCAATGACCATGAGGAATCAAAGGCTTTGCGTAAATATATTGCCGCATTTGTGAAAGAGCACAAGCATGTTAAGAACTTTCATGCCATTTATTTCGAACCGGATACAAGCAGGATCTATTGTGACCTGATTGTAGATTACGAGATTAAGGACTGGAATGCCTTGCGCAGGGAATTTATGGATTATATGAAAAAGGAGTACCCTGATAATGAAATAATGCTGACGATTGAAACGGAATTCGTATAAGAAACAGTAAAGAGTAGACGGGATAGTTAATTATCCGTCTACTCTGTTTACATATCTGCCATCCAGCCAGGCAGCCAGATTATCTGCCATGACATCGATGATGAGGCGACGCATTTCCTTGGGTGCCCATGCCATGTGAGGGGTGATGATACAGTTATCCAGACCCATGAGAGGGCTGCCGCCCGCCGGTGGCTCTGTTTCGAGGACATCGACAGCGGCACCTGCTATGAAGCCTGCTCTTATTGCGCTGGCCAGAGCTTCTTCGTCCACCAGACCGCCCCTTGAAGTATTGATGAAATACGCACCGGGTTTCATGTTTACCAGAAACTGAGAGTTTACCATTTTTACATTATCTTCAGTCAGCGGGCAGTGGAGAGACACAAAGTCCGACTTCATTGCTGCATCGGCATCACGGCTGAAAATGTTTACGGTCATGCCGAATGCCTCAGCAATTTCAGCAACTTTTTTCCCTATTTCACCATATCCGATGATACCTATGGACTTTCCGGCAAGGAGAGATATGGGCTTAATCCAGTAGCAGAAATGCCGGCTGCGTCCCCACTCGCCCAGTTGTACTGATTCGTTGTGGAGTCCTACATGGTTTGTCAGTTCCAGCATAAGAGCAAAGGTGTGCTGAGCAACCGCATCCGTCGCATAGGACGGAATGTTGGTAACGGCTATACCCAGCTGGGCTGCCGCCTTAATATCAATATTATTATAGCCCGTAGCCATAGATCCTATATATTTAATGTTCGGACACTGTTCCATTATTTCACGAGTCACATGGCACTTGCTTGTCATAACAATATCGCACGCTCCGATTCTGGAAGCGATGCGATCAGGAGGAGTGTTGTCAAAAACCGTTATTTTATCACAAATAAGCTCCAGCCTTTTCCATGTCAAGTCACCGGGATTGATTGTGTATCCGTCAAGAATTACTGCTTCCATTATTGCAAAACCTCCATACCTGTTTTATATCATTGCCTATTTTACCTCATTTGTCCCTTTTTGTCACATGCGGTACAATTAACACATCATAGGAGAGGATTTATGATGAGGAAATTGCTTTTCACAAGTCCGGTTATTGTTCAGAGGGAGCGGGCACCGAACCAGGATATTCATTGGCATGAAGATCCTGAGATTGTTGTGGTGCTCAAGGGAAGTCTCAGCCTTCAAATCGGCTTTGAAAAGTTCATCCTTGAGGAAGGGGACATCATGATTAGCACAATTCGGTTAGGAATTTAAGAGTCCGTTATCCTCCGAAAGAAGGAAGCCGGCGAGCCTTATGAGCTGGATGACGATGTGAAGAAACTGTTCTAAAATTGGCACTTTAATCTTTTTAGAGGTTTTACATCAAAAAAGGACTGTCTTGGAAACCAAATAAAAGTTTCCAGGCAGTCCTTTTGCGATATTATTAGATTGCATGGTCGTATATTCTGAAATAATGGTTTTGCAACCTTTTATGCTTTGGAATCGTGTTATAGTTGAAGGACCTTCAAAAATAAGGAGCATAAAATCAGTGAGACTTGCAATTGACGATGCATACACTAAGTATGCTGATCATGTATTCGCGGCAGCATTTAGCGTTTGCCAAAACAGAGCAGATGCGGATGATGTGGTTCAAGATACATTTATAAAATATCATTCCAGCAGTAAGGAATTTTGTTATGAGGAACATATCAAAGCATGGCTTTTGAGAGTGGCAATCAATCGTGCAAAAGATATTCGATCTTCATTCTGGCAGAGAAATAAGGTGGCTTGGGAAGAGTATATGACAGATGTGACCTTTGAAGAGCCGGTTAAGCAGGGGACGAATGCTTCTTAAAAAAATGCTTAAGGAGGAATGGAACATTGATGAATAAAGAAAGATATCGACGGACATTTTCTGTGCTCCGTGCCTCCGACAGGATGATTGAGGTAAAGACAATGGAAAAAACAAGAAGGATTTGCATTAAGAGATTTGTGCCGGTGCTTGTGGCGTTGGGTCTGGTTTTTGGAATGGCAACTGCAGCATATGCTGCCGATGTTGGCGGAATCCAAAGAATCGTACAGGTATGGATTCATGGTGAGCAGACAGATGCGATAATGGAAATTGAGGGAGGCGAGTACTCCCGGTATTCTCTTAAATATAAAGACGAAAACGGACAAACGAAGGAAAGAGCCGGCGGAGGAGTCGCCTTTAATGCTGATGGGACAGAGCGGCCACTGACAGAGGAGGAAATACTTGAAGAGCTGAATCAGCCTGAGGTTATATATGAGGAGGATGGTACCGTTAAGGTGTATTATCACGACCAGGTCATTGATATAACTGATAAGTTCAAGGATAATGTCTGCTATGTAAAAATAATTGAGGGGAAGGAAACAATTTATATGACCGTAAAATACAATAACGGGTATAGTACCAGCCCAAGCGGATATGTGGATCCGAAGAAATTCAATTAAGAAACTCGACAGAATTTGGCGGCGTCAGAGCAAGTCTCTGACGCCGCATATTTATTCTTTGACTTTGCGGTTTTGTACATCATTTGTCCGCCATTATCACATGTGATATAATATTTCATTATGAAAACGATAGTAGCAGCAACACGGAACAAACATAAAATAAAAGAAATCGAAGCCATTACAAAGGAATTTGGAATGAATATCGTCTCAAGGGATGAAGCGGGAGTTCCCAAAATAGAGATTGAAGAAAACGGCGAAACCTTTGAAGATAATTCATATATAAAGGCTTACGAGATTATGAAGCTCTGCGGTGAAATTACCATAGCGGATGATTCCGGGCTGGAAGTTGACTGGCTGGACGGAGCGCCTGGTATATACTCGGCAAGATTTGCAGAGTTTCCGGGACTGAAGCCGTCAGATGAAGGGGGAGATATTATCTGTGAGGGAGATAATATCGATTCCGACAACAACAATAAGTTGATTCATCTGCTGAAAGAAGTTCCATTTGAGAAACGTACGGCCAGGTTCGTTTCGGTTATCACCATGGTTTATCCCGATGGCAGGACTTTAGTCGCCCGCGGAGAGGTTGAGGGACACCTGATTCTTGAGGAGCGCGGGTCCAACGGATTTGGATACGATCCCATGTTTGTGCCTATTGGATATGATAAGACCTTTGGTGAGCTGGGCGAGGACATTAAAAACAGCATAAGCCACAGAGCTAACGCTTTGAAAATTTTGCGCGATAAACTGCAGGCGGGAAATGAGTAAATTATTCGACAGACTGAAAAGAATGTTCATAATGGGATTCAGGCAGATTCTGGATCCTCACTATCATGGATTTGCAGCACAGATATCCTTTTATCTTATGCTGTCCGTAGTTCCTCTTTTACTTTTGATCATTCAGCTGCTCGGGATATTTGACATTAATATGGAGACGGCTCTTTCCGCCATTGAGCAGTATACCGGACGCCGGATGTCGGCTCTTACAAATATGCTGTTCAGATTCAATTCCCTGGGATTTGGAAATGTAATCTTTCTAATTATCACTCTGTGGGCAGGGTCGCGAGCGTCTTTTGTTATATCCAGAATAGCCAACTACATTATGACGGAGGGGGATAACACAGGGAAGAACTATTTTATAGAGCGCGGCAGAGCGGTATTTACCATGCTGGTCACCACCATGTCATTTGTGGGAGCACTGGTAATTCTCTGTTATGGGAAGATTCTCCTCGTTGCCGTCCTGACCATCTTCAGAGTTGAGGATATGTCCATTGTAGACAGTATGTGGCTGTGGCTCAGATGGCCTCTTGGGTTCGTGCTGTATTTCTTTATCATAGGCTCAAATTACTATATACTGCCTACGGTCAAGAGACCTTTCAAAACAGTGTTCCCGGGCTCAGCTTTTGCTTCGCTGGGAATAATGATTGTAAGCTGGCTCTATTCTTTCTATACGGAATCTCTGGTGAACTACGACCTGCTCTATGGGGCATTGTCATCGGTTATCGCTATAATGATCTGGTTTCTCCTCCTGTCGTGGGTAATCATTTTAGGAATCATGTGCAATAAGGTTTTTTACGATACCAGCCGGCCTTTCAGCAAGAAAGACCCGCCGGAGCATCTCAATACATACAGGCAGAGCAGATATGATATGGATCCTAAGGATGTACGCATGAAAATGATAAAGGATATGATCATAAAAGGAGATAACGCGGCTACCTGCGGTTTATCAGAAGAAAATGCGGAAGACAAAGAGTAGACAATCGCTAACGGTGCCACACTCATGGATGCGGCACCTTTTTATTGAAAAAATTAGCAGATTATTATTGACAACATGGGCGCAGATAGGTATGCTTTTCGTAAGTTAGATGAAGTTAACTCACGGAGAAACAAAATGGAAAAAGATTCTGTTAATATATTAAAAAATCTTGAAACAGGACAGACGGCAACAGTGGTTTCCGTCGGCGGAGAGGGGGCCCTTAGACAGCATTTTCTGGACATGGGTCTGATTCCCGACGCGGATGTTACTTTGGTAAAGCATGCACCAATGGGAGATCCCATGGAGCTGAGAATTCACGGATACGAGCTGACACTGAGACTGGAAGATGCAGAAAAAATAAAAATCAGAGATATACGGAGCGGCGATGACGAAGAACAGGATCACGCAGATATAGATGCTGCTTGCGGCGAGGCGAAGGAAATAGCCCATCCGGGGCTGGGTGAAGGAGGAGTAAGGTATCATGTCAAGGCAGACGAAAACCCGTTGCCTGAAGGAGAAATTCTTACCTTCGCCCTTGCCGGAAATCAAAACAGCGGCAAAACCACTCTTTTTAATCAGTTGACCGGATCTAACCAGCATGTTGGAAATTTCCCGGGAGTTACAGTTGACCGAAAGGATGGTGTGATAAAAGGGCATAAAAATACACTGGTTACCGATCTGCCGGGTATATATTCCCTGTCGCCTTACAGCAGTGAGGAGATAGTTTCCAGAGAGTTTATACTGGAGGGGGATGTCAAGGGGATAATCAACATAGTCGACGCGACAAACATAGAGAGAAATTTGTATCTGACTATGCAGCTCATGGAGCTGGACAAGCCCATGGTACTGGCATTAAACATGATGGATGAGGTCAGAAATAATGGCGGTCATATAATGGTAAATGAGATGGAGGCCATACTGGGAATTCCGGTAGTGCCAATCTCGGCGGCCAACAGCGAAGGCATCAGAGAGCTGGTGGATCATGCCATACATGTGGCACAGTATCAGGAACGCCCGGGCAGACAGGACTTCTGCGGAGCAGATGACCATGGAGGGGCTGTACACAGGTGCCTGCACGGAATAATGCACCTTATTGAAGATCATGCAAAAAAGGCGGATCTTCCGTTGAGGTTTGCCGCTGCTAAACTTGCGGAGGGTGATAAATTAATTTTAAAGAGTCTGAACCTCTCACAGAATGAGCAGGAAGCCATAGAGCACCTTATTATTCAGATGGAGGAAGATCGCGGGCTGGACCATGCTGCTGCCATGGCAGAAATGCGATTCAGCTTCATAAAAAAGGTTTGCAGTGCTACGGTTATTAAACCTAAAGAATCAATTGAACACAGGAGAAGCCGGAAACTGGACAGATTTCTGACGGGAAAATACACGGCTATCCCTGCCTTTATAGGAGTAATGGGATTGACTTTCTGGATGACATTCAATGTTGTAGGCGCAATACTGCAGAAGTGGCTGGATATAGGTATTACGGCGCTTGCAGAGGTGGTCGGAGAGGCCATGTCGGCATCAAATGTCAATCCGGTTATTCAGTCACTGGTTCTGGACGGAGTATTTGCCGGAGTGGGAAGTGTTGTAAGCTTCGTGCCGATTATTGTCACTCTCTTCTTTTTTCTGTCAATTCTGGAGGACAGCGGATACATGGCCAGAGTTGCCTTCTTCATGGACAAGCTTCTACGAAAGATAGGTCTTTCAGGGAGAAGCATAGTACCTATGCTTATCGGCTTCGGGTGTTCCGTCCCAAGCATTATGGCATCGAGGACCCTTCCTTCTGAACGCGACCGTAAACTTACAATAATAATGACACCCTTTATGAGCTGCTCGGCCAAAGTGCCCATCTATGCATTTTTTACTGCGGCATTCTTTCCGGGACACGGCGGTCTTATTATGACAGGTCTCTATTTAACGGGTATAATTGTAGGGATACTTGGAGCTCTTTTGCTTAAAGGGACAATTTTTAAGGGAGAAGCAGTACCTTTTGTAATGGAACTGCCAAACTACAGGCTGCCTTGTGCGAGGAATGTGGCCAGGATGCTTTGGGACAAGGCGAGCGACTTCCTGCAAAGAGCATTCACCATTATATTTATTGCCACGCTGGTTATCTGGTTCCTGCAGACTTTTGATATTCACATGAATGTGGTAGCGGACTCAAGTGACAGCATACTGGCTACAGTTGCAGGATGGATATCGCCTGTATTTATTCCAATGGGATTCGGCGACTGGAGACTTACCGCCGCCCTCGTTACGGGATTCATAGCCAAGGAGAGCGTGGTTGCGACAATAGCCGTTCTCTTCGGCGGCAAGGCGGCATTGACGACGGCACTTACACCCGTTGCGGCACTGTCGTTTCTGGTGTTCTCACTGCTGTATACTCCTTGCGTAGCTGCCATCGCTGCAGTGAAGAGTGAGCTTGGAGGCAAGTGGGCATTCGTTACCGTTCTGGGTCAATGCACCATAGCCTGGATATGTGCTTTTATAGTTGCTATAATAGGAGGAATAATAATATAATAACCGTGTGTATTTTTAAGATATGAGAGGTAACAAAATGAAAGAAATCAAAATCGGTCTTTTAGGCCTGGGAAACATAGGTGTCGGAACCTGCAAGACGCTGGAAATGAACAGAGCCATCATTGAAAAGGATCTGGGGACAAAAATCAATATCACTAAAATTCTGGAAAAAGATATTGACAGGGAAAGAGATATTACCGTATCAAAGGATAAGTTCGTATCTGATCTGGAGGCTATAATTGAAGACCCGGATATTGATATCGTTATTGAACTTCTGGGAGGAATAGAGCCTGCAGGAACTTTTATGGAAAAGGCTTTGCTGGCAGGCAAGCATGTTGTAACCGCAAATAAGGCTGCTGTTGCGGCTAACTGGGAAAGACTCAATGAGGCGGCGGCAAAAAGCGGTGCCATGTTCAAATTCGAAGCAAGCGTAGGAGGCGGTATCCCTGTACTTACTGCACTGACGGGTGCTCTCAAAGCCAATGAGTTTGAAGAGGTTATGGGAATAGTCAACGGCACTACAAACTACATTCTTTACAAGATGACTGCAGAGGGACTGGACTACGAGTCGGTTCTTAAAGACGCACAGGACAAAGGATTTGCAGAGGCTGACCCTACGGCTGATGTTGAGGGCATAGATGCAGCAAACAAGCTCAGCATCCTCATGGCACTCATGTTTGACAAGTATGTTGCACCTGATGATATTCCTACTACGGGAATCAGTCAGATTACGGCTGCCGACATTGAGGCCGCAAGAGCTGAAGGCTGCGTTATCAAGCTCATTGCACATGCGAAAAAACTGGTTGACGGAACCATTGAATATGCAGTTAAGCCTATGAACATTGAACTTTCACATCCGCTGGCAGGAGTTAATGCGGAATTTAATGCGGTGTTTGTTAAAGGCAATGCTGTGGGAGAGCTGATGTTCTACGGACCGGGAGCAGGTCCTCTTCCTACGGGAAGCGCGGTTATGGGAGATGTTATGGAAATTTCCAAGACTATTCTCAGATAATAAACAGAGAGGAAATACCAGATGGCGACATTATTTGAACAGTGGACAGAGCTGATTGAAAATCAGACAGAGGAGACATTCCGGGAGTTCTGGGAGGAATACAGCGGTGCTGAAACAAAGATTTACAGCGATATTCTGGATCGTCCTACGGAAAAAATGCAGGGCAGGCTGGGAGAACTGGCTGAGAAATATCAGGTAAGACCTGTAATTTTTATGGGATTTCTTGACGGAATCAATGAAAGTGTTGTTACCGCCAACGATGTTGAAAGCTTTGATGAGGAAAGTGAAATTGAGGTTGAGATTGTACCTGAAACTCTGTTCTACAATATGATTAAGGCGGATGCCGATTACCTCTACGGGCTTCCGCAGTGGGAGGAAATTCTCGGTAAAGACAAGATGGCTGAAATCGCCAGGAAATACAAGGCGTCAAAAACCGTCAGACGTGCACAGCCTAAAGTCGGCAGAAATGATCCTTGCCCTTGCGGCAGCGGGAAAAAATACAAGCACTGCTGCATGGGGTAACATATGTCAATCCACATCGTACTGGTTCAACCGGAAATACCGCCCTGCGATCCCTGAATCTTTCCAATGCAGTGGCGATAGTGCTGTTTGAAGCTTTGCGTCAGTTGCAGTTCCCAGGGATGAAATAGTAATTGAAGAATGCCAAAACCTCCGTTACAATGCGGAGGTTTTGTGCTATAATTAAAAGATAAAAGAAGCATCGCAATGGGGCGATAAGATAACCGGGAAAGGCGGGCTTTGAGGCGACATGAGACTGGGATTTGATCTAACAATAGAACAGACACAAAAACTGGTGATGACGCCGGAGCTCATTCAGGCAATCCAGATTCTGCAGTTTAATACGCAGGAGCTGGATTCTTATGTTCAGGAACAGATTCTTGCTAATCCTGTTCTGGAGCAGAGCAGTGGCGAGTACGAATCGGAAGAATTCAGCAACGAAGACAGTAATAAGACCTTTGATAAAGCGGATTTCGACTGGAAGGAATTTATCAGAAACAGCAGTTATGGAGATGAGGGATATGGCAGCTGGACAAGCAAAGATGACGAAGACAAGGGGAATCTCTATGAGAGGTATGTGACCAATGAAGTAACTCTGCCTGAACATCTCATGTTCCAGTTTCAGTTTGTGGCGGAGAACAAGGGATGCAGAAAAATAGGCAAATATATCATTGAGTCCCTTGATGAGAACGGATATATGACTTCCACTGTTGAGGAGATTTCTGATGCTACCGGAGCACCTGAGGAGAAGGTTCTGCAGGTGCTGGATATGATTCACGGATTTGATCCTGCGGGAGTGGGGGCCAGAGACATACGCGAGTGTCTGCAGATCCAGCTGGCCGGCAGAAATCAGCTGACAGATCAGATGAAGACAGTAATTGATAATCATCTGGAAGACATTGCGGACAACAGGCTTTCGGCGGTAGCAAAGGAAATGGGACTTTCGGTTCAGGAGATTCAGGATATGGCCGATATCATCAGAACTCTGGAGCCGAAACCGGGCAGACAGTTTGCAGGCCAGCAGGAGACAAAGTACATTGTTCCCGATGTGATTGTAGAGTGTATTGATGGGGAATATGTTGTTTCAATGAATGAAAGCAGTATGCCGCATCTCAATGTGAGTTCGTATTACAGGAAACTGCTTCATCAGACCGATACGGACAAACAACTGGCGGAATATCTGTCTGAGAGGGTCAATTCCGCAGTATGGCTCATAAGAAGTATCGAGCAGAGGAAGCAGACAATCTTTAATGTAGTATCTGCCGTTGTAAAATATCAGAAAGACTTTCTGGATTACGGAGGCAAATATCTGAAGACACTGACACTGAAGGAAATAGCGGAAGAACTGGGAATCCATGAATCGACGGTGTCCAGATCCATTAACGGCAAGTATCTGCAGTGTTCAAGGGGTGTTTATGAGATTAAGCATTTTTTTTCGGCCGGCGTGTCGGACATTACAGGGGAGGGGATATCCTCAAACAGCATAAAGGAGTTTATCAAAGAGATTGTTGAGGGGGAAAATCCCAAGAAGCCGTATAGTGACCAGAAGATGGTTGGACTGCTTATGGGGAAAGGGATTAACATTTCAAGAAGAACCGTTGCCAAGTACAGAGATGAGATGGGCATTCTGTCCTCATCAAAGAGAAGGAGATATTAACCTGTAAGCGGGATAATATAAATACTGTGTTTAGGAGGAATTAAAATGGCTATTAAAGTTGGAATCAGTGGTTTTGGACGTATTTCAAGGTTGGCAATCCGATCGGCAATGGATATGCCTGATATCGAAATTGCAGGCATTAACTATCGAAATGCGGATCTGGATTACCTGGAGTACATGCTCAAGTATGACTCAGTGTTCGGTCGCTTTCCGAAAGAATTGGGCGTATATGAGGGTGGTTTGATTATTGATGGCAAGAAGGTTCCGGTATCTTCAGAAACGGACGCCGTTAAGATCCCTTGGGATGAGTGTGGAGCGGAGTACGTTATTGAAGGTACCGGTGCGTATACGACAAAAGATAAATGCAGGGAGCATCTGGATGCGGGTGCAAAAAAGGTTATCATCACAGCTCCTGCAAAGGATGATTCACCTACATTCGTTTGTGGCGTAAACCTGGAACAGTACACTTCTGATATGGATGTTGTCTCCAACGCTTCGTGCACGACAAACTGTCTGGCACCTCTGTGCAAAGTTCTTGAAGACAACTTCGGCATTGATCAGGGTCTCATGGCAACCATTCATGCGGCTACATCCAAGCAGGTTACAGTGGATAAGAGAAACGATAAGGACTGGAGAATAGGCAGATCGGCATTTAACAGCATAATTCCGACAACAACAGGAGCAGCAAAGGCCGTCGCCAAGGTTATTCCGTCCCTCGAGGGAAAGATGACGGGATTCGCATACAGAGTGCCTACAAATGATGTGTCCGTAGTTGACCTAAATGTAATGCTCAAGACACCGACAACGCTGGAAGAAATCAATGCCGCAATCAAAAGGGCGTCAGAAGGCGAAATGAAGGGAATCATGGAGTATGTGACAGACAAGTGTGTAACCATTGATTTTGTAGGAGATACCAACACTTGTATCTTTGATGCAACAATGGGAATCGCTCTCAATGACAAGTTTTTCAAGCTGATCGCATACTATGACAATGAATATGGCTATGCAACCAAAGTGCTTGAACTTATCAGACACATGTATTCAGTAGACAACAGATAGAGTAAAGGGGCGGATACATATGAAGAAGACGGTAAGAGATATTGATGTTGCCGGTAAGAAATGTCTGGTCAGATGCGATTTCAATGTTCCCATGCAGGACGGAGAAATTACGGATGATTTCAGAATTGTATCGGCACTTCCTACGATAAAATATCTTGTTGAAAATAAGGCGTGTGTAATTCTCATGTCACATATGGGCAAGCCTGAAGGGGAAGCGAAACCTGAACTCTCGCTGGCTCCTGTGGCAGTGAGACTGACGGAACTTCTGGAGCAGGAAGTTATATTCAAATCCTGCCCTGCTGTGGTATGCGATGCCGTTAAGGACATTGCGGCCGGACTTAAACCGGGCGAGGTAATGCTTCTGGAAAACACCAGATACAGAAAGGAAGAAACCGGGAGCGAAGAACCATTTACAGGAGAACTGGCGGCTCTTGGAGAAATATTTGTAAACGATGCTTTCGGGACAGCACACAGAGATCACAGTTCCACTGCGGGGCTGGCCAGATATCTGCCGACGGTATCCGGATTCCTGATTGAAAAAGAAGTCAAGTTTTTAGGAGATGCCGTTGACAGTCCGCAAAAACCTTTTGTCGCCATTCTGGGCGGAGCGAAGGTGGGCGATAAAATTCCGGTAATCGAGAATCTGATAAAAAAGGTTGATTCAATAGTAATCGGCGGCGGAATGGCCTACACATTCCTCAAGGCGCAGGGATATGAAATCGGCAAGTCGATTCTTGATGAAGGAAGCATAGCACTTTCGGAAGAGCTGCTCAAAAAGGCTGCGGCAGCAGGCGTGAAAATTCTTTTGCCGGTTGATGTGGTATGCTCGAAGGAATTCAGCAATGACAGTGAAACAGCAGTAGCAGGGATCCGGGATATTCCTGCGGATATGATGGGTCTGGATATAGGACCCGAAACCATAAAGCTTTATGAGGCGGCTGTAGCTCAGGCAAAAACCGTTGTCTGGAACGGACCTATGGGTGTTTTCGAAATGTCAAACTTCGAAGCGGGCACAAAGGCTGTAGCTCAAGCTCTGGCTGACAGCAATGCAATAACCGTAATCGGCGGAGGTGACTCCGCGGCAGCAGTTGAGAAATTCGGTCTTAAAGATAAAATGACTCATGTTTCCACAGGCGGAGGTGCTTCAATGGAATTTCTGGAGGGAAAGATTCTGCCGGGAATTGCATGTATTGAAGAGAAATAGGAGAAGCAGATGAGAATACCATTTATAGCAGGCAACTGGAAGATGTTCAAGACAAGGGATGAAGCAAAGTCATTTGCGCAGGAATTCAAGGAACTCTACCGGGGAACCGATGTAAAGGCGGCAATATGCGCGCCGTATACCTGTCTGGAGGTATTGGTTGAAACCTTTAGAGGAACCGGTATAGGAGTCGGTGCCCAGAATGTGCACTTTGCGGAGGAGGGCGCTTACACCGGAGAGATTTCGGTCAGAATGCTGGCGGATATGGGTGTGGATTACTGCATAGTGGGACACTCCGAAAGAAGACAGTATTTTGCGGAGACCGACGAAACGGTGAATAAGAAACTCAAGGCATTGCTTCAGAGCACCATCAGACCTATAATGTGTGTTGGAGAGAGCCTGGAACAGCGGGATTCGGGCGTGCTTTTCGATTTTATCAAGAGTCAGCTGGTGGGCGGACTGGCCGATATAAGCGGTGAGGATTTGACAAAAATCGTTATAGCCTACGAACCCATATGGGCCATCGGTACAGGCAGAACAGCCACGCCTGAGCAGGCCGAAGAGATGTGTGCGTTTATCAGAAATATTCTTATTGAAATGTATGGAGAGGATATTGCAGACGAGGTTATTATTCAGTATGGCGGCAGTGTCAAACCTGCCAACGCAACTGAAATCATGAATCAGGATGAAATAGATGGCGCCCTTGTTGGAGGAGCCAGCCTGAAAGCTGCTGACTTCATGCAGATAATAGATTTTTAAGGAGGACAAAATGGCTTATATTGAAGATGTAATTGCAAGGGAAGTTCTGGATTCCAGAGGCAATCCCACAGTAGAGGTTGAGGTTGAGCTGGATGACGGCACCGTTGGACGAGCTATTGTACCTTCCGGAGCATCGACGGGTGCCTATGAAGCAGTTGAACTTCGTGACGGTGATGCTGCCAGATATCTGGGGAAGGGCACACTTACGGCGGTAGATAATGTTAATGAAATTATTGCTGATGAAATCATCGGCTGGGATCCGTTTGACCAGACGGGACTGGATAAGTTCCTGATTGATCTGGACGGAACGCCTAACAAGGGCAAGCTGGGAGCCAACGCTATTCTGGGTGTGTCACTGGCCAATGCCAGGGCTGCGGCCGAGTCCGTAGGACTGCCGCTGTTCCAGTATCTGGGAGGAGTGAATGCCAAGGTGCTGCCTGTTCCCATGATGAATATTCTCAATGGCGGGTCCCACGCGGACAATACTGTTGACATTCAGGAGTTTATGGTTATGCCTGTAGGTGCCGAATCATTCAGAGAGGGTCTTAGAATGGGTGCTGAGATTTTCCACAACCTGAAAAAAATACTTAAGGGAAGAGGCATGAACACAAATGTTGGCGACGAAGGCGGATATGCTCCTAACCTGGCGACCAATGAGGAGGCTATTCAGGTGATTATCGAGGCTATCGAGCAGGCGGGTTACAAGCCCGGTTCCGATATCGTAATCGCACTGGACTGTGCGGCAAGTGAATTCTATGATGAAGAAAAGAATATATATGACTGGACCGGCGAAGGCAAGCAGATGACTGCGGCAGAGCTGGTCGGTTTCTATGAAAACATCTGCGGAAAGTATCCTGTTATGTCCATTGAGGACGGTATGGATGAGGACGACTGGGAAGGATGGAAACTTCTCAACGAGAGACTGGGTGACAAGGTTCAGCTGGTAGGCGATGATCTGTTTGTTACAAATACCGAAAGACTTAAGAGAGGTATCGAAGAAAAGGCGGCCAACTCAATTCTGATAAAAGTCAATCAGATCGGTACATTGACAGAAACTCTGGATGCTATTGAAATGTCTAAGAAGGCAAGCTTCACGGCAGTTATATCGCACAGATCGGGAGAAACCGAAGATACGACAATTGCAGATCTGGCTGTTGCGGTAAATGCAGGATTTATTAAGACGGGTTCGGCTTCAAGAACCGATCGTATCTGCAAGTATAACCAGCTGATGAGGATAGAAGAAATACTTGGAGAGTCTGCACAATATGCAGGTAAGGACGCATTCTATAATCTTAAAAACAAGTAAAAATGCGGCAATTTTTGAGTAAAAGACAATTTTAAGGGTGTAAACTTGTTGAATTGTCCACATTGATATGATAAGATATTTGAGTTAAATCATCAGGGAGGTTAAAAATGAGTTTAGCTCTTAAAATTGTACTTTTAATAGCCAGCATTGTTCTGACTGTAAGCATTCTCCTTCAGTCCAGTAACAGTGCGGGTCTGTCCGGCTCAATCGGCGGTGGCGCCGAGCAGCTTTTCGGCAAGAAGAGAAGTGCAGGTTATGATGTTATTCTGAGTAAGATTTCAAAGGTGACTGCAGTTCTGTTTATATTGATTTCCATTGCCTTGGTGGCCTTAGAGTAAGAGTAGATAAATAATCATATGGTTTATTATTGTTTGTTTTTATTATATAGTTCGCTTTAACGCGTTAAACGAGAGGTGTCACCTGTGGCGCCTCTTAAGCTAATGCCAGAAGCGAGAGGGAGGTATCATTAGTTATGAATGTATTAGCGCTAATCACCGTTTGCGCGGCAATCGTGGGTCTTATTGTTGCCTTTGGTCTGGCAGCGTGGATCAAAAAAGCCCCACAGGGAAATGAGAAAATGATTGAGATTTCCGGATTCATTAGAGAAGGAGCTTTCGCATTTCTGAAGAGAGAATACAGAATTATGATTATTGTAATCGCTGTACTCTTCCTGCTTATCGGGCTCGCAATCAACTGGACAACGGGCATTCTGTATGTTTACGGAGCAGTACTGTCAGTGCTGGCAGGGTTCTTTGGAATGAATGTTGCGACCCATGGAAACTCCAGAACTGCAAATGCTGCTTATGAATCGGGAATGAACAAAGCATTAAAGATTGCTTTCAGATCCGGAGCAGTTATGGGACTGGCTGTGGTAGGTCTGGGGCTTTTCGGACTGGGAACTATTGTAATTGTGCTGGATCTTGCGACTGTTACGCAGTGTGTAACCGGCTTCGGTTTCGGAGCTTCGTCAATGGCGCTGTTCGGACGTGTAGGCGGTGGTATATATACAAAGGCTGCTGATGTAGGTGCTGACCTGGTCGGTAAGGTTGAGGCAGGCATTCCTGAGGATGACCCTCGTAACCCTGCTGTTATTGCGGACAATGTAGGCGACAATGTAGGTGATGTTGCAGGCATGGGCTCTGACCTTTATGAGTCATATGTCGGATCAATTATTTCAGCTATTACTCTGGCCGCCGTTGCAGCGGCAGCATCCGGCGGAGTTTTTGAGGAATCTGCAGCGGTACTTTTCCCTCTGATTATTTCTGCAGTGGGGATTATCGCATCGATTGTCGGAATATTCCTTGTGAGAGCCAAAGAAGGAAGCAATCCTGCTACTGCTCTCAATCTGGGAACCTACGGCGCTTCGATTGTTGTTATAATCGCGTCTATATTCCTCTCTAAGTCAATGCTGGGAAGCTATATGTATTCGGCTGCAATCATAGCAGGTCTCATTGTAGGAGTTGCTATAGGCAAGATTACGGAAATATATACTTCCAGTGACTATAAATCAGTTAAGAGAATTTCAGAGCAGTCACAGACGGGTCCTGCAACTACAATTATAAGCGGGCTGGGAGTCGGCATGATGTCGACGGTTTGGCCTATAATCTTTATAGCTGCCGGTATCTTTGTTGCATATTATACAACGGAAACCTGCGGAACAGGCATGGGAATGTACGGAATCGCACTGGCGGCAGTTGGTATGCTGTCGACTACAGGCATGGTTGTTGCTGTTGATGCTTATGGTCCGGTATCCGATAATGCGGGCGGCATTGCTGAAATGGCGGAACTCCCGCATGAGGTAAGAGAAATCACTGACAAGCTGGATTCTGTCGGCAATACTACTGCAGCCATAGGTAAGGGATTCGCCATCGGTTCTGCGGCACTGACTGCACTAGCGCTGTTTGCATCGTATACGGCGGTTACCGGGCTTCAGTTAATCTCACTGCTGGATCCGATTGTTCTCATCGGACTGTTTATCGGGGCTATGCTTCCATTCATGTTTACAGCGTTCACGATGAATTCGGTAGGTCGTGCGGCTAACCAGATGATTGAAGAGGTAAGAAGACAATTCAGAGCTGACGAAGGTATCCTTGCAGGCACCTCTAAGCCTGACTATGCCCATTGTGTTGACATTTCGACTCAGGCAGCATTGAAGGAAATGATTGTACCGGGTCTCATGGCCATAAGTGCTCCGCTTGCCGTAGGTATCGTACTTGGGCCTGAAGCCCTGGGCGGAATGCTGGCGGGAGCGCTTGCAGCAGGTGTACTTCTCGCACTGATGATGGCCAATGCAGGCGGTGCCTGGGATAATGCCAAGAAGTATATTGAAGAAGGACATTTCGGCGGCAAGGGCTCAGAAGCTCACAAGGCCGGAGTTGTCGGTGACACTGTAGGTGACCCGTTCAAGGACACTTCCGGTCCGTCCATCAACATCCTGATAAAGCTTATGACCATAGTATCAGTCGTATTTGCTCCTCTGTTTGTTGCAATTGATGGACTGCTCTAAATAAAAGCTGCTAAGGAAATTAAAAAGCTGTCGCGGGAGACATCCCCTGACAGCTTTTCAGCTTTTTGAGTGCGGCTGGCTTATTTTCCGGAAAGAACGAATTTTTCCACTGCAACGGCAACACCGTCTTCGTGGTTGGCAGGTGCAACAAATTCAGCGATTTCCAGCACTTCCGGTTTAGCGTTGGCAACGGCCACAGGGAGGCCGGAAGCCTGGAGCATTGCCATATCGTTGTGGCTGTCGCCGACTGCGAGGATTTCGTCCTGATGTATATCGAAGATGCGGCACATCTCGTTAAGAGCGGTAGCCTTGCTTGTGGTCGCGCCGCCGATTTCCAGATTGTGGTTGAATGCACTGGTGATGGTCACATCGGGAAGTGTTTCAAGTTTAGCTTTCATGGCCGGCTTCTCCTCGATATTTTCGAAGTTGACATTGATATTTTCGATTTCTGATTTATGCTCAAGCATGAAGTTGTAGAAGTCGTCCATAGGGCGACGCGTCTTGAGTATGTAATTGACATCACGAAGGGTTTCGCCGGTTTTTTCGGCAACCATTCTGTAAAAAGGACCTTCTATGTATGCAATGCCGTTAATAAAAATCTCCAGCACATAGTTATGTTCCTTCAGTATTTCAACTGCCGCTTCGACTGCATGTGAATCCAGGCAGTTTTCGTAAATGGCCTCTCCGGTGTATAAGTCGGTAATACGTGCTCCGTTGGAAGTCAGAACATATCTGACCGGTTCGAAATCAATTATTTCCTCGGGAACGGCGACAAACGGGCGCCCTGTTGCAATTACGATTCTCACTCCCATGTCAGAAGCATCCTGAAGTGCGGCACGATTTCTTTCACTGAGTTTTCCTTCGTTATTCAGCGTTGTACCGTCCAGGTCAAGTGCAATAAGTTTAATAGTCATTTAGCTCTCCGATTTTATATTTTCAAGAAATTCAGTGTTTATCTGTCTGACCGTCTTCATTGTGGCCGGGTCTCCGTGACCGGGATAAATAGTAATGTCATTATCCCATTTGTCAATTATATTACGGCAGGTTAATCTCATCTGCTCCGCGCTGCCGTCCTCCAGGTCGGTACGACCTAAATCAACATTAAAGATGGTATCTCCGGTGAAGCACACGCGGTCCTTTTCACACATGAGGCAGATTCCGCCACGGGTATGTCCCGGCGTGTGCACTACCTTCAGCTGAGTCCCGGTACTGAAGGCTGCTCCATCAGGTGCAAAGTCCAGAATATCGCTATTTTCAAGATGTACATCCGCTTCAAAATTCAGCATGTCCGCATCTTCGCGGTGAATCAGAACGGGGCAATCCAGCATCTTTTTTATCTGTTCCGCTACTCCCGAATGGTCATAGTGATGGTGTGTGAGTATGATGCCTTTTACATACATATTATTATCATTTATATATTTAATAAACTTTTTATGCTGGTATCCGGGATCGATAATATAGCAGGGGATCCTGTCGCCTGTCTGCACAGCCTTATCATGGACTATATATCCATTTGCTTCCAGCATACCGCCTATTAATCTCTTTATTTTCATACCATACCTCCTTAATCAACGGTTTTATTGTAACATGACTCAATGAAAGATTCCACCGCCTGCGATAAGTTTGAATTGCTTGCGTCTGACCATCACCATGGTGTAAACTATGAGCATGAAAAAGGAGTTAAGAACCATAGATATTATTGTTCCCTGTTATAATGAGGAACAGAGTATAGATGCCTTTTTTGAGGAGATGCAGTGCGTAGCGGCAGAGCTTTCCGGTGATCTGTCGGATTTGACATATAATTATGTTTTCAGATATATTTTCGTGGATGACGGCAGCAGTGATGATACCCTGAATAAAATCCGTTCGCTGGCCGGGAGAATGGCTGATAATGAGACAGCGGTAAAGTACATATCCTTCAGCAGAAATTTCGGAAAGGAAGCAGCCATGTTTGCGGGATTGCAGGCCTCGGCCGGGGCACCGGGAGCGGCAGAGAAACCGGGAGACTATGCTGTCATAATGGATGCTGATCTGCAGCACCCGCCGGCTCTGGTAAAAGAAATGCTCGTCAGACTTGAGGAGACGGGATGTGACAGCGTAGCGGCCAGAAGGGTGTCAAGAAAAGGAGAACCTAAGATCAGAAGTGTGTTCGCCAGAGCATTTTACAGAATCATGAATCGTTATTGCGATATAGAGATTGTTGATGGCGCCGTTGACTTCAGGCTGATGAGCAGGCAGGTGGTTCGTGCCGTTGTCAGCATGCCTGAGACGCAGAGGTTCAGTAAGGGCATTTTTGCATGGGTTGGATTTGAAACGGAATGGATTGAATTTGAAAATATAAGGAGAATGTCCGGAGAGAGCAAGTGGAGTGTCTGGGGATTGACAAAGTATGCCGTTGACGGGTTCATAGATTTTGCGGTTTCTCCGTTAAAATATGTGGGAGTTTTCGGAGGAATAGTGTCTTTAGGTTCCGGAGTTTATCTCATTGCGGAAATACTGAAGACGCTGATGTTTGGTAAGGATATTCCGGGATATGCATCTACAATATGCCTGATTCTTTTCTTCGGAGGAATCGTTATTGCGATTCTGGGACTGATCGGAGAGTATATCGGGAGGATGTATCTGGAGACAAAGGGACGGCCTGTATATGTTGAAAAGGAAAGTAACATCAGCGATAACTGATAACAGACATGCCCTGGCGGCATTTTTTCTGCCGATACTTATTGTGGTATCGGCTTTTGCTGTTACGGGAATATATCCTTTCGGATCCAATCAGATTGCTGTAATCGATATGTATCATCAATATGTTCCTTTCCTTTCGGAACTGCAGTACAAGCTGCAGCACGGAGACAGTCTTTTTTACACATGGAATGGAGCCGGAGGCAGCAATTTCTGGAATCTCATAGCCTATTATGGTGCCAGCCCTCTCAACCTTCTGCTGGTGCTGTTTCCGGCAAGTCTTATTATGGAGGGAGTTACCTCTATACTTCTCATTAAAATAGGGCTGGCCGGAAGCTTTACCTTTTTATTCCTCAGATATATCAGAAGCTCGTCATGGATAGCAGTGGGATTTTCAACCATGTATGCACTATGCTCATATGTGCTGGGATATTACTGGTGTATAATGTGGATGGATGCGGTTATGCTTTTTCCTTTGATCATGCTGGGACTCTGCCGGCTTATCGATGAGGGGAGATTCGCGCTGTATACCGTATCTCTGGCGCTTACTGTTTTTTGCAACTATTACATTGCAATAATGGTTTGCATCTTTATATTCTTTTACTATCCGGTTTTCTATTTCACAAGAGTGAGAGAAGGGGGACGCAGTAAATGTCTCAAAACCGCAGGACTGGCGGCGGGTTCTTCCCTGCTGGGGGCAGCCATGGCGGCAGTAATGCTTCTGCCTGCATATATAAGCATGCAAAGCACCTACTATATTTCAGCATCACCACCGGAGGACTGGTATTTTTATTACTATCCAATTGAAATTTTCAATCAGCTTTTACCGGAGACCCACCTGACTTTCAGAGAAGGACTGCCCAATCTCTACAGTGGCATGCTGGTTGTTATGCTGCTGGCGGTATATATAATGTGCGACAGAATTTCCCTGCGTGAGAAAGTGCTGAATGGAGTATTTCTGGTATTCATCTTTTTCAGCCTTAACACCAATGTTCTGAATTTCATGTGGCATGGAATGCACTTCCCCAATCAGCTGCCATACAGATATACTTTCATGGTAAGCTTTCTGCTTATAGCCATGGCGTACCGCGCTTTCTCATACATTGATCATATCAGCATAAGAAGGATAACCGCAATACTCGCTGTGGGATTAAGTTATTATCTTATTGTGCAAAAGCTTCTGGCAGATAAGCTGGACAGTCCGACAGCATTTTTCTATATAGGGGTACTTCTGTTAACTGCGTACAGTGTAATTCTGTTTCTTTATAAGAGCAGAAGGATAACCGCCCGGGGGCTGACGATTCTCACAGTGCTTCTCATCAGTGCGGAAATGTGCTGGAGTACATGTTCATCTTTTGAGAAGGTGGGAAACACCAGCAGAGAAGACTACTTTTCAAACGGTACCGATATAATGAAGCTGACTGAAGAAGTTAAGGAGAGAGATTTTGCAAGAATTGAGATAGATAAAGCTGACAATATCAACCTTCCCGCACTGTATCACTTCAGAGGTCTGTCACAGTTCTCTTCGTCCATCAACGCCGATGTGACGGCGCTTATGGAGAGAATAGGGCTGGAGGGTTCACCCAACAGAAACCGTTTCAGCTACAACGAAACGAACCCTGTTACAAACGCAATGCTGAATGTGAAATATATTATAAGCAAGAATCAGCCGTTGAAAGATAAAGATTTCAGACTCGTGGACAGTGAGGGCAATACCGGGCTGTACGAGAATAAATATCCGCTGTCCATCGGATATATGACATCGCACACAATAAGAACATGGAAATTTGACAGCAACAATCCTTTTGACAATCTGAACAGTTATGTCAAAGCCGTAACAGAAGGAGAGATTGAGAGAGTGTTTGAAGAGCATGAAATGGGGAGGATTCAGACTGCGAAAAGAGATGCTGCAATTACCGCCGAAAACATGATTACTGTCAGTGCAGAGAATCAGAGTGAAGCCGGAAGCATGAGTGTGAGTTTTACGGCTGCAGGAACGCAGAAGTATTATCTTTTCTGTGAGGCAGACCATGCTGAATCTATTACGGTTCAAAGGATGAGGAAGAGCGACAATATAGATATAGACTCCGGCTGCGGATCCATAGTAAATCTGGGAGAGATCAAAGACGGCGAAGAGTTTCAAGTCGTGGTAGGATATGTGGAAGGTCGCAAGAGCAATGTAATGATTCATGTATGTACTCTTGATGAAGCGGCATGGAAAAAGGCATATGAAAAGATGTCCGCGAGTATGATGACCGTGGAAGAATACGGAGATACCTATATCAGAGGAACTGTTGAGGCAGAGGATAATGAAGTACTGGTGACCAGTGTACCATATGAGAAAGGGTGGACACTTATGGTTGATGGTAAAAAACGGAAAATAAGTGAGCTTGCAGGGGATGCGTGGATCAGCATGGAACCCGGCAAAGGGAATCACGTGATTGAACTCAGCTTCAGACCGCCGGGCTTTGCAGCCGGCGGAATAATAACACTTGCCTGTATCCTGGTTCTGACCGGAATGTGCAGATACATGAAAATCAGGAATTCCAGAGAGCCAGAAGGCGGGCAACCAGACGGGGGATATCCGCCAAAGGAATCTGATTGTAGTAAAGAATAAGTGAAGATGAATTGGCAATGGGCATTGAAGGGATGCCGATACTCTCGGCATCCTGTTTTAGTTGTTCGGAAGATTTATGAGTTTTCACGCTGACGGTGATGTTCACCCCGGAGGATTTGTTTTTAACATGTACGAAATTCGATCCATAGGAATTGAATGCTTCAATGACAGAGTTGAGCTTTTGTGAGTATAGTTTACGCAGCTTTTTAATGTGGGTCTGATAATAACCCATCTCCATAAATGTCGCTAGGGTCAGCTGCTCCAGCTTGGAACAGGTCTGGGAGTAGTCGCCTGCCATATCATAAAAGACCTCTGCCATCCTTGAAGGAAGAACCATGTAACTGATTTTGACAGCAGCGAAAAGAGTGCTGGAAAAGGAACCCAGATAGACGACTCTCTCGCCGCTGTCCAGACTTTTCAGGGAAGGGATGGGGCGGCCGAAGTAGCGGAGTTCGCTGTCATAGTCATCTTCAATTATATAACTGTCGTTTACAGCGGCCCAGTTGAGCAGCTGGTATCTGCGTCCGATAGGCATGACCGAACCGGTAAAGGTATTGTTTGAAGGGCTTACATATGCAGTCGTACTTATGTTTGCAGGAAGCTTTTCTATTGCAGGACCATCTTCGGCGACAGATATTGAGGTTATTGCAAAACCCCTGTCCCGAAAGGTATTTCTTACCAGCAGATAACCGGGCGTTTCAAAAGCAACATGTGCAATTCCCATCCTTTTCAGAAGTGTAGCCAGCTGGTTGGTAATCTGCTGAGTGCCGGCACCGATTACAATCTGTTCCGGACTGCAGGAAACACCTCTGGCAACAAGCAGATATTTGGTAATTTCTGCTCTGAGACCGGGTTCACCCTGAGGATTGCCTTCGAAGAAAAGAGTGTGGGAGTATTCCGTAAGGATTTTGTTCATGCATTTTTTCCACTTGTTAAAGTCAAAGCATTCAGGGTCAAACAGCATTTCGGGAAGAGAAGATGTTCCGCTTCCGGCGTGGGAGAACACTTCTGCATAAAGAATATCACTTGCAGCAGGTACAGTTTGTACGGGATGAGATAATACCCGGGTCACATAGTAGCCGGACTGTGGTTTACTCCTGATATAACCTTCAACCAGCAGCTGATTATAAGCCTGTTCAATGGTGGTAACGCTTAAACCTGTTGATTTAGCCAGATTTCTAAGGGATGGAAGCTTATCGTTCTCGGTCATGTCACCGCTTAGAATCAAATTTTTAATGTATTCATAAAGTTGCAGATAGTAGGGTTTGCTGCGCATTTCATCAAAGACGGGAAGGATGGCTTTCATATACATTCTCCTAACTGTAATTATAAAAATAATTATTTTTGTCTATTTAATTATATACAAAACACATATATCATAGTATAGAACAAACAAATACATTTGAAAAGAGGAGCATATTATGATGACAAAGGTTCTGTCAAGCAAAATATCCAGGCTTGCGGTTACGGCCATGATGATGTGCCTCATCATGGTTGCTATTTTTATATTGAGAATACCCATTCCGTTTACCCAGGGATATGTGAATCTCAGTGATGCGGTGATATTCCTAGGGGTAATCATGCTGGGATGGAAATACGGAATGGCGGCGGCAGCGCTGGGAAGCATGATGGGTGATATCATAGGCGGATTTGCCATGTGGGCTCCGTGGACTTTCGTAATAAAGGGAATGATGGCGCTCATTATGGGACTGATGCTGGAAATGGCAGAAAAGCGCGAAGATATTTCAGCAAAGAAAAAGAAAGGTATTGAAGTTGCAGCTATGACTGTCTCCGGTGTATTCATGACCTGCGGCTACTTTATTGCTGAAGGAATTATGTATGGCAACTGGGTTGTAGCTGCTTTGGGAGTGCCGTGGAATATCGGACAGTTTGTGGTTGGAATGATACTGGCTCTGGTTCTGGAAGCGGCGCTTAAAAAAACAACTCTAAGAAAGTTTTTTTCTTCAACAAAATAACACGATAATAGTATATAATGGGTCATTGGAGGAATAAGATAATGAGACCCTTAAAAATAAAAGACATCGTCCTCAAAGAAGGGCGGCCTCAAATTGCGGTCCCCATTACCGGAAAAAATCATGACGAAATAATTGCCGAAGTTGAAGCGGCCCTCAAAACACCATGTAATATACTTGAATGGAGAGCCGACTATTACCTCAATGAAATAGATGACCTGGAGGAAAAGGTCGAATCCACTGAAGCACATCTGGCGATGATCAGAATTCTGGATGATATAGATTATGTTTCAGGCAGCATGCCGCTGATTTTTACAATACGGGGGGACAGGCAGGGAGGAAAAGTTTCCATAAGCAGAGAACATGCATACGATCTTGCCAGTCTGGCAGCACAATCACAGCTGGTGGACTTTGTTGATATGGAACTTCTGGATGATGATAACAGCTTTGATGAGGAGCAGGTTATCGCACAGATATATGAGATCCAGAACTTCGGGGCACGAGTTATTCTGTCATATCATGATTATAAAGAGATGCCGAGTGTAACGGAGATAAACAATCTTGTCAAATTCATGCGCAGCATGGGGGCTGACATCTGCAAAATTGCGGGTGCAGTCAAAGACAAGACAGAAGCAGTGGATATGATAAAGGCATCGGCTTACCTGACTCAGGGAGATCAGAACCCTGTAATTATTATTGCCATGGGAGAAAAGGGACTGATGACCAGAGTGGCAGGGGGCAAGTTCGGCTCCTGTATTTCATTTGGTTACGGAAGCACCCCTACTGCACCGGGACAGGTGGATGTAGAAACTCTTGCAAAACTGCTGGATGAATATTACGCATAGAATCGAGGCTGAAATACAATCTGAAATGGACTTTATAAAAGCCGAAAATCTGACATTTGAATATGCGAAAAATGAAGGAGAAAGCCTTTCCCGAATGAGAGCCGTAGACGATATAAGCTTTTCAATCAGGAAGGGCAGTTTTAGTACTATTATAGGACAGAACGGATCGGGAAAATCCACACTGGCAAAAAACATCAATGCGCTCCTTGCACCGACTGCAGGAAAGGTTTATGTAGATGGAATAGATACATCTCTGCCGGAAAATGTCAGCCTTGTCAGACAGCGTGTAGCTATGGTATTTCAGAATCCGGACAATCAGATAGTGTCATCCATAGTTGAGGATGATGTGGCCTTCGGACCGGAAAATCTTGGAATTGATCCTGCAGAAATAAGAGATAGAGTTGATGCGGCTCTTTCGAGTGTAGGAATGTACGAGTACAGAAAAAAGGCACCTCACATGCTTTCCGGCGGGCAGAAACAGCGAATAGCCATTGCAGGAGCTGTTGCCATGGAGCCGGAATGTATATTATTTGACGAGCCGACCTCCATGCTCGATCCAAGGGGGAGAAAAGAGGTTCTGGATGTAATCAGGCAGCTTAATGCCAAAGGTATAACAACCATTCTGATTACACATTTCATGGAAGAGGCTGCCGAGGCGGATCAGATAATTGTAATGGACAATGGCGCAATAAAGATGGATGGAACCCCTCAGGAAGTGTTCTCCCGTATGGATGAACTGAAAGAGCTCAGCCTGGGAGTGCCGGCAGCGGTTGAGCTTGCCTGTGCCCTCAGGGAAAGGGGAATTGAAGTTCCCATGGATATTCTTACAACTGAGGAGATAGTGACCTTTCTTATTGAGCATGAGGTGCAGCGTGAGTATTGAAGTAAGAAATCTGGAACATATCTACAGTGAGGGGCTGCCTCATGAGTCCGTTGCTCTGCGTCAGGTCACCTTCAGTGCCGGTGATGGTGAATTTATTGGTATTATCGGACATACGGGTTCAGGTAAATCCACATTAATCCAGCATCTCAACGGTCTTCTGAAGCCGAAGTCGGGAACCATAATAATCAACGGAACTGACATCACAGCGGATGGAGTAGTTATGCGGGACATCAGGCGCCGGGTCGGACTGGTTTTTCAGTATCCGGAGTATCAGCTTTTTGAGGAAACTGTTGCCAAGGATGTGGCTTACGGACCGGGGAATCTGGGACTGCCTGAGGAAGAAACAGATAAGCGGGTACGGGAGGCCATAACTCTTGTGGGTCTGGATTACGAAGAGGTGAAGGATGTATCCCCTTTTGAACTTTCGGGCGGTCAGAAGCGAAGAGTTGCCATTGCCGGTGTAATTGCCATGAAACCGGAGATTTTGATTCTTGACGAGCCTACCGCCGGATTAAATCCGAGAGCTCATAAGGAAATTCTGGACATGGTGCAGGAGATTCATGAAAAGGAAGGAAATACGACTATATTCGTATCTCACAACATGAATGATATCGCCAGGATGTCGGATCGTATAATAGTTATGAATGATGGAACTGTTGTGATGGACGGTACCCCGGCACAGGTTTTTGCACGGGAAAAAGAGTTGAAAGAAATGGGTCTGGCTCTGCCCGACGCCATGGAAATTGCGTCACAGCTGAGAGCCGGCGGAATGAATATAGGAGAAGACTGTTTCACAATTGAGGAGGTGGCGGATGCCGTATTGAGAAACAGGCAGAAGTAAATGATCAGAGATATTACTTTAGGACAATATTACCCGGGGGACTCATGGATACACAGGATTGATCCGCGTGTTAAGATTATAGCAACGCTTCTTTACATAGTAGCATTGTTTCTCGTACATGATTTCTGGGGTTTTCTTATTGCTTTTGCCGCTCTTGAAGCGGTTGTTGTCATTTCCAGGGTACCCTGGAAATTCATACTAAAGGGTCTGAAACCTGTATTTCTGATTATAGTGTTTACTCTGATTGTCAATATGTTTATGATAAAGGGTGAGATACTGGTGCAGTTCTGGGTTTTTCATATCACCAGAGAGGGTCTGAGGATGGCCGCATTTATGGGCATCAGGCTTACTCTGCTGATTCTGGGTTCCTCCATGCTGACCCTGACCACCCGGCCCATAGGGCTTACTGACGGAATAGAGGCTCTGCTTTCACCGCTGAAAAAAATAGGGATACCTGCCCACGAGCTGGCTATGATGATGACCATTGCCCTTCGATTTATACCTACACTTCTGGAGGAGACGGACAAGATTATCAAGGCACAGCAGGCGAGAGGTGCCGATTTTGAGAGCGGGAATATTATCAGACGCGCAAAGTCTCTCGTGCCTATTCTGGTACCGCTGTTCATTAGTGCTTTCAGAATCGCTCAGGACCTGGCTATGGCCATGGAGGCCAGATGCTATGGTGCAGGCATTAAGAGGACAAGAATGAATGCAATGAAGCTGGGCAAGAGAGATCTGGCGGCAAGTCTGCTGTTCCTGGCTTTTATGGCACTGATAATTCTGGAGCGTGTACTGATATGAGGCAGAGAAAACCCAGGGATCTGGAGAATAAACTGCAGCAGTACAGTAAATACATGGTTGAGGAAATATCACCATCCGTATGGACGGAGGTCTTTGAACGAGAGAGAAAACTTTATCTGGAAATAGGCTGCGGAAAGGGAGATTTTATAATAAAAAAAGCTGCGGATAATCCTGATTGCAACTACATAGCAATGGAGGGGCAGGATACGGTTATTCTCAGAGCGCTGGAAAAAACCGCGGAGGCGGAAGCTGATGGAAAGAATATTGGCAATCTGAAATTTGTAATAGCTTTTATGAACAATATGCGCGAGGGTTTCAGAGAAAATCAGCTCTCCGGCATATACCTGAACTTCAGCGACCCATGGCCAAAGGCGCGCCATGCTAAAAGGCGGCTTACCTGTCATAAGCGGCTTACGGAATATGCACAGGCAATCAGACCGGGCGGGTTTATAGAATTTAAAACCGACAACGATGATCTCTTCGATTTCACGCTGGAAGAGATTGCAGCATCATGTAAAGAAGATGTTGCCGGATATTTTACTCTTGATATAAGAGAGAAGACACGGGATTTACATTCGGCGGATTGCCGGTATGAATCGAAAAGAACCATGACGGAGTACGAGAAGAAATTCAGCGGAAACGGCAAGAATATAAATTATGTGAAAATAATCGTCAAAAAAGACGGGAAAGATAGAGGATAAAAAGTGGGAGAATACATTTTAGCGAGAGGAAACGGCAGGCATATACCTCAGGAGGACAAGATTTTCGGACTCGCAACCAGGGCAAAGGCGGCCATCGAAAAGTACGGCAAGGAGGCTGTTATAAATGCAACCATAGGCTCTCTTCTTGATGATGATGGTGAGCTGGTGGTTCTTGAATCGGTTGACGAAGTTTTTAAGCACCTGAGTCCGAAGGATTACGCGGAATACGCGCCTATCGGAGGGATTAAGCCTTTCAGAGAATCGGTGAAAAAGGCTGCTTTCGGCAATCACATTCCGGAAGGATTTATTGAAGCGGTTGCCACACCGGGAGGAACAGGTTCGCTGCGCAATGTGATTTCAAACTACTCGGATGGCGGAGACGAGATTTTAACCAGTGACTGGCATTGGGCTCCTTACAATACCATTGCGGGTGAGATAGGGAGAAGTATTACCACTTTTGACCTTTTTACAGAAGACGGAAAATTCAACGTGCTGTCTTTTAAGGAAAAGACAGCTGACCTTCTGGCCAGGCAGGAGAGCATGGTTATAATAATCAACACGCCGGCACATAACCCTACGGGATATTCTCTTACTCTTGAGGACTGGGATGGAATTATAGAAGTACTGAAAGAGGAGGCCGGCTGCGGCAAGGCAATTGCCCTGGTAATTGATGTGGCTTATATTGACTTTGCCGGGGACGAGGATGAATACAGAAGATTTTTTCCTAAGATTTCGCAGCTGCCGGAAAATGTTATTTCCATTGTAGCCTACAGTTTAAGTAAAACCTTTACTCTTTACGGCACTCGTTGCGGTGCTATGATCTGTGTGGCTAAAACTCCTGAGATTGCAGAGGAGTTTAAGCTGGTATGCGAATACTCATCGAGGGGTTCCTGGTCCAACAGTGCTAAAGTTGCGCAGGTGATACTGTCACAGATATATGGGGATCCGCACCTTCTTCAGCGCATAAACGAAGAACGTGAATACTACCGGAATATGCTGATTGCCCGCGGCCGTGCATTCAGCGAAGAGGCAAGACGCGCAGGGCTGGAAATGGTGCCCTTTGATGCAGGATTTTTTATCAGTGTACCGTGTGACCGGCCGGAGGAGATCAGTGCTGAACTTGAAAGAGAAAATGTGTTTGTTGTTCCACTGAAGAAGGGATTGCGTGCTTCGGTCGCATCCATTCCGGAAAAACATTGCCGTATACTGCCGGGGATAATAAAAAAGGCATTGGAAAGATGACAAGAAAAGACTTGTTGACATATTTTACCATTGATGGTAATATAATCCTTAATACAGATAATATTTAAGTATTGTATTGGAAAGGAGATTAGAAAAATGTCAACAAATTATGACGAGAGGGAGATCAGCTTTGATATTGTCGAGCATATCGGCGTATTGTCAACATTCGGAACGGGATGGACCAAGGAACTAAACCTTGTAAGCTGGAACGGCGGGGTCCCCAAATATGATATACGCGACTGGGATCCTGCCCATGCGCATATGTCGAGAGGAATTACTCTTCAGGAGGATGAGATGCGAGCTGTTCTAAGAAGTATGAAGAGCAGAAGGAATCACAGGCTCAGATCTGCAGCGGAATCAAAAGATGAGATGCTTGATTGCGAAAAGGAGTTGGATTCAGTGTTTGCCGGACCGGAGGGAGAGAAGGCTGATACGGGCACAGAAGGCTGAAAATTCGCAGGATAATAATGTTGTATGTGCGTAAATGGTAACAATTAAAAATGAGAAGCTGTGTGGGAGAAATTGTGTGTTCTGAAAGCGACAGCTTCTTGTTTTTATGTTATAATTTTATATGAATGTGTTCAAATAAAAAGACTTGTAATGCATGGAGAGAATATGGAACTCAAATTAAAAAAACTTCCCGGCGGGGACTTTGAGAATGTGAAAATAGACGGAGCAGGTGCGGAGGGAAGTATCAGGCTTACTGATGTTGTAAAAACCTTCAGGGAAGGACTTCCATACCCCGTTCTTCTGGCCCGTGTAAACGGACTGGATACGGAACTGACAGGAGAGGTGAGTGACGGAGATATGATTGAGCTCCTTGACATGAGGGAGCAATGTGCTAATCTGGTATATCAACGTGGATTGTCCATGATATTCCTTAAGGCATTTGAGGATGTTTTCGAAGAAATGGGAGAGGCAGCTGCCACGGCAGAGATTAACAACACACTTAACAAAGGATTTTTTATAAGCATCAGGCTTAAAGAAAAAGATATAGATGAGTCCGATGATATGCACTATGATATTTCTGAAGATGTGGTTAAGAAGATAGAAAACCGTATGCACAGGCTGGTTGAAGCAGATCTGCCGTTCATCAAGGAAATTGTATCAAAGGAGAGGGGCATATGCATCTGGGAAGAAAGCGGAAGACCTGAAAAAGTAAAGCTTCTGAAGGTGGTTCCGGACGATAATTATAAAGCAGTATTCTATATTCTGGATGGGTACAGGAATTATTTCTTCGGTCCCATGGTGCCTTCAACGGGATATATAAAGATATTTGAGCTGAGAAAATACAGAAAAGGTATTCTTCTCAGATTTCCGTACTACGACAAGCCCGATGTGCTGCCGGATTATGTGGATGACCATATGCTTTACAATGCCTATGGCGAGGAATACAAGTGGCTGGATCTGCTTGGCGTACAGTATGTGGCCGATCTGAACAATGTTGTGGCAAGCGGTGGAGCCAGAGATATGATTCTGATGTGTGAAGCTCTTTATGAGAAAAGAATCATCGAAATAGCAGCCGAAATCATGAAACGGAGAAAAAGAATCATTCTCATTGCAGGACCTTCGTCTTCGGGAAAGACGACTACGGCACAAAGGCTTTGCATACAGCTGAAAGTTAATGGTATGGAACCGCTGTACCTGGGAACTGATGATTACTTCGTAGAAAGAAAAGATTCTCCCAGGGATGAAAACGGCGACTACAATTTTGAGAATCTTGATGCACTGGACATTGATCTTTTCAATAAACACATGAACGATTTGCTGGCAGGCAGGGAGGTTGATATTCCGGAATTCGATTTTATTACGGGAACCAAAGTTTTTGGAAAGCGAATAACATCCATTGATGGGAATCAGCCGATTATAATAGAGGGAATCCATGCTCTTAATGATAAGCTGACGGAGCAGATTGATGATGAGACGAAATTCAAGATCTATATAAGCCCGTTGACGCAACTTAATCTTGACCTGCATAACAGAGTACCGACTACGGAAGCACGAATGCTGAGAAGAATGGTCAGAGACTATAATTTCAGAGATTACAGTGCCGCAGAAACCATTAAAGCGTGGCCAAAGGTAAGAGCCGGCGAGAATACAAATATATTCCCGTTTACCGGGAAAGCTGATATTGTTCTCAATTCGGTAATGGCCTATGAGATAGGTGTTCTTAAGAAATATGTTGAACCTCTGCTCAGGGAGATAACACCGGACCAGCCTGAATACAGTGAGGCACTCAGAATGTGGAATATCATCAGATTTTTTGAAGTTATCGAGGAGGATGAACTTGTACCGAACAATTCCATTGTCAGAGAATTTATCGGCGGAAGTGTTTTTGTTGACTGAGAAGAGAAGGTTGAATGAGGAGAAATATGATAGTTGTAGTAGGTGGAGTAAAAGTAAAGGTAGATGTAAAGATGGCACTGCCGGAAGCACCGAAGGAAGAATCGGCGCAACAGAAGGCACAGACGGCAGGCGATGCCTATGAGGCGGCCTATGCCGAGCACCTTGCGATGGAGGATGAGTTGTGGCAGGGCGAAAAGGCGCAAAACAATTCTTTTGGCGGATATAACCCCGTAACGGAAGAGAAGAATGATAACATCGCTGTAAGCAACTGCGGGTGTGCTTACAATGTAGCCAGGCACCTGGCTTGTATGGGTGAGGAAGTGGCATTCATTTCCGTTGTAGGAAGAGATCCCCTGGGTATGGCGGCTCTTGCAGAGATGTCTTCTATGGGGGAAGAATCGGAATATGTGAAAGATATTGACATTTCGGCTGTTAAATACATACCCGGCCAGACCCCGGTGGTGGTTCAGATAAGAAATTTCATGGGAGATGTGGAATTTGCAAGATCCAATGAGAACATGCTTGAAATGATTACTCCCGGCATTATTGATGAGGCAGCACACTTACTGGACAGGGCCGATGCAATAATGCTGGATGGAAGCCTGCCGAGGGAAACAATCGAACACATTGCAGGCAAATACGAAGGAGTCAGAATTTTCTTTGACCCGGCCTCGGTTGATGGAGGCAAAAAGATTGCTGACAGTCAGGCAATGAGAAAATTATACTGTATCATGCCGGGAAGAGCCGAAGCGGAGGCAATGTTCAGAGGAACCATTCTGAGTCCGGATCAACTGGAGGCAGCCAGCGAAAGTTTTAGTGCATCGGGCGTTAAAAAGACAGTGATAAAAATGAAGAGCGGAGGCATTTATTACAGAGATGAAACTGAAACCGGTATTGTTTCGCCGGAGAGAATTCTATCTTATGCAGATACTGCCGGAGCCGGAGATCTGGTAAGTGCTTCAATCATATACGGAATAATTAATGGTAAATCCCTTGGGGATTCAGCTGATCTGGCTAATAAGGCAGCAGCGGCATTCCTGTCGGACCTGTCGGATGAAAGACCATATTGATAGAATAAGTTATAATAATATATTAAAAGGAGGAAGAGCTAATGCTGATAGACAATGTTAAAAAGGGGAATAAGCAGAAACTGGAAACGGTAATAAAGAATCTCGATAAGAGAAATATTAAAGGATACTATGCCAAGGATAAAGAAGAGGCACTTAAGATTCTTGTGGAAATGATTCCGGAAGGTTCATCTGTAGGAAAAGGCGGGAGCGAGACTTTGAATGAACTGGGTGTAATAAAAATCCTTGAGGAAGGGAACTACAACTATCTGGATCCATTCGCCGATCCGGATCCTGAATATATGAAAGAAGTAAGGAGAAAAATTTTCTATGCGGATGTTATGCTGACCAGTGCAAATGCCATTACGCTGGACGGTGAGATAGTGAATATTGACGGTACCGGTAACAGAATGGCTCCTGTATTATGGGGGCCGGATAAAGTTATATTTGTTATCGGTGCAAACAAGGTGGTTGCCAATGTACACAGCGCCGTTGACCGTATCAAATGTGATGCCTGTCCTCCAAACTGCATTCGTCTGGGTAAGAAAACACCGTGTGCCGTAACGGGCGTATGCGGAGATTGTCTCTCTCCGGGCAACACCATATGTTCACATACGGTGATTACCAGATTTAGCGGCATTCCTGACAGGATCCATGTAATTATGGTGAATGATGAACTGGGATTTTAAATAATTAGGCACTTTAACTTTTTTAGTGGTCGACTACTAAGTTGTGGTCTAATGCTAATAGTGGTTTTACATCAAAAAGGACTGCCTTGGAAACCAAATTAAAGTTTCCAGGCAGTCCTTTTACGATATTATTAGATTTGTTGCATGGTCGTATATTCTGAAATGATGGTTTAATATGTGTCCACGCTTTGGGTTACATGATAAATTCATTAACACAATGCAATTTTGCGGTCGAATGTGGTGTCCGCTAAATGGGGTACACTCCATTGTAGATGTTGGCTCTTTTGAGATTTTTGTGGCAAAAAGCCAACGCATGCTTACGCCGACAGGTGCATGATGAAGCTTCATGTTGGCAGATTATGATTTTTTTCTTCAAAGGACCAACACACCCCCTTTAGCGAAGGTTTTGATGTGTGTATCACTACTAAAGTTAAAGACCCATTTTTGCGCAAAGGCTCTCAATATGGTCCTGACCACAATATATTGTGGAATGTATGGCAAAGATCCACCAAATACCGATCGAAACAGGCACACAGGGAAGTGTGTACATGGTTGAGGGGCTCTAACCATTGGAAACAGTGGATTTAATTTTTGAAAAATGCCATAAAAAAATTTAAAAAAGTGCTTGATTTAGGCAAAACCCTTTGATAAAATGGTGGAGCTTGTGTAAGGCGAAGAAGTGGGAAGTTACCGCGCTATCGGAGAATTTCCACTGAGAAGTCCCTACATAGATCAGGGGCGGAAGGGATTCGCCGATTTTTCTTGTGTTTTCCGATATAGGCACACACGAAAGCGTGTAAACGACAGGCGGCAGCCGTGATTTCCGGCTATAAACGCACTGTACATGTTGAAAAATAAGGCTTAGAACCCCTTGTACAAGCATAGCGAAAACTGTACTAAAGTAAGTTATAGGAGGAAAAAATGAGCGAATTACAGAAAATCAGAATTAAGCTTAAGGCTTATGATCACGCACTTCTGGATGCATCGGCGGCGAAGATCGTTGAAACAGCAAAAAAAACAGGTGCCGAAGTTTCCGGCCCTATTCCGCTTCCGACGGAGAAGGAAGTTATCACTATTCTCAGAGCTGTTCACAAGTATAAAGATTCCAGAGAACAGTTTGAACAGAGAACCCACAAGAGACTGATTGATATCACAAGCGCAACGGCAAAGACAACAGATGCGCTGACTAAGCTTGATATGCCTGCAGGCGTTGATATCGAAATCAAGCTTTAATGACAGAAGCGAAGGGAACTCCCTTTAAGAATGGACAGTGCATAGCATGTGAATACGGAAGAGCTGGCGATAAGGTGGCCGGCGAGTTGCAAAACCGTTGGAGCGATGGTGTACTGGCCCGCTGTTAAGAAAGAGAGGAAAAATATAATATGAAAGCAATTTTAGGAAGGAAACTGGGCATGACGCAGATCTTTACTGAAGCAGGGCAAGTTGTTCCTGTAACAGTAGTTGAAGCGGGTCCGATGACAGTAACTCAGATAAAGACTGTTGAAACAGACGGTTATGACGGCGTACAGGTCGGCTTTGAAGAAGCCAAGCCGCAGAGAGTAAACAAGCCAATGACAGGGCACTTTGCGAAGAACGAACTGAAACCTATGAAACATTTGGCAGAATTCAGACCGGATGATGAAGGTGAGGCGTATGAAGTAGGACAGGTAATCACAGTTGCCGAATTCGAAGCAGGTAAGAAGCTGGATGTGACAGGGATCTCCAAGGGTAAGGGAACTCAAGGTAATATCAAGAGACATGGACACCGCAGAGGTCCTATGACACACGGCTCTAAACACAAGAGACTTGCCGGTGCACTGGCTGCAGCTACTTATCCTTCGAGGGTATTCAAAGGTAATGCGGGCCCCGGCAGAATGGGCCGTGATACAGTGACAGTTCAGAATGTAGAACTGGTAAAAGTTATTGAAGAGAAGAACCTTATGCTGATCAAGGGTGCCGTTCCGGGGAACAAGGGCGGTATAGTCCGCATCCAGTATGCAGTTAAAGGTCAGGACAAATAAATGACTTCAGAAAGGAGGAATAAGAATGTCAAAAATTACAATGCTTAACATGGCTGGCGCTCAGGCCGGAGAGATAGAGCTGAATGATGATATCTTCGGAATAGAGCCAAATCAGAATGCAGTTCATGCAGTAGTAAAGAACATTTTAGCTAACAGAAGACAGGGTACTCAGTCGGCTAAGACCAGAGCTGAAGTCAGAGGTGGCGGAAGAAAGCCTTTCAGACAGAAAGGAACAGGCCGCAGCAGACAGGGTTCATCAAGAGACCCGTCACAGATAGGCGGCGGAGTGGTATTTGCACCGAAGCCAAGAAGCTACAGATATACATTGCCTAAGAAGCTCAAAAGACTGGCAATGCTGTCAATGCTTTCATCAAAGGTTAAGGAGCAGGAACTGATTGTTATGGACGAAATCAGATTCGAAGAACCAAAGACCAAAGAAATGGCGAAGATGCTTGAGAACATCAAGGCAGAAAATAAAGCTTTAATCGTTATGGCAGAAAAGGATGAGAACGTAATCAAGTCCGCATCCAATATTCCGGGAATAAGAACAGCACTTGTAGGAACAATGAATATTTATGAAATTATCAATCACACGAACCTTATTCTTACCAAGGATGCTGTTGAGAAAATAGAGGAGGTGTACTCATAATGAAAACTCCTTACGATGTAATTATTAAGCCTGTAATATCTGAAAGAAGTATGGAAGATGCACAGAACAGGAAATACACATTCAAAGTTGCTGTAGACGCTAACAAGACAGAAGTTAAATATGCAGTGGAAGAAATCTTTGATGTGGATGTTGAGAAGGTAAACATCATGAATGTTATCGGTAAAGAAAAGAGAATGGGAAGATACTCAGGTATGACTGCTGCTACCAAGAAGGCAATCGTAACCCTTACCAGGGACAGTAAGGAAATCGAGTTCTTCCAGAGTCTGTAAGAACAGGAGGCACATACAGATGGGAATTAAGAAATACAAACCGACCTCTCCTGGGTTAAGGGGAATGACGGGCCCGACATTTGAGGAGATCACTTGTTCAACACCGGAAAAGTCCCTGACAGTGACGCTTAAAAAGCATGCAGGAAGAAATTCAAGAGGCAAGATAACTGTCCGACACAGAGGCGGCGGATACAGACCTAAGTACAGAATCATCGACTTCAAGAGAAACAAGGACGGTATTCCGGGTACGGTTGCTACCATTGAATACGATCCCAACAGAAGCGCATACATCGCACTTATCAATTACCTAGATGGAGAAAAGAGATACATCATTGCTCCTGAGAGCCTTAAGGTGGGGGATGTAATCGAGTCAGGTGCAAATGCTGACATCAAGGTGGGAAATGCACTGCCTGTGTCTAACATTCCTATTGGTACAGTTATTCACAATATAGAAATGCATCCGGGAAAGGGCGGCCAGATGGCAAGATCCGCAGGTAACGGTGCGCAGCTTATGGCCAAAGAAGGCAATTATGCCCTGATAAGACTGCCGTCAGGAGAAGTAAGGAAGATCAGACTGGAATGCAGAGCTACAATCGGTGAAGTCGGAAACGAAAACCATCAGAACATTCAAATTGGTAAGGCCGGAAGAAAGAGGCACATGGGCTTCAGACCTACTGTAAGAGGTTCTGCAATGAACCCTAACGATCATCCTCACGGAGGTGGTGAAGGTAAGACCGGAATCGGCAGGGTGAGTCCTATATCACCTTGGGGTCAACCTACTCTTGGATATAAGACAAGAAAAAAGCAGAAGCCGTCAAACAAATATATCGTTAAGAAGCGAGATGAGAAATAAGAAGGAAGGAGCAAAGATAAATGGGTAGATCACTGAAAAAGGGCCCTTTCGTAGAACCGAAGCTGCTGAAAGCAATCGATGAAATGAATGCAGCTAACGAAAAGAAAGTAATCAAGACCTGGTCAAGACCATCGACAATTTTCCCACAGATGGTCGGACATACAATTGCAGTGCATGACGGCAGGAAGCACGTGCCTGTATATATAACGGAAGATATGGTAGGCCACAGGTTAGGAGAATTTGCTCCAACCAGAAACTACAGAGGTCATTCTAAAGGCAATTCCGCTGATAATAAGTCAAAGTAAGAAAGGAGATAAATAACAATGGAAGCAAAAGCACTCGCAAAATACGTAAGAATGTCTCCTTCTAAGATTAAGCCTGTTATTGATTTAGTAAGAGGCAAAGACTTAAACGAGGCATTAACAATTCTTAAGTTCACTTCGGGTAAAGGAGCTGAAATCGTAGAAAAGGTTGTACAGTCAGCTGCTGCAAACGCAGATGTTAAGGAAATGAATACGGACACTCTCTATGTAGCAGAAATATATGCTCATCAGGGACCGACTATGAAGAGATGGAAAGCCGGAGCACAGGGCAGAGCATCAATCATCTTGAAGAGAAGCAGCCATATAGGATGCACTCTTAAAGAAAAGGAGGTTAACTAATGGGTCAGAAAGTAAGTCCACACGGATTAAGAGTTGGCGTTATTAAAAACTGGGATTCAAAGTGGTATGCAGATAAGAGTAAGTTTGCCGATTTCCTTGTTGAAGACAACCAGGTAAGAGAACATGTAAAGAAAAAACTATATGCTGCAGGCGTTTCAAAGGTAGTAATTGAAAGAGCGGCAGAGACCAAATTAAAGGTTATTGTCATGACAGCTAAACCGGGTATGGTAATCGGAAGATCCGGAACAGGAATCGATGACCTGAAGGCTGAGCTGGAAAAGATGACAGGCAAGAATATTGTTATCGAAATAAAGGAAATCAGAAGAGCCGAGCTGGATGCACAGCTGACAGCCGAAAGTATTGCTCAGGCACTCGAAAGAAGAGTATCCTTCAGAAGAGCAATGAAGCAGGCTATAGGAAGAACAATGAAGGCCGGTGCAAAGGGAATAAAGGTTCTCACATCAGGAAGACTCGGCGGAGCCGAAATTGCCAGATCCGAAAAGTACAGCGAAGGAAATGTTCCTCTTCACACACTGAGAGCGGATATCGACTATGGTTTTGCGGAAGCTGATACCACCTACGGTAAGCTGGGTGTAAAGGTATGGATAAACAACGGCGAAATTCTCGACAAGGGCCTTAAGGATTCCGTTCCTGAAGAAAAGAAGGATAGAGGACAGAGGGGCAAGAGAAGAGACGGCGACAGAAGACCGAGAAGAGACGGCGACAGAAGACCGAGAAGAGACGGCGACAGAAGACCTCGAAGGGATGACAGAAGAAACGATAGGGCAGAGGCTCCTAAGGCAGTAAATCCAAGAGTAAGAAAAACTCCTAAGGCAGAGCCTCAGGTCGAAGCTCAGGTTGAAGAAACTCAGGTAGAAGCGGCTGAAGCTGCGGCACCTGCAGAAGAATAGACAAAAGTGAAAGGAGGACACGCATCATGTTAATGCCAAAGCGCGTTAAACACAGGAGGGTCCACAGAGGCAGAATGAAGGGTAAGGCCACAAGGGGCAATACCATAACATACGGAGATTATGGTCTTCAGGCCACAGAATGTGGATGGATCACTTCAAATCAGATTGAGGCAGCCAGAATTGCAATGACCAGATCTATCAAAAGAGGCGGTAAGGTTTTCATTAAAATCTTCCCTCATAAGTCAGTGACCAAAAAGCCTGCTGAAGTACGTATGGGTTCCGGCAAGGGTGCTCCTGAGTACTGGGTAGCAGTTGTAAAGCCCGGCAGAATAATGTTTGAAATCGAAGGTGTAACAGAAGCACAGGCCAGAGAGGCTATGAGACTTGCATCACACAAGCTGCCTGTAAAGAGCAAGTTTGCCATCGGAGAAAAGGAAAAGGGTGGTGAAGCGTAATGGAATTAAAGAAAATCAGAGAAATGTCAGAATCAGAGCTGAGCGCAGAGCTGCTAAAGATGAAAAAAGATCTCTTTAATCTCAGATTCCAGCATGTAACCGGTCAGCTTGAAAATCCGATTCAGCTGAGGGACACAAAGAGAAATATCGCAAGAGTGAAAACCATAATCAGAGAAAAAGAACTCGAAAAGGTTCAGGGCTGATAGAAAGGAGGATGTATTATGGCAGTTGAAAGAAACAAGAGAAAGACAAGAGTTGGTATAGTAACCAGCGACAGGATGGATAAGACAGTTGTTGTTGCAGTTGAAGACTTCGTAAGACATTCCCTTTATGGAAAGGCTGTAAAGAGAACCAAGAAGATTAAGGCTCACGATGAAAACAACGAATGTGAAATCGGAGATAAAGTAAGAATTATGGAGACAAGACCTCTGTCTAAAGATAAGAGATGGAGGCTTGTGAACATCGTGGAGAAAGTTAAGTAAAGGAGGCACCTGACAATGATTCAGACTGAAACAAGATTAAAGGTAGCTGACAACTCCGGAGCCAAAGAACTGTTATGTATTCGTGTACTGGGCGGAACAAGGCGTCAGTACGCAAATATCGGTGACATCATTGTGTGTGCCGTCAAGGACGCTACACCCGGTGGAATCGTGAAGAAGGGCGATGTTGTCAGAGCTGTTGTTGTTAGAACCAAGCATGGTGCTAGAAGAGCAGATGGCAGCACTGTGAAGTTTGATCAGAATGCAGCAGTTATTATTAAAGAGGACATGCAGCCTGTCGGAACCCGTATCTTCGGGCCCGTAGCCAGAGAGCTCAGAGACGGCTTCATGAAGATTATATCTCTTGCACCGGAAGTATTATAGGAGGCATCTGTAAATGAAGATTAAAAAGGATGATACAGTAATCGTACTTACCGGAAAAGATAAGGGAAAGACCGGTAAGGTATTAAAAGCACTTCCTAAAGAAGGCAAAGTAATCGTAGAAGGAATTAACATGCAGACAAAGCATCAGAAACAGACTCAGAAGGTCGCTGCTGAAATCAAGCACCAGGAAGGTCCTATCGATGTATCAAATGTTATGTACTATGATACCAAGGCTAAAAAGCCAAGCAGAGTCGGCTACAAGGTTGATGCTGGTAAGAAGGTGAGAGTTGCCAAGGCAACCGGAGCCGAAATTGACTGAGAAAGGAGGAGACGGTTTTGACAGCAAGATTAAGAGAAAGTTATAAAGCTGATGTGTTTCCGGCGCTGCTGGAACAATTCAAATACAAAAATGTTATGCAGGTTCCTAAACTCGTAAAGGTTACCGTGAACATGGGCCTGGGTGAAGCAAAGGACAACGCTAAGATGCTGGAAGGCGCTGTAAATGAAATTGCGCTTATTACCGGACAGAGACCTGTAGTAACAAAGGCGAGAAAGTCCATAGCTAACTTTAAGGTCAGGCAGGGCATGCCTGTTGGAGCCAAGGTTACTTTAAGAGGCGACAATATGTACGAGTTTATTGACAAGCTTTTCAATATCGCTCTTCCGAGAGTAAGAGACTTTAAGGGCGTCAGCAAGAACTCATTTGACGGCAGAGGAAATTACGCAATGGGCATCAGGGAACAGCTCATTTTCCCGGAAATCAACTACGATAAAGTTGAGATCATTAAGGGAATGAACATCGTATTCACCACAACGGCGGAAACAGACGAAGAAGCACAGGCACTCCTGTCCGGGCTGGGAATGCCGTTCGAGAAGTAGGAACAAAGGAGGATAAGATGGCAAAGACGTCATTAAAGGTTAAGCAGCAGAGAAAGCCGAAGTATTCAACCCGTGCTTACACCAGATGCAGAATCTGCGGAAGACCTCATTCAGTATTAAAGAAGTATGGAATCTGCAGAATCTGCTTCAGAGAGCTTGCTTATAAGGGAGAAATCCCGGGTGTGAAAAAGGCATCCTGGTAAACAATATATCAATGAGAACTTACTATCCGTTAAGTTGCTGCAAAACTTGTCTGAGGAACAAGTTCAGCGTCGTTGGTCACCACGCGCTGAAGCACTGTGACACTCAACTGAACAAGTTCAGCGTCGTAGAGCACCACGTGCTGAAGCACTGTGACACTCAACTGAACAAGTTCAGCGTCGTAGAGCACCACGTG
>CAYFQD010000007.1:49396-65686 GCA_964345275.1 uncultured Oscillospiraceae bacterium
CTGAAGCACTGTGCTCCTGACGGCGAACATTCCGCCGCTCTGCCCCTGACGGGCCAATCGCGGGGACAAGTTCAGCAATACTGATGGAGGAAGGAGAATTAAAAAATGACAATGACAGATCCAATTGCGGATATGCTGACAAGAATCAGAAATGCAAATGCCGCAGGTCATGTGGCAGTTGAGATTCCCGCTTCAAAGATGAAGAAGTCAATCGCAGGGATTCTCAAAGAAGAAGGCTACATTGAAGATTTTGCTGTGATTGAAGACAATAAGCAGGGCATTATCAAAATTACTATGAAGTATGGCCCTGATAAGGAAAGAGTAATCAGCGGAATCAAGAAAATTTCAAAGCCGGGACTTAAGTCCTATGCGAAGGCCAATGAAGTTCCAAGAGTTCTGGGCGGACTGGGGATCGCTATTATTTCAACCTCAAAGGGTGTTATAAGCGACAAGGAAGCAAGAAATCTGGGAATCGGCGGCGAAGTAATATGTTATGTTTGGTAGGAGGTAAGAAATGTCAAGAATAGGATTAAAGACTATCGAAATTCCTGCCGGCGTAGAAGTCAAGGTTGAAGGAAATGTGGTTTCCGTGAAAGGACCTAAAGGAGAGCTGCAGGAAACAATCAGCAAACTGCTGACAGTAGAAATCGGGAACGGAGTTCTCGAGGTAAAAAGAAGCTGTGACGATATAGAAGACAGAGAACAGCATGGTCTGGCAAGAACGCTTATCTACAATATGGTGGTTGGCGTTACAAGCGGATATGAAAAGAAGCTTAAGCTGACTGGAGTTGGCTATAAGGTTGATAAGAAGGGTAATACCCTTGTGATGGATATCGGATACTCACATCCTGTTGAATTGAAGGATCCTGAAGGCATCACAACCGAAACACCTGATGCCACAACAATATTAGTTAAAGGTATTAATAAAGCGCTGGTCGGCAACTACGCTGCGAATATCAGAGCCTGGAGAAAGCCTGAACCATATAAGGGTAAGGGTATCAGATACGATGGCGAATATGTTCGCAGAAAAGAAGGCAAGACCGGGGCTCAGTAAAGAAAGGAGTAAAGCAATATGGCTAAAGAAAGCAGAAATGACAGACGCATTGTCAGGCATTCCAGAATCAGAAAAAACCTTAGCGGTACTCCTGAAACGCCCAGGCTGTGTGTTTTTAGAAGCAATAAGAATATTTCCGCTCAGATTATCGATGACATAAACGGAGTTACACTTGTTTCAGCATCAACGATAGATAAGGAGTTAAAGGCTGATATTGATAATGGCGGCAACAAGGAAGCTGCCAAGGCAGTTGGAGAAGCTATCGCAAAGAGAGCACTGGCAAAGGGAATCAAAACGGTTTGCTTTGACAGAGGCGGATTCCTTTATCACGGACGTGTGAAGGAACTGGCTGAAGGTGCTCGTGAAGCAGGATTGAAATTCTAACGGGAGGTAAGACGAATGCGAAATACTTTAGATGCATCAAAGATGGAATTAACTGAAACGATAGTTAATATCAGACGTGTTGCTAAAACCGTTAAGGGCGGCAGAAACATTAGATTCAGCGTAACAGTGGTTGTCGGTGACGGCGAAGGCCATGTCGGAGTTGGTCTCGGCAAAGCTCTGGAAATACCTGAAGCGGTTAGGAAAGCCACAGAAGATGCTAAGAAAAATTTAATCAAAGTTCCTATTGTAGGGACTACAATTCCTCACAGACATTTAGGTGTATTCGGTGCGGGCAAGGTTCTCCTTATGCCGGCTGCCCCCGGTACGGGCGTAATTGCAGGTTCTTCAGTTCGTGTAGTACTGGAATCTGCAGGGATTAAGGATATCAGAGCCAAGTCCATCGGTTCACACAACAACGGTAACATGGCATATGCGACCTTAGAAGGTCTGAAGACCCTGATGACAGTTGAAGATGTTGCCAGGAGAAGAGGAAAGACTAAGGAAGAAATCTTAGGATAAGGAGGAAGTAATAATGGCAAAAATGATAAAAGTCACATTGACAAAAAGTGTTATTGGCGCTTCCCCAAAGCAGAGAAAAGTTGTAGAAGCGTTAGGCCTCAGGAAGATGAATCAGTCAGTTGAGCTGGTGGATTCTCCTGTGACAAGAGGTGCAGTTAATAAGGTATCGCATCTTTTGACTGTAGAGGAACTATAGGATAGGAGGTGCACACGAAAATGAAACTGCATGAATTAAAAGCGGTAGAAGGCGCAATAAGAGCACCGAAAAGAAAAGGCCGCGGTACAGCAAGCGGTCTGGGGAAGACTGCCGGCAGAGGTATGAACGGTCAGAATTCCAGATCGGGCGGCGGTGTCAGACCGGGCTTTGAAGGTGGTCAGATGCCACTTTACAGAAGAATCCCAAAGAGAGGATTCACTAATATCTGGGGAACAGAATATACTGTAATCAATGTAAGCGACTTGAATAGGTTTGAAGACGGAGCCACAGTTACTCCTGAGTCAATGAAAGAGGCCGGAATGGCTAAGCAGGTTAAGGACAGTATAAAGATTCTCGGAAACGGAACTCTGGAAAAGAACCTGACAGTTCAGGCTCACAAGTTCAGTAAGACCGCAATTGAAAAAATAGAATCTGCCGGAGGAAAGGCAGAGGTGATCTGATGGAGATGCTCAGAACAGTCGCAAAGGCTTGGAGTATTCCGGAAATAAGGAAGAAGATAATTTTTACACTTGCTATGCTTGTGGTCTTTAGAATTGGTTCACAGGTACCGGTTCCCGGAATGGACAGAGAGATTCTGGCTCAGACCTTTGACAGTGAAACAGGACTTTTCGCACTGTTTAATCTGTTCTCAGGAGGTGCGTTCAGTAACTTCACAATCTTCGCATTAAGTATCACACCTTATATAACGGCATCAATCATTCTTCAGCTTCTGACTGTTGCAATTCCGGCACTGGAGAGACTGTCAAGAGAAGGACAGGAAGGGCGGAAAAAGATTGCTCAGTATACGCGTTATCTGACAGTAGGTCTGGCAGTAGTACAGGCTATAGGTGTTACAATCGGCTTGTTCAGACAGGCACTTATCAGCACTGACATTTTCTCGATTATCGTAATAGTGTTTGTTCTTACAGCAGGCACAGCATTCCTCATGTGGCTGGGCGAACAGATTAATGAGAACGGAATAGGTAACGGTATCTCACTGATTATCTTTGCAGGAATCATTGCCAGACTGCCATCTGCAGTCCAGGAAATATGGAACAAGCTTCAGGAAGGAACCCTGAGTATAGTAACACTGATTATATTCCTGATTTTCTGTGGAGCTGTCATAGTTGGAATAATACTGATCCAGCAGGGGCAGAGAAGAATCCCTGTTCAGTATGCCAAGAGGGTTGTCGGAAGAAAGATGTATGGCGGACAGGCGACACACATTCCGCTTAAGGTTAATCAGGCGGGTGTTATCCCTGTAATCTTCTCCATGGCTTTTCTGCAGTTCCCACTGACCATTACATACTTTATGAATGCTCAGGGCGATGCTGCAATGTGGGTTGAGAAGTGGCTGGCTCCGACGGGTTCACCGGGCGTGTGGGTATATGCCGCATTTAACGCAATACTGATCATGTTCTTTACCTACTTCTATACTTCGGTTACTTTTAATCCGGTAGAAGTGGCACAGAACCTGAAGGCCAACGGAGGATTTGTTCCGGGAATCAGACCGGGTAAAACAACGATAGATTATCTTAACAGAGTGATGACAAGAATTACATTCGTTGGTGCGGTATTCCTGGCGCTGGTGGCAATTTTGCCGACAATCGTAAGTCAGCTGGGTGGATTGAACTTTCATTTCGGAGGAACATCTCTGCTGATTGCGGTGGGCGTTGCTCTTGATACGATGAAACAACTGGAAAACCAGATGGTAATGAGAAACTACTCAGGATTCCTGAAGTAGTAGTGCACTCATATTGGAGAGTGAGACAGGAGACAGTTATGAATTTGATTTTATTGGGCCCTCCGGGAGCAGGCAAAGGCACTCAGGCTGCTAAGATTATCGAAAAATATAATATTCCTCATATCTCAACGGGCGATATATTCAGAGAGAACATCAAGAACGGGACAGAGCTCGGCAAGAAGGCTCAGGAGTATATGAATGCCGGCAAACTGGTTCCTGATGAACTGGTAGTAGAGATTGCAACTGACAGACTGGACAAGGATGACTGCAAGGAAGGATTCCTTCTTGACGGATTTCCAAGAACCGTATTTCAGGCTGAAGAGCTGGACAAGTACATGGCTGCAAAAGGAGACAAGATTGACAGCGTTCTGAATCTTGAAGTGAACAGAGAAGAACTTATGGCTCGTCTTACCGGCCGAAGAATCTGCAGCAGCTGTGGAGCTTCATATCATATTGTAAACATCCCTCCTAAAAAGGAAGGAATCTGTGATGTTTGCAGATCGGAAATTATCCAGAGAAAGGATGATAACGAGGAGACCGCTTCCAACAGGATAGAAGTTTACAATAAGGAAACCAAGCCTCTCGTGGATTATTACGAAAGGGCCGGCAACATTGTCAATATTGACGGAACAATAGGTTTGGAAAATGTATTTAATGTGATATCAGGCGTAATAGGTGAATAAGCATGATCATTATTAAATCCGATTCAGAGATTGATTTAATGAGAACATCGGGCAAGGTGACCGGTTTCATTCTTAAGGAGCTGGAGAACATTATCAGACCCGGCCTATCAACTGCCGATATAGACAAATTCGTTGAGGATACCATACTGAAAAACGGAATGATTCCTGCCTTCAAAGGGTATGGGGGATTTCCGGCAAGTGCATGTGTATCCATCAACGATGAAGTTGTCCATGGAATTCCTGATAAAAATAGGATTCTGAAGGAAGGTGACATTGTCAGCGTTGATGTCGGTGCCACTCACAAAGGATATGTGAGTGATGCCGCCAGGACCTACCCTGTAGGAGAGGTCAGCGAGGTGGCTATGCACTTGATAAATACAACAAGGGATAGCTTCTTTGCAGGGTTGGAATTTTGCAAGGTTGGCTGCAGACTGTCAGATATTTCAAATGCAATACAGGTTAAGGCTGAAAGCGAAGGCTTCAGCGTTATAAGAGATTTTGTGGGTCACGGCATAGGGAGAAACATGCATGAGGCACCGCAGATCCCTAACTTCGGCAAAGCCGGAAGGGGACCGAGACTGGCTAAAGGTATGGTCTTTGCCATCGAGCCGATGATCTGTGAGGGTACATACGAAGTAGATATATTATTAAACAACTGGACTGTTGTTACCATTGACGGTAAACTGGCAGCGCATTATGAAAACACTGTAGTTATTACGGATGGTGAGCCTGAGCTGCTCACACTGGAGGTATAAACATGGCAAAAAAGGATGTCATTGAAGCTGAAGGCAGAGTTGTAGAAGCACAGCCAAATGCGATGTTCGTAGTTGAACTGGAGACCGGACATAAGGTGCTCGCACATGTATCCGGGAAAATAAGAACTAACTATATCAGAATCATTCCGGGAGATAAGGTTAAGGTCGAACTTTCGCCTTACGACCTGACTCGCGGCAGAATCACATGGAGAGGCAGGGCTTAAGCCTGCCGAAAATCACAGGAGGAGGACGAAAAATGAAAGTAAGAGCTTCCGTAAAGCCTATGTGCGAAAAATGTAAGGTAATCAGAAGAAGAGGCAAAGTGATGGTTATCTGCGAAAATCCTAAGCACAAGCAGAAGCAGGGTTAATCAACTATTTTTATTAATTTTTTAGAACATCCCGTTTATATTATGCCTCGTGCTGGGTAAGGCGCGTTGTGCGTGACGGAAGATGGGAACAGGAGGAAAATATGGCTCGTATAGCCGGTGTAGACTTACCAAATGAAAAAAGAATTGAAGCCGGACTGACCTATATCTACGGAATAGGTTGGACAACTTCAAGAACGATCTTACAAAAGACGGGAATTGACCCTTCAACAAGAGTTAAAGACCTGACAGAAGAGGAAGCCGGTAAGATCAGAAAAGTTATTGAATCCGATTACATTGTGGAGGGTGATCTCAGAAGGGACACTTCCATGAACATCAAGAGACTGATGGAAATCGGCTGTTACAGAGGAATCAGACACAGAAGAGGTCTCCCTGTAAGAGGACAGAAGACAAAGACAAATGCCAGAACTCGCAAAGGTCCTAAAAGGATCGTAGGCAGAAAGAAGAAGTAAAGGAGGTAGAACGATATGGCTAAAGCTGTTAAGAAGGCTGTTAGAAAAAAGAGAAAAGAGCGTAAGAATATTGAAAAAGGCCAGGCTCATATTCAGGCTACCTTTAACAATACATTGGTAACATTGACCGACATGGCAGGAAATGCACTGTCATGGTCAAGTGCCGGATCACTCGGCTTTAGAGGCTCAAGAAAGTCAACGCCGTTCGCTGCACAGTCTGCTGCAGAAGAAGCGGCCAGAGGAGCTATGGAGCATGGTCTCAAGACAGTAGAAGTTTATGTTAAGGGTCCGGGATCCGGCAGGGAAGCTGCTATCAGAGCACTTCAGACTGCAGGTCTCGAAATCACCATGATTAAGGATATCACACCGATTCCGCACAATGGTTGCAGACCGCCGAAGCGTAGAAGAGTCTGATAGAAGGGAGGATAAACTAATATGGCAAGATATACAGACGCTAACTGCAGACTTTGCAGAAGAGAAGGACAGAAGCTGTTCTTAAAGGGCGACAGATGCTACAGCGCCAGGTGTTCTATGGAAAGAAGAGGTTATGCTCCCGGGCAGCACGGGCAGGGAAGAAGAAAGGCTTCCGAATATGCTATTCAGCTGAGAGAAAAGCAGAAGACTAAGAGGTTTTACGGACTTCAGGAAACCCAGTTCAGAAACCTTTTTGAAAAGGCAGACAGGAAACCGGGCATGACCGGTGAAAACCTGCTGATTATGCTGGAAACAAGATTGGACAATGTTGCGTTCAGGCTGGGCTTCGCTTCATCCAGAAAGGAAGCAAGACAGCTGGTAAACCACGGTCACTTCAAGGTTAACGGCAAGAAGGTAAATATTCCTTCATATACGGTTAAGGCCGGTGATGTTATCACGGTTAAGGACAAGAGCAGCAACTCTCCTAAGTTTAAGGAAGTTAAGGAAATGACAATCACGGTTCCTGAATGGATGTCTGTTGATGTAGAAAAGCTGGAAGGAAAGATTCTTAATCTGCCAACCAGAGAACAGATTGATACTCCGGTTGAAGAACACCTTATCGTCGAACTTTACTCCAAGTAATCTGACGAACAGTCGTTATGTTTCTGGAATGAAAAGGAGGGTTTTGAGTGATAGAAATCGAAAAACCAACAATCGAATGTGTATATTCGAACGAAGATGCAAACTATGGCAAGTTCATAGTAGAGCCGCTTGAAAGAGGATATGGTACAACCCTTGGGAACAGTTTGAGAAGGATTCTTTTAGGCTCACTTCCGGGTGTGGCTGTTACATCTGTAAAGATTGATGGGATACTTCATGAGTTTTCTACAATTCCGGGAGTTAAGGAGGATGTAACTGAAATTATCCTTAACCTGAAGAAGCTGGCAGTCAGACTGACAGGTGAAAACGAGAAGAGAGTTATCATCAATGCTATCGGACCTAAGGAAGTTACAGCCGGAGAAATTCTGGGTGATGCTGATGTTGAAATCTTTAACCCGGAGCTGCATATCGCAACTCTGGATGAGAATGCCACTCTTGTGATGGAGATAAACCTTGCCAGAGGCAGAGGTTATGTGGCTGCAGAGAACAATAAAGATGAAAACACACCGATTTCCGTAATACCTACAGACTCAATCTATACGCCGATATTAAAGTGTAACTTTACGGTTGAGGATACAAGAGTAGGGCAGGTTACGGATTACGATAAGCTGATACTTGAAATCTGGACCGATGGTTCTGTTACGCCCAGCGAAGGCGTATCAATCGGCGCCAAGATTATGCAGGAACACCTGGGACTGTTCGTCGAGCTGAACGATTCGGCTGAAGGAATGGAAATAATGGTTGAAACGGAAATTAACCAGAAAGAAAAGGCTTTGGAAATGTCAATCGAGGAACTTGAGCTTTCGGTCAGATCCTTCAACTGCCTGAAGAGAGCGGCAATCAATACTGTTGAGGAATTGACTCACAAGAGTGAAGAGGACATGATGAAGGTTAGAAACCTTGGAAAGAAGTCACTTGACGAAGTTAAGAGCAAGCTCGAAGAGCTGGGGCTCAGCTTAAGTGAGAGTGACGAATAAGAAGAAAGGAAGCAGACAAATGCCAGGATACAGAAAATTAGGCCGGGATTCAGCTCATAGGAAGGCTATGCTTAGAAATCTGGTGACTGACCTCCTGAGAGAAGGCAGAATTCAGACTACGGAGCACAGAGCTAAGGAAGCCAGAAAACAAGCGGAAAGGATGATCACGCTGGGTAAGCGCGGAGATCTTCATGCAAGAAGACAGGCGCTGGCTTTTATCTATGATGAATCTGTTGTAACACAGTTATTTGAGGAAATTGCGCCTCAATACGCAGACAGACAGGGCGGATACACCAGAATTCTGAAGCTGGGACCTCGCCGGGGAGATTCAGCCGAGGTAGTATTCCTCGAACTGGTTTAATCGGATTAAACAAAAAGATAGGCCTGGTTTACTGATTAACCAGGTCTCTTTTAGTTTAAAAAAGTTCAGTCAGGATATTCCTGCATATTCGCTTGGTCGGGCCTCCTGTCAGGTTACAGAGAACGGTAATAACCAGATCCAGCTCTGGGCAGATCCAGAAGCTGGAACGGAAACCGTCATCGGTACCTTCATGCCCCATAAGGGTGAACTTATGCCGGGTGTCTTCGGCTTCGATTTCTTGTTTGCGCATGAACCAGCCCAGTCCCATCTTCTCTCCGTTGTTAGGGACGGTAGCATACTCATGCCATGCATGTGTGTATGTTTCCGGAGAAAGAACAGTACCGGTATTATCCCGCGAGCTCTTAATAACAGCTCTGCCCCATTTCAGCAAATCCCCTAAATTTGATGTAAGGGTTGAACTCGGGGCATGCTGCCGGGTATATGGATAGAAAGTCACAATGTTTATTGAACGGTCATTCCCCTTTTTGTGGGGGTATACCATGCTGTCCGGCATTTCCGAACTCAAAGATGCCCAGCCTTCCCGTTCGTATGTTTTCATGGAGGAACAACTCATGCCTGCCGGCTCAAAAAGGTAGCTTGCGACAAAATCCTCGAAAGAGAGTTTATCGCCTGCAGCCCCATGATCCAGAACATTTGAGTATTCGGAAACTATATGTCCAAGAATTTCGTAAGCCGGATTGCTGTAGCTGAATTTGCTTACTGAAGTGTTATCATTTGCCGGCGATTCAGGTTCTGACTGCGGTTCCCAGCGCATAGGCTGCAGCCTGACTTCGTCGGAATAGACATAGCGCTTCAGTGCAGCGTCGTCAAACTCAGGCGTATCCCAGTGATAATCATCGCAGTCTCCCAACCCGGAGGTGTGTGTCAGAAGATTCCACAAGCATATATCCAAATAACGCCTGTCAGCAAATATCAGTTCCGGCAACAAATCAGACAGTCGATCATCAAGATTCAAAGCACCCCTTTCAACAAGTTTAAGTATGGCGGATGCAGTGAAGAGTTTTGAAACTGATGCGCAGTGAAAAATATCCTCGGGCTTAAGAGGAATCTTCTTTTCTCTGTTCCTGTAACCGCGAACCCCGGTGAACTGGCAAATGATATCGTCGTCGGCAATACCGCCTGATGATACCCCGATGGCCAGACCCGGCAGGTCGTACTGCTCCATGGAATGGTCAAGGAATGCATTCATTCTTTCCGCGAGATTTTCGTTTGTAAGCTTATTCATGTGGTTAAACATCCTTTCCTGTGATACTATTATAATACTAATCAGTATAACATTTTCTAAGGAGAAACAGAATGAAAAAGAAAAAATTCAGATGCCTTGACAGAGAAACATCCATGCTTGGACATGGAATCATGAGGCTGGTGACCGCAGAGGATGGAACTGTAAATATACAGGACTCAATTGACCTTATTCGATATGGAATCGATAGAGGGATTACATATATTGATACGGCTTACACATATCACAGCGGAAGAAGCGAGATGATAGTAGGAAAGGCCTTGAAGGATGGATATAGGGAGAAGGTTGTTCTGGCGGACAAGATGCCGATCTGGCTTGCAAAGACAGAAGAGGATCTGGATAGGTTTTTCAGTAAGCAGCTTCAAAGACTTGATGTGGAATATATCGACATGTATTTACTTCACAACATAATAAAGCCCAACTGGAGAAAAGCACAGAAGCTCAATATTCTGTCATTTCTTGAACAAAAGAAGGCTGAAGGAAAGATCGGTCATATCGGATTCTCTTTTCATGGAGATCTGGAGCTTTTCAAAGATGTAATTGATGCCTTTCCGTGGGAATTCTGCCAGATCCAGCTGAACTTCCTGGACAAAGACATACAGGCGGGACTGAAAGGTCTCGAGTATGCTCGTGAACGCGGAGTGGATGTTATTGTGATGGAGCCCTTAAAAGGAGGACGCATAACGGACAAAGTTCCGCCTGCAGTGCAAAAACTTTGGGATGAGGCCAAAGAAAAGGGTATTATAGAGGCTGACAGAACACCTGCGAAAACCGCCTTCAAGTGGGTAGCATCACAACCGGGAGTTGTGCAGATTCTCAGCGGAATGAACAGTGTGGAGCAGATAGATGAGAATATTGCCATTTTCTCCGATGCCGGATTATTATCCTTATCATGTGAAGAAGAAGACTTAATCGATAGGGTTGCGGCTGAATACAACCGGCTCTTCAAATACCAGTGCACAAAGTGTGAGTATTGTCTGCCGTGCGAGAAGAGGTTGAACATACCGGGTATAATAGAATACCTTAACAGCTGGCATGCCTTTGAGAAAAACCCGAGTACGGCATTGGAGTATAAAAACTGGACGGCTCCGGGCCATCATGCATCTGACTGTATAGGCTGCGGCAAGTGTGAGGAGGAATGTCCGCAAGGTCTGCCTATTATTGAAATTATGAAAGAAGCTGCAGAGGAGTTTGGACAGTAAGTGGCGGTTATTCTTGCAGAAAGTCAAGAAAAGTTTCAAAATCATCAAAATCACTCTGTATGAATTCAAACAGCAAAGGCTCAATAAACTCATACTTGGCGGTAGGTACCAGATAAGGCGACAGGGGACTTGCAGCCAGAGTTGCTTCAAGCTTACGGATATCACGCAGGCTGTAAGCCGTAACTATCAGCTGTCCATAGTCGGACAGGAAGTAAACGCCTTTGACATCGTTGCTCAGCATGAAGACGCGATTATTTACATGGCTGTTACTTTCTTTGAAAGCCATGAAAAGGTGTCCGTTTTCCTGCTTGGACATTACTGTGTTAAGTCCCACCGTAAATTCGCCCAGGTTTTTTTTCATGTCATCTTCGGAGAGCATAACTTCGCAGATGGTCATAAACTCGGGCTTTGCCAGCATCATAGCGGCTTCTGCCTCGCTCACTCTGAAGCCGGAGCAGTGTTCGAAGCCTATCACTTTGCGATCCTTTGCAACAACCTTGGAGATAACGGTTTCATATTTACCGTTCATTTCAATAAGAGATTCACAAAGATAAGATATGGAACCATCGCCATATTTTTTTTCCACATCTATCACATTCTTGCAAAAGGTGGCCTGTATGTAACTGTCATAAAGATCCAGCGGGAATTTATCGGCATCTCCCGCTGATGCGGTAAGGAAGCGTGCACCGTCGTAATCGCGGCCGAAACATCTCATAAGGAAATAGTTGATGAGTTGATAATCAGAAACAAGTTCGCTGCAGATTTCCTCCATAAGCGAATGCTGTTCAGGTGAAGTCAGAACCGTTTCCGGCTCCAGAAGAAAACCATATTCAGAATAATTTTCCGGTAATGGCAGGTTGTGTTTCACGTTAAATTTGCGCCAGTGGCATAGAAGTCCGCGCAGAGATCTTTCGTTCAGATCAACCCTTTTGGCACCGAGACCGCCTACGAGAGCCTGTTCTGTGATTTCAATACCGATTATATCCGTACCCGGATGAGATGTGTAGGTTTCCAGCCCTGCTTCCTCACAGTCAATATAAAAAAACTGGTGGAGCTGATCGGGTTCCCCGGAGAAATCCGTGGAAGGACCGGCAATGTTCCATCGTGCATAGACAGCCAGCACTCCCATCAGGCGAGTATCTGTAACATAGGCGGAAACAAAATCCTTTCGCATCATATCTATATTGGAGGAGAGACCTCCTTTTATTATTTTTAAATCGCTCTTTTTCATATAGCAAGTATACAATAAATCAATGGAAAAACAAGCCCAAGTGCGATATAATGCACTATAGTGCGGGCAGGTGTGTCTGCATAAAATTATTTAATACCAAAGGATCAATAAATAAAAATAGATATAGATAAGGAGAGCAAAATGAAAAAATTATTCACATCGGAATCCGTTACAGAAGGTCATCCTGATAAAATGTGTGATCAGATTTCGGATGCCATCGTTGATGCAATACTTGCAGAGGATCCGGCGGGAAGAGTCGCTGCGGAAACTACTGTGAATACGGGGTATGCTATGGTAATGGGAGAGATTACAACCGATTGCTATGTTGATATCCCTAAGCTGGCAAGAGATGTAATTGTGGATATCGGATACGACAGAGCTAAATACGGATTCGATGGAGCTACCTGTGCTATAATGACTTCCATCGATGAGCAGTCGCCTGACATCGCCCTTGGTGTTGATGAGGAGACAAATGCCGACCACGATACGGGGGCAGGAGATCAGGGGCTGATGTTTGGCTTTGCCTGTAATGAAACACCGGAACTTATGCCAATGCCCATCTCACTCGCTCACAAGCTGGCAAGAAGGCTTACAGAGGTCAGAAAGAATGGAACGCTGACATATCTGAGACCCGATGGTAAGACACAGGTGACGGTAGAGTACGACGACGACAGAGTTAAGAGAATTGACACTGTTCTTGTTTCAACACAGCATGACCCTAAAGCAACACAGGAGCAGATAAAGGCTGACCTTATTGAGCATGTGATCAGACCTGTAATTCCTGCAGAACTGCTTGATGAAGAAACGAAGTATTTCGTTAATCCGACTGGAAAGTTTGTAATAGGCGGACCACAGGGAGACTCAGGACTGACGGGGAGAAAGATTATAGTTGATACATACGGCGGTTATGCTCATCACGGTGGAGGAGCCTTCAGCGGCAAGGATCCGACAAAGGTAGACAGAAGCGCTACATATGCCGCTCGCTGGGTTGCAAAGAATATGGTTGCTGCCGGGCTGGCGGATAAGTGTGAGGTTCAGCTGGCTTATGCCATAGGTGTCGCCAGACCTGTATCAATTATGGTTGATTCATTCGGAACAGGCAGGTTCTCCGATGTCAGACTTGCTGAAATCGTTGAAAAGCATTTTGATTTAAGACCGTCGGCAATTATCAGGGAACTGGATTTAAGGAGACCGATTTACAGACAGGTTGCTGCCTATGGACATTTTGGCAGAACCGACATCGATGTTCCGTGGGAAAAACTGGACAAAGTGGAAGAACTGAAGGCAGAGTTATAAAAAGAATTATCAAGGGTACATATAATGGGAATCAAGGTAGCTAAATTCGGTGGCTCATCTGTCGCCGATGCATTACAGATTAAAAAGATAAAGGAAATCGTACATAACGATGAAGATATAAAATATGTAGTGGTGTCCGCACCGGGAAAACGCTTTGCAGATGACAGTAAGGTTACAGATCTTCTGTATCTGTGCAAAACCCACATCGAGCACAATATACCATACGAACAGATTTTTCATGTCATTTACGACAGGTATCTGGCGGTAGAAATGGACCTGGGCGTAGATGTGGATATAAAGGGCGAAATGGATACAATACTTAAGGAGATTGAAAAGGGTGCTCCTGTTGAATATATTGCCAGCAGGGGTGAATATCTCAACGCTAAACTTATAGCCGCCTATCTGGGGTATGACTTTGTTGATTCCAAGGATATGATCAGATTCAGCGACAAGGGCAGGTTTCTGGAGGAGATTTCCATGGAATCCATCGTCAGAGTTCTGGGGCAACATGAGAATGCCGTCATTCCGGGGTTTTACGGTGAGAAGCTGGATGGCAGAATAAAAACTTTTTCAAGAGGCGGTTCTGATATTACCGGTGCATTGATTGCCAGTGCTATGAAAGCCGATGTATATGAAAACTGGACGGATGTGTCAGGGTTCCTGATGGCGGATCCTAAAATAGTAGACAATCCTAAACCTATTAACACCATTTCATATCTGGAACTCAGAGAGCTTTCTTATATGGGAGCTTCTGTGCTCCATGAGGAGGCAATATATCCGGCCAAGGCGCAGAATATTCCCATCAACATAAAAAATACCAACAGTCCGCTTGAGCCGGGAACGATGATTACTGCTGAACCGCATGCGGGCAGTGAGGATATCATATCCGGCATTGCAGGGAAGAAGGACTTCACGGCAATAGGAATATACAAGCACCATATGGCAAGAGAGAAGGGATTTATCCGAAGGGTTGCGGGTATAATGGAAGATCATGATATGACAATAGAGCATTTACCTTCAGGCATAGATACTATGTCGGTTATAATAGATAAGAGGATGCTTAACGGCAAGCTGGACGAACTGGTGGAGGAATTTGACCGCCAGCTTAAGCCGGATTCCATTGAAGTGTCTGAAAATCTGGCACTTATAGCAACAGTAGGTGCGGGAATGGCAGCAAGAAAAGGTACCGCTGCCCGCCTGTTCACTGCGCTTGCCGAGGCGGACATCAATATACGTATGATTGATCAGGGCTCCAGTGAAATGAACATTATCGTTGGGGTTGAAAACAAAGATATGGAGACGGCAATAAAAGCCATTTATGAAGCCTTTGTTGAATAGCATATAAGGTATGTTGCGTGTAAGGGAGAGGAAAGTTGTTTACAAAAGAGATAATCCTGATGTGCTATGTAGTCTGTATCGTTCTGATTGTTGCGGGGATCACATGCTGCATGCTGGTAGTAAAGAAGAGGAAAAACAGCCGGAAGAGTAAGGCGCAGATGTTTTTTTTGCTAAGTCTGCTTATCATGTGCATGTATGACATGGGTATATATTACTGGAACTATGTTATCGGGAATTTCAGCAGCATGGAGGTTATGCGGATAGGAAGCTGTATTATCGCCATAACTATGTTTATGTGGGTTATGGTTCAGGAAAACATAGTACGGAGAGAAGCTCTGAAGCTATTGAATAAGACGGTTAAGAAGTATCTGATATTTTATGCGGTACTGTGGCTGGTGCTGACAATTATTTTGAATGTGCAGCATTTCTATACAATCAAATGGCTTCTGCTGTCAACGGATATAATTCTTATTGTGGCGTTTTTAGGGGTGTCCGTTGCTCACATTATATTTGCCTCCGTAGAGAATGACAAGGGAAGTATGTATTTTATGTCCATTGTTACTGCTCTTCTTTTATGGAATTATGGTTCCTACTTCTGGGGTGAGACTTCAGTTTACTGGGGTAACAGCGACTTTATCAGAGAACCTCTGGATCTGACAATTGTGTTCTGGCTCATAATCAGCGGGGCTTCTCTGTTATTTGTTTACAAGAGAGATATAGTCCCTGTTTTTTTTGAAAAAGGAGCTGAGGCAGATGAGACTGATATTGCTAAGGCCTCGGGCTCAAGGTGGGAGCTGTCTGAAAGAATCGAGAAAATTTGTTCGCAGTACGGACTGACACCGAGGGAGTGTGAATTGATTGAACTCATATATGCAGGCAAAAGCAACAAGGAAATTGCAGATATAATGTTTCTGTCTGAAAGCACGGTTAAAACCCATATATACAACATTTTCAGAAAGGTAAATGTAAAGAGCAGAGTAGGAGTAATATGCATAATCAATGATGAGCCTTATGAGAAATCCTGACAGACCCTATAAACAAAGAAAAACGTTGAAATTCTGAGGCAGTAGCACTTAAGTGCTACTGCTTTTTTAACGGGATGGCATGATAACTAATACTTTCGTACGATTGTAAGAACAGACATGAACACAATATAATACAGTTGTGCAAAGATGTGCTCTGGTGGCGTGTTTGGGCATGTCTTAATTAATTGTTTTTATACTTATTTATTATTCACATTTTTGTGAGGAGGAATTATTTATGGGTAGAAAAATACCAATGTGGCAGTGTCTTGTCATCATTCTGTCAATGATAGTATTCCTTTTCTGGAACGTTATGCTTGATAATGGTGGCGAAGCTCATATGGGTCTCA